>CAVBPX010000004.1:0-67708 GCA_963597395.1 Eggerthellaceae bacterium | reverse complement strand
TCTTCATATGGACAAGATAATTTGAAGTTGAGATTCAACCTTCCATAAAAAGAGCCTGCGGTTTCTCCTAGACAACTTTTCTCAGAAGAAGAACTGGATAAGAAGCTACATCCTGCCAAGCCAACAAGGAAGATTCCCATTAGTATTTTGCGCACAGGTCACCTCAACAAAAGAATTGAAATCGCCAGCAGAACGTCCGGGAAACGGTTGCGGGCTCGACAACAGACTCAACACACTTCTCGGAAGCGTAAAGATTCCCCTCCAAAACCCAGCAGGTCGCACAGGTCGAACTTTCGACCTGAAGGCGACTTCATAAAGTTCATTTTTCCGAATCGTCGTCGGGAATAATTCCGGTCTTTTGGACCTGCTCGCACATTTCAACAAACGACGAGGTAAGTCCGCCGATTGTCATCGGATTAATCATGACCTGCATCGTTGATTCCGTACGGATGGTATTTCCTTCGCACGTTACAGTGCTCGTAAAGCCTTCCGCTTCATCACCATTGGCGTCGCTCTTTACTTCGGCACAGGCGGCATCCAACTCGCTTTGCGAAACGCTTTCGTCAAAGACGGTGACCGATGAATTCGTAAAGAGGCCATTCTCATAAGTCATCGATATGGTCACGGTTCCGGAATCCGGCTTGTCCATTATCATCTCGAACGCATTTTCTTCATTCTGCGTAATGGCGCAAGTCGCTTTTTTTGCATCGGAGGCGGAATCATCCGAAGCCGAAGAACTGCTACTGCTGTCGGAACAGGCGGAGAAGGCCAGGACGGCAAGCAGGGAAAGAGCGGGGAAAAGGATGTTTTTCATGGGTTCCTCTAAAGGTTTATTTGCCATTAAATATATACAATTTCACCCAGCACCGGGAACACTTTTTCGGCGCCGCGCATCCGCAAAAAAAAGGCCGTTCAAATAGAACGGCCGTTTTTCAAACATTCCGGTTTTTGTTACATCAGCGCATATTTCAAAATAAACAGCACGCTGAGAATATACATAATCCAGTGAATGTCCCTCCGCTTTCCAAGGATAAAGTTGAGCGCCGTGTAGGAGATGACGCCAAACATGATGCCGTCCGAAATCGAATAGGTAAGCGGCATCGCGACAATGCAGAGAAACGCCGGGATGGCCTTGGAGTAATCCTTAAAGTCGATTTTCGAAATGGAGCTTATCATGTAGAATCCAACAATTATCAGAGCGGGAGCGGTCGCAAATCCCGGAATGGCCAAAAAGACCGGAGCAAAGACGATGGAAATGATAAAAAGGAACGCCGCAAAAATGGACGTCAGACCGGTCTTTCCGCCGGCAGCGACACCGGAGGCGCTTTCGACAAAAGTTGTCGTCGTCGAAGTGCCGAGGGCAGCGCCCACGGACGTTGCGATGGAATCCGCATAAAGCGCGCCCGAAATCCGCGGAAGCTTTCCGTTTGCATCCAAAAAGCCTCCCTTGAGCGAAACGCCAATCAGGGTTCCGAGCGTATCGAACAGATCTACAAAGAAGAATGCGAACATCACGACAAAGAAGTCAAGCGTCTTGACAAGCGTCCAGCCCGAAGCCTCGACCGCGCCGTTCACCGAATGCGTCCAGAAATCCGGATGGAAAGCGGCAAAGGCAATGGAACCGAATTCCGAAAACGTTTTGCCGAGATCGCCGAAATAGTTTCCGAAGTGCGGGACGACGGAGAAGAATCCCTGCGAGGCGTTCGGAACATAAAGGCCCACAAGTTCCGCGAGGACGCCCAAAAACCACGTAAGAAACATGCCAATCAGAATTCCCGCGCGGATTTTCTTCGAAACGAGATATCCCATAATGATGGTTCCGATAATGGCGAGAAGCGCCCAGATTCCAGTCGTGTGAAAATCGACCCGATGAAAATTCACAACCGTGACGAGCGTCGCATCGGAATTGACGACAATCTTTGCCCCCTGAAAGGCGATGAACGTGACAAAAAGTCCAATGCCCACCGCAACGGCGGACTTGAGCGAAAGCGGAATCGCGTTAAAAAGACTCTCGCGAACGGACGTGAGCGAAAGCGCCAGAAAGAGAAGCCCTTCGACAAACACGGCAAGTAGCGCAAATTGCCAGCTGTAGCCCATCGTGATGACGACCGTGTACGAGAAGAACGCATTCAGTCCGAGGCCCGGTGCAAGCACAAACGGGTAGTTCGAAAAAAGCGCCATCATGGTGGAACCGACGGCCGCGGCGAGAGCCGTTGCAATAAAGATGCCGCCCTTGGGCATTCCGGAAGCGGAAAGGATGCTCGGGTTTACGGCAAGGATGTAGGCCATCGTCATGAACGTGGTGAGGCCTGCGAGAATTTCTGTCCGGACGCTCGATTTGTTTTCGACGACCTTGAACAATTTTTCAATCATAGGTTCTCCGTTTGTGTTGAAAATGAGTTAGTGGCCCGGAAGCTTTACCAGGGATTCCACGTTATACCTTGAAAGTTTTGCCCTGCCGCCCAAATCAAACAGTTCCACGATAAAAAGCGCCTTTTCGACAATGCCGCCCACGCTTTCCACAAGGGATGCCGCCGCGTTCATCGTCCCGCCCGTCGCAAGCAGGTCGTCAAAAAGAATCACCTTTTGACCGGGCTTTACCGCATCCCGGTGCATTTCGATTGTCGCCGTACCGTATTCCAGGTCGTATGTGGCCGAAACGGTCTTGCGCGGAAGCTTACCCTTTTTGCGGATGGGGACAAAGCTCTTGTGAAAATGGTCGGCAATGCTCACGCCAAACAAAAAGCCTCGAGCCTCAAGCCCCGCCACCACGTCAAACTCCACGTTTTCAAGAGCCTTGTAGAGGCTTTCAAATGCCAGGTGCAGCCCGTCCGGAGAATCCAAAATGCCCGTGATGTCGCGAAAGACAATGCCCGGAATCGGAAAATCCCGAACGCTGAGAATATAATCTTCCAAATTTTTCATGGCGGGGAAAAATCTAGAATTTTCGAGGCTTCCCCGTCAGAATCCGTAGATGACAAGCCCGAGAAGCGCGGCCACCAGGATCATTTTGATGGGTCCGACCTTAAAAAACTTTGTACCGACAAACGTCAGGCCAAAAAGTCCGACGGAAACGGCAAATTCGGGCGGATTTTCAAACGGAGAGCCGAAGTTTTCGCGGGTCATGAGCATTAATGTCGCCGCGGCGAGCAGCCCGACGACCGCGGGCCTTAACCCTTCAAACACGTGCCGAACGGACGGATGGTCCTTGTACTTCATAAAGTAACGGCTGATGAGAATCATCAAAACAAGGGAAGGAAAAACCACGGCAAAGGTCGCCGTCACGCTTCCGAGGACGCAAAAAAGCTTTTCGGCCCCCGCATTCTGGAGAGCGGTAAAGCCGGCGTACGTCGCCGAGTTGATGCCTATGGGACCGGGCGTCATCTGGCTGATGGCGACAATGTCCGTAAATTCACCGGCGGACATCCAGTGATGCTTAAAGACGACTTCGCGCTGAATGAGCGAGAGCATTCCGTAGCCGCCGCCAAAGCCGAAAAGCCCTATCTGAAAAAACGTCCAAAAAAGCTGGAGGTAAATCATTTGCCGCCCTCCTTCTTTCCGAACTTTCCGACGAGAAATCCGCCGACGCCCGCGCATACGATAATAAGAATGGGAGAAACCCCGAGAAGCCAGATGAGAAGCGCGCTCGCAATCGGAATCCAGAACGTTTGGCGGTTGAGCTTTGCCTTTTTTGCCATGTTGAACGTGGGAACGGCGATGAGGGCGACAACCGCCGGGCGGATGCCGCGGAAAACGGCCTCAACAATTTTATTTTCCTGAAAATGATGAAAGAAGAGCGCGATGGCGAGGATGATGAGAAACGACGGAAGCGCGGTTCCCAGAGCGGTGACGAGCGCTCCCTTTACGCGGTTCAGGCGGTATCCGATAAAAATGCTGATGTTGACCGCAAAGATTCCAGGACAGCTCTGTGCGATGGCGACCAAGTCCAGAAAGTCCTCGCGGGAAATCCACTTTTTGCGTTCGATGATTTCCGCTTCGATGAGAGGAATCATCGCGTAGCCGCCGCCGAGAGTAAAAAGTCCGATTTTGAAAAATGTCCGAAAGGAATCCCAGTAGAGGTTTTGCGGTTTCATCGTTCTAGTTAAAGCGCAAAAGCAGCGCAATTTCAAAGGAGAGAATCTGTTCCACGTGAGCGGTTTCGTCGTCGAGCTTTTCGTGAATTTGGCGGTATTCGATGTAGGCGCTCATACTCGCCATTTTGTTGAACTGGTAGCCCGCGCTCGGGCGGATAAACCATTCGTGGATGCGAGACGGGACGGTGCGATCCGTCTTGTGGAGCTTCGGGAAATAGACCGCGTATTCATTGCCGTCGATGTTCCACTTGCGATAGACGTCGCCCGCGGCTTCGTTCTTTTCCCATTTGTCGTAGCCGGCCTCCGGTTCGTAGGTTTCGCGGATGGTCTTCGTGTATTCGTAGCCCGCGGTGAGCCTCAGGTCTATATCGTTTTTCAGTTTGAAGTACCACTTCCAGAACTGGAATCCACGCTTTGTCTTGAGCGGATACGAAATGGTGAGATCGTTCCCGACGTTGTAGCCGAAATCCTTATACAGGGCGGTCGGAATCCACGGCGTATAGAAATATTTGGTCGTGTCCGAAAGGTCTTCGGTTTTGGCGGGCCAGTTTGTTTGCGAAATGACTTCTTCCTTGGGGCGCCTGTCCGTAAATTCGAGCTTGAGATAGGTATTGTCCTCGATGCGGATATTTTGCTGCGTGAGGAAGCTGATGCGGACGAGCGGATTAAAGTTCCATGTGGTCGTCCAGCTGTCTTCCGCGCTCTGGAAAGGTTTTGATACGCGGGTCCGCGTGTAATCGACCCGGTGCGTCGTACTCACACTGCGGAACGAGTTGAGGAACCCGATGCGCTGGGAAAAGTTCGGAACGGTCACGCCCACGCCCCATTTGGGCCAGACGATTGTCGAATCCGTGTAAAGCGGATATTCGCGCGACTGGCTAAAGTCCTGTTTCCACTGCATATCGGAGACAATGCCGATGTTCCAGAACGGAAGCGTAAAGCCCGTGGAAAGGTTGAGCGTTCTGTTTACCGAATGGGTGAAGTTTCCCTGATAGACGAGCGTATCGACGTCCTTGTTGCGGTATTCGGCAAAGCCCGTGTAGTCGTCGCGGTGGTCAAGTCCCATGTCGCCCGAGACTATATTCCAGATGCCGCGGTTCCGGTAGCCGTTTCCGATTCCGAGTCCATACAGATAATACTGGAGGGGCGTCACGCCCTGTTCTTCGTAGAGCTGCGACAGGGTAAAGTTTTCGCCGACCGTGGAGAGATCGACCGTCCATGCGGCCTTGATGTCGCGCCACTTGAGTTTTTCGAAGAATCCCGCGGCAGCGTTCTTTTCGCCGAAGAGCTTTAAAAAGTTCACGATGCGGAACGACGGCGAAAATTCAAAGCGGTTCGTCTGGGAAATGGTCCAGTAGTTCTTTTCGACCATTGTCGGATCGTACAGGTCGTATTCGTCGGGTATCGTCTTTTGCTGTTTGAAGGAAGACGTAAACGAGATGGACAGAGGAAGGAACGGGATGATGGCCGGGCTGAAAGTCGTCTTGAACTGCTGACTGCGACTGCGTTCGTTTTTGAGAATGCCGTAGGACCTGCCGTATTCGCGGTGCCCGACGCTATCGACCTTGTAATAGACGGTGCTGTCGTACAAAACCTTGTACGTACTCGGATCGTCCATGTCGATGAGGGACGTGTCCCCGTCGGCGCTTACCACGGCAACCGTATCGTAAGGAATGATGACGACGCTGTCCGGCGATACATAGACCTTTCTGTCCGTGTGATCGTAATCGAAAATGTCGTCCGCGGCAAACATGCCGCCGTTTTTGAACGTCCAGAAATTTTCCTTGGCAAAGTCTTCCTGGTCGCCGCCGCCATACATGTCGCGCGTAATGTTCAGGCTGTAACTGGTCGAGAGGAAGGGGAAAATGTTCCAGCGGACGTTTGCCTTGTGCGACAGATCGACCGTATAGGTGACGGTTTTCGACGTTTGCGGTTCCGTAAAGTCCGGATCGCGTTCCTGGTTTACGTAGCGGATGTAGCTCAGGTCGAAGAGGGTGAGATCCACCGTCTGCGGCCACGGTTCAAAGGAGGACTCGGCAAAGCTCTTTGCCCAGCTCGTTTTGCGGAGGAAGCCGAACGGTTTAAAGTTGAAGCGGTTAAAGGTTCCGAGGCTGTATTCGATGATCGTGTGGTAGGAATACGAGGAGTCCGCGGCGGTTGTCGAGCGGGACTCGGTTTCCGTATAGCTGTAGCTCCACGCCGGACGTTCCAAAAAAATCTGGGAAAGGACTTCCTTGATGGGACTTTCCTCTTCCTTGTAATCCTTGCTGTAGCTAAAGCTGAAGCGGCGCGTGCGGCTATACGACTGGTAGCCTCTCGACTCCGCGTCGTTTCGAAGTTTTTCTTCCTCGTCGGCGTTTTCGACGGTGAGCTTTCCGTCCCAAATATCCTTGGCAAAGTCGCCCATGTTATCGTGCGAAAGTTCCAGGTCGTCCGTGGGCTTTAAGTAGGGACGTTCCGTGGTACTGCTGTAGCCGATGCTCATCGGCATGTGGAAACCCTGTTCGTCGGGGAGGAACTTGTTCCAGTTGACGTTTGCATCGGCCGCAATGTCGAGCTTCGATTCCGCTTCCGAGAGCGTCGGTTTCGGCGAAGATCCGCTGGTCGAAAGCGTCGCAAAGTTTCCGTCCTGGTAACGCGCGGACGCCGATACCGAAAGGAAGTCCGCAAAGTTTGCCTGGCCCGAAGTGCGGAAAGCGTAGCCCCAGTCGTTGTCCATACCCGAAAGGCGCAAGTCGTCGATCCAGAATTCGCCTTCGAGGTCCGCAGGGGAAGCATCCTCGTCCGCAATGATCACAAAGCGGATCCAGTCAACCGATGTCGTTGAAGGGTTGCCGACGAGCTTCAGAACTTCTTCGCGTTCGCCTCCGATGGAGTCGATGACCGGTTCGAGATAGGGCGGACGGCGTCCCTTTTTGAGGTCGGAAAACGCGGAGAGCTTTTCGGAGAAGGCGTTTGCAAGCCAGTTCCGTTCGTGGCAATCCGCGGTACGCTCCGACGCGAGGCAGTTGATTTTTACCGGGCGGAAGCTCCATTCATAGTAGTCCGTCGAGCCTTCGAGCGATCCTTCGCCAAACTGGAAAGCGAACCGTACGGGCGTCTTCGTCGCATCGGTCGTGTAATGAATTTCCATTTTGAGCGTCTTGTACTTGGTAAGGTCCTTTTCGTCCGCATCAAAGGTTCGCGTCGCACCGACCGACTGTCCGGGCGAAAGGTTCTTATACGTGAGAACGAGTGCCGTTTCCTTGAGAGCGGCATTCGTTTCCGTATCGCGTTCCGTCTTGGTATTCGGGCTCTTGTAATACGAACCGGAATTTTCGCGATTGTTGATGGTCGAAACGTTCAGGTAGGTGGTATCGGACGTGGCCGTCGAAGAGGAAATTTCCACTTCGCTGCCGTCAACGATTGCCGTTTGGGATCCGCCGACAGAAGACGTGACGAACTTGTCGGAGACGCTCGCCGCTTCCCAGGAATTTCCCATCACGCCGAGCTTTACAATCTGCACCTTCGCCTCGGCGACACCGTTATTGAGCTTTCCCATCCAGAGCCTCGAGAACTGCGCCTGGGCGAGAATCGTCAAATAGTTTTCGCCGTTTCTCGAAACGACCGTATCGTATTGGTCGAGCGGAATCTTCCACTTGCGCCAGCCGTTCTTGAGCGTCTCGTAGTTTGCGTCGTTGTTGTCGGAAAGGTCTATCCGGTAGCGGACAAATCCGATGTCCGTGTCGAGGGAACCGTTCTTGTTGATGTCTTCCGTATCGTAGGCGCGTTCGCCCGAGTTTCCTTCCGTTCCGTTGATGGCAACCGGCGGGTCGCTTTCGTCATCCAAATCGTCGTCAAAGTTGTCGCGCGCAATATCCGTGTTCGTCGCATCGGAATTGGCGCTTGTCTTGACCGTGCTCACGCATCCGTTCATGCGGCAGTCCCAAATCCAGCGCGTTTCTTCCGAACCCGAAAGTCCGTCAAGGCCCTTGTCGTGAAGCGCGGTCGTCGTGCCCAAATCGTTTTCGCCGTCGTAGGTTCCGTTCGGAGCTTCGCCATTAATCGAAAGGTCTTCGCTCACAAGTCCCAGGTCGAGGTAAATGCTTCCAACGTTTCCGCGGGCCACCACCTCCACATACTTCATGTCGCTCAAATCCTGATAGTAGCTGGAATTCGGCCGCATAATGCCGCCCCAGCTGTTTCCCGTGAGATTGTCGTTCGGCCGAAGCGTGAGTTTCAGGACGGTGAGCCGCTGGTTGTCCACGTCGCTGTTTCCGACGGTCGGGTAGATGTACTTGTAAAGAACCGTGTTGTTGCTGTGCCAAATGAACTCGCCCGCATGCTTGTAGTCAAGGTTTTCGATGTAAGTGCTCGGGTCCGTATCGACACCGCCCGGCGGGGACGCCTGATACCAGGAAAGTCTCGACAGCGGATACACAAGTCCCGATTCGCTGCTTTCAAAATCTTCGAGAAGGGCCGTCTTGCCGCTGCTCGTATTCGCATCGTGATAGCTGCTCGCAAATTCCGTTTCAAAGCGCCAGTTCGACTTTGCCTTCGTCTCGATGCCGGGAATCATGTTCACCACGTCCGACATCCACTGTACCGTGTCCTGCAAACGGAGGTTCACGCCCCAGAGAAAACTCGAATAAGGCTCGCTTCCGAGCGTCGGCGTCGAAGCGGTCGTGCTCTGGCTCTTGTAGAGGGCCGTTACGCCAAACAGCGACCCGTCCCCAAATCCGTAGCGGGACAGCGGAAGCTCGGCGCGGGCTCCCAAAAGCACCTTGTTGTCGATTTCGAACAAAGGCTCGCATTCGAATTCCACCGAAATTTCCTTGTTCGGATCGAGAGCCGTTTCGCTCAAAAGTTCAATCTGGCCCAGTTCGTAGTTCACGTCGTAATCGACGCCGCGGGTAAGTACGGTCGAACCCGCCTTCAGCTTTTCGGAACCTTCCGAAATGTCCATGCAGCTGCCGGCGCTCACGGAATAGCTCGAATTCGGATCGCGCACGCTGATAACGGAATTTCTCCGCTTGCCGACACTTTCAAAGTAAAAGCGGTTCGTAAACTTTGACGCGATGTTCGAAACGGGAAGCGTGTAGAGCTTTGCCATCGCCGCCGAGGAATCCACGTTGCGGAAAGGCTCCAAACAGTTTTCGCGGGCCCGCGCCGAGGAATTCGCCCCGGAATACCACGAAAGCGGGCGGCAGGGCAGCCACATTTCGCCCGTGTAGGACCCCGAAGCGTCCTTCTTGAAAATGGTCGCGTCGCCGGTGAGAACCGTTCCCGTCGTCGTATCGACCAGTCCAAGCGTCTTCAAATAGGAGCTCGAAACCCCGGACTTGTTCTTCAGCCGCAGGACGAAGCTCGAAACGCTCTCGTCCGAAATTCCGACGGAATAGACGTTCCGGAGCATCAGCTTGTCGATATCGACAAGCTCCGAAAGGGTCGCGTCCCACTGGATAAGCACCACCCGCGAATTGTTGTTCACCGTCGTCCCGGCGCGGCCCGTTCCGTCGTCCGAGAAGCTCGCCGCAATGAGCGTATTCTTGTTTGCGCCAAGAACCTTGACAATGCCCGTTTTGCTGTCGTAGGAATAGTCGCTCGAGGTCATCGGAACGAGGCGGTCGATGGTCTTCTCGACCCGCGTGCCGGTCGGCGTCACATAGACCGCCGTAATATTTTCGACCACGTTCGTCGTCGTGTTGGTCGGTGCGCGGCGGTAGAGCTTCAGGTTTGTCGCCGGGTAAGAGGACGTGCTGCGGCCTGCGAGGCCCGCGCTGATGTAGTTGCTCCGGGCTTCCTGGTTCAAAAAGTAGTATCGGTAGGCGACAAACTGCTTGTCCTGAATCTGGAATTCCGTCGTGCTCGTGCTCGCGTTAATCGTGTACTTTTCCTGGCTTCCGCCATCCTGCGAAGCAATCGTCGTAAGCCACCAGTCGCCGAGCTTCCACTCCGCCTTGATGCCAAAAAGCCCCTTGTGATTTTCGGAATATCCCGTAAGTTCCGTTCCGGGGAGCGCAAGCGATGTCGTACCGGCCTCGATCCGCTGCAAAATGTAGTCCTCGAACTCGTCCTTGTAGGATTCCTCGTACACAACGCGAATCTGGTTCTTTGCCCCGAGACCGCTCTCCACATTGTTCACTTCCACCGTAATGTAGGGCCCGATCTTTCCCTTCACCATAAAGCTCGGGTCATAAGACAGCGTCGGGCTCGGAAAGAGATTGTCCTTGGTGCTGCCCGGAGCGTCATCCCGCTCGCCGCGGCCCGAAAGTCGAATGTCCATCGTCCCCTGCAAAAGGAGCTTCGGCTTGTCGAGCCCAAAGTCCTTCATCCACGAAGGCATGTTGATGGGAATGTCAATATCGTAGAGCGTCGCCCCTTCCGGTGCGGAATAGCCGCCGTCCTTCTGTCCGGCAAAGGAGTTCAGCCACAGCCGATTGAACCCGATATCATACATATCCGACACATAAGACGCAATCTCGGGGTAGGTCGAAGACCACATCTCCGCCGTATCCCGACTAATCGGATTCACATACTTTTTGGAAACCTCCATCTCGCGATTTTCAAAGTCGATGCTGTGTTCAAAGCGCTCGCTTTTCGGAGGGTTCATCAAGGACTTTCCCTGCCCCACACCGTTCTTCGGCACCAAATCCGAAAGAGGCGTCGCATTGGGAGGTAACGGAATATATTGGACGGAACTTTTCGTTTGCCCCGCGGCATTTCCGGACACGGCGGAATCCGCCGGCTCCTCGGCGGGAGACAGCGCGATAAAAAGGGCAAACGCGGCCAAAAGCCTTTTCATTCTAGACCAAATCCGGGCATCATCCTATACACGGGGCAAAAGCCGTTTCAAAATACAGAAAAATCGTTCCCTTGCCCACAAAAACGCCGATAGAAATTAAAAATTTTCCCGGTGAAAATCTTCGGAAAGTCCCGAACGAATCCGATTTTTAAGGGAACCTCTAAAAATTGCTTTGGTCAAAATCGCTCCCAAATTTTTGAAAATTGAGCTTTTAGTGGCGACCTTAAGCCTTTCCGCGAAGCTTCCCCTGCACAAGCGCCCGATGCATCCAAAGCATTACCGCAAAAAAGAAAACGAGGTAAACGGGCAAAATCGAGACGCCGAAAATCCGCGCCAAAAGTCCGAAGACGGGAGGCATCAGGGTCGTCCCGATATAGGCGCTCGCCATCTGGATGCCGACAAAGGCCTGGGAGTTTTCGGGCCCAAACCGCTCGGGCGTCGAATGGATAATGCTCGGATAGATGGGCGCGCATCCAAGGCCCACCAGCACAAGCCCCGCAAGCGAAAGCGCCCGCAAGGGAAAAAACAGGCAAAGGACGCCGCAAGCGATGATGCCAAGCCCCAGACGGATCATCCCGTCATCGGAAAGCTTCATCGTCACAAAGCCGCTGAGCGCGCGGCCGACGGTGATTCCCACAAAAAAAAGCCCGGCAAGACTTGCGGCGCGATCCGCCGAAAATCCTCCGAAACCGTTCAAAAAGCTCGCCGCCCAAAGCCCCGTCGATTGTTCCAGCGCGCTGTAGCAAAAAAAGCAAAGCATCATTGCCTTCGCACCGGGAATCCTAAAAATTTCCTTGAGCGAAAGCACCTTCGAGGGTCTTTCCTCCGCGGCCGAAACGTTCCTTTTCCACAGGGGAAGGCTCGCAAACAAAATCACGACCAGCGCAAACTGCACAACCGAAATGGCCCTGTAGCCGCTGTTCCATCCGAAACCGTTTGAAAGGGCGAGCCCCATCACATAGGGCCCGACAGTCGCCCCGACGCCCCACATGCAATGAAGCCAGCTCATATGACGGCTCTTGTAGTGCAGCGCCACGTAATTGTTTAACGCCGCATCCACGGCGCCTGCCCCAAGCCCATACGGAACGGCCCACAGACAAAGCTTCCAAAAGGCGTCGCTCGTCGAAAACCCGAAAAGCGCAACGGCCGTCAAAAGCACGCTCAGCGCGTTCACCCTTCCCGTTCCGAAAAAGCTCGTCAGGCGCACGCTAAGTAACGACGAGATTACGGTTCCCACGGCAATAATCATCGAAAGCGCGCCCGCATACGAAATAGGCACGCCGAGTTCCGGATACACGGAAGGCCAGGCGGCGCCGAGCAGTGAATCGGGAAGTCCAAGACTTATAAACGAAATGTAAATAACCGAAAGGAGCAGACTTGCCATGCGCGCCAATATAAAAAAAGGCTTGAATCGCTTCAAGCCTATTCAACTCAAATGTCAAACGGGACTAGTCCAGAAAGCAGTCGATGTCCCCCAGGCACTTTTCCCACGACTTGTCCTTCGCGACTAGCATCTGCATAATCTTGTCATACGTCGCCGTCGTTCCGAAGCCCTTCCAAAGGCGCCGTTCGACGTTCTCGCCCGAATCCTTGTCGATGGTCGTAATCGTATCGTAATAGTCCTTGTTGTCCTTGAACTCGTTCACGAGAATCGTCTTCAGATAGTCACCGTAGATGCGGGACGCATACTTGAGCAGCGACTCGTTGAAGTTGATTTCGTTATCGACCAGATATTCAAAGTCCTGGATCGGGTTGCCGTAAACGAGCCAGTGCCGAAGCGCAATGGCCACGACGACATCGCGGACCGCGCTGCGGAAAAGGAACTTGTCTTCGAGGCGTCCGTTCCACGTAATGCGCGTCAGCGGGTTTGCATCGTTCGCTTCAATAGAAACGCCCTTGCCCGGAACGACATTGCGGATTTTTATCGGAAGGCGCGTCAACAGCTGCCAAGCCTTTGTGTAGGCAATCGTCTTGCGTACAAAGTCACGTTCCTTGTCGGGAGCCACGCGGAGGAATGCCCCGAAGCAGTGCTGGTAAAGGCTTTCCTTGTCAAAGATGCAGTCCGACGAACGGCTTTCGGAAATCTTTCCGTCCATCATAAAGAGCGTCTTGGCAAGTTCGGGCCGCATGCGGACTTCGAGCTTGCGGGTGCGCGCCTTGAGCCGCACACCGTCCTTATAGACGTAGGTAAAGCCCTCTTCCTGGTAGCGCTGCCAAATAAAGAACTGCAAATCGTCCGCCGCGCGAAGGTGGTAGCTGAACACCGGATTCTGGCGGTTGTTCGCCATCGTCACCTGCCGCAGGAACGAATCGGCCTCGGGATACGGCACCACGACCTTCACAAGCACAAACGGGTTCACCGGGTTCTTGCTTTTCTTGAAGTACTGCTCGTAGGTAAAAAGGCTCTGCGCACCGTTGATAATCTTCGGACGCTCAATCTGGAGCACCTTCTTGCCGTCGCGGTCCTTCAGTCGGAGGTCGTCGCCCGTGAGCGTCATGCCGTTATGAAGGAACGGGAAGTCGCTCGCGTCGCTCGCCTTTTCCATCTCCTGGAAGGCGTCAATCAGCGCCGCATTCGTATGGGTGAGGTTTCCGAGATACGTGCGAATATTGCTCGAAACTATCGCCATGTTGTGCTTTGTCTTGAGGCGCTTTCCGAGCGACTGGTGATAGTCGAAAATCGTGCGAATCGGGCAAAAGCCCACAAAAAGTTCGCCACTCTTGCTTGTCATGTGAAGAGGCTCGTCCTGCATCACAATGTCGAGCTTGTCGTCGTTATTGCGGAAATCCTTCGCGAGGTCGTCGTGTTCCGCCCGAATCTCGAGCTTGGCGCGAACCTCGGACTTCCAGATATTCAGCTTGCGGCGCATGTCCTTGAGCGTGCGCTCCATTTCGGCGTCCGTGACGTAGCGGCTCGAAAGCGTGCGGAGGACCGTAATTTCGAGTGTTTCCATATACGGGCGGCTCGCCGGCTGGTCACCGTCCTCGTCCGCATCCGGGGCGTCCACCTTGAGAACGTCCCACGGGTCCGCCTCTTCGCGAAGCGACATAAAGAAAGGATTGTCCGGATCGCTCGTGCGGAAAACGGCAATCTGGAGCTGTTTCAGGTCGTGAGCGAGATTGTGGACGGCCTTTTCGAGCGGCGTCGTTTCATCGATAAAGATGAAAATTTCCAGAAATCCCTGGGAATACTGAAATCCGTGAAAGCATCCCTCTTCGTCGAGGTTCAAATGCCGCAAAGCCTTGATCCTGTCCGTCGGATCGTTGGGGTTCAAGCTCAGCAGGCTGGCTACAAAAGAAAGTCTGCGCTCTTGCGCTTTTGTCAGTTCCATTTTTATCCTCTAGTCACTCAAACTCCGAACCGGAGTTTGACTATACATATACATAGATAATTAAAATATCACTTATTTTCGAGATTTCCTACGAAAAAAGATGTTTCAAAATATTTACAATTGATTTTTGGCACGTTCGGGAAGGCGCACCAAGGCGCCCAAATCCCTCTTTTTAGCCAAAACATCCGCAAAACAGCCAAAAATGCTATCTTTTTTCAAAAATTAGAACGGAGAAGGCACTATGAATCTTCTTGAACTCATCGCCAAGGCAAAAGCCGAGAAAGCAAAGAAGCTGAATCTTGCGGAAATGCAGCTCCGCCTTCTCCCTCCGCAACTGTTCGAACTCGAAGACCTCGAAGAGCTCATTCTCGACCAGAACCAGCTCGTGGAACTTCCCGACGAGATAGGACGGCTCAAGAACCTGAAGAGCCTCTCCGTGAGCGAAAACGACCTGATGGAGCTTCCCGAGACGGTCGCCGACCTTCCGCATCTCGAAAACCTCTACCTGGGCTACAACAGCCTGTCCGAGCTTCCGAATAAACTCGGAGCCCTCAAAAACCTGAAGACGGTGAACATCGCCAAAAACCAGCTTTTGAGCCTTCCGGAAGAAATCGGCAACTGGGAACACGTCAAAAAGCTCTCGCTTCACGACAACATGCTTACCGAAATTCCGGAGAGCATCGGAAAGATGAAGGGCTTAGAGAAGCTCTACCTCGACAACAACGACCTCACGACGGTCCCGGCAAGCCTCGGAAATCTCGAGAATCTCGAAGTCCTGATGATTTCGGGAAACAGCCTCGTGTCCGTCCCGGCAAGCCTCGGAAATTTGCAAAAGCTCCGCGAGATAGTCCTCGACGAAAACGAGCTGGAGACCATCCCGGAAGATCTGGCGAAATGCCCCGCGCTCGAATCGCTTTCGCTCGTGAACAATCCCCTGGCGGGTCCCCTGCCCAAAATGCTTTTGGAAAAAAAGAATCTCCATATCGATTCGTAAAAATTTCCGGGAGAATGTTTTATGTATAAACGATTTGTCCTTTTTTTGCTGACAATCGTCGTTTTCGGCTGTTTCATCGGATGTTCGACAAGCACCACGTCTTCCGAAAAGGATGACGAGGATCAAAGCTCCTCGAGTTCCAGCGTTTTTGAAAACGAGGAATTCCTTTACACCTACTCGTTTCTCCACGGTTACTACTATCTGGCGGAAAAGGAGCTCAAAGAGCCCGACTTTTACCTGGAAAACCAGCTCAACCAGGAATGGGCCATCAAGTATCTTGACGTCGCGGCGGTCCGCACCATGTTCAGCTACATGTCCGATCCCTTTACCAACTATTATCCGCACGAACATTTTTCTTCCATCTACTCGGCCCTGTACGAAGCTCCGACCGAAAAGAAGTCTTTCGGGATGCTGCTCGATTCGACGCTCCGGGTGACGAACGTCTTCAAGGAAGGCCCGGCAAAGACTGCGGGACTTGAACGGGGAGACGTGATTCTGGGGCTTGACAGTACGGAATTTTCGGCGGATTCGGCACACTCCGCACTTTACTACTACGAGAAATTCCTTTCGGACGCGGAATCGAACACTTTCACGGTGACGCTTCTCCGCAACACCGATACGCTTTCAAAGGAAATAACCCGGACGGTCGTGATGAGTCCGTCCGTCTATCTCGATTCGACGGACGAAATTCCAGTCATTCGCATCACGTCCTTTGTGACGCAGACGAACGGCTACGAAAAGGACGGTACCGCCCTGGAATTCGAAGATGCGCTCAAGGAGACGGAAGGCGCCAAATCGACGGTCATCGACATGCGCGGAAACGGCGGCGGGCAAATATCCCTGTGCACCTGGATGGCCGCGGATCTGCTTTTCGAAGGGGACACGATCATCATCGAAAAGGACTGGTATTCGGAAAAAGGCGAACGCGATTCGTCGGAATACACCTACGTTGCGGAAGAGGACGGCCTCGGCGCGGGACGCTATTACGTGATGCTTCTCGACAGCGGAAGCGCGAGCTGCACGGAAATTTTCGCGACGGCCATCACGTTGAACCTAAAGACCCCGATTGTCGGGACGAACTCTTATGGAAAGGGCATCGGGCAAACCTACGCGCTGACACCCGACAGCGCATTTGCCTCGGCAACGAGCATTCTTTTCTTTGACAAGAATCACGAAACCTATCACACACACGGTCTCGTTCCGGACTATTACATCGTCGATTCGGATTCGGCGCTGAAAAAGGCCGTGGAACTGGCAAAGGGCGCCAAGGAAAAGCGCACGGCCGGTTACGGTTCGGACACCCAGCCGACCTGGAGAACCGCCTCCGTCAAAAAGAAAAAGCTCGGAAAAGAACTTTCTCCGAGCGAAGCGATAAAAGAAGTCAAGCGCGGCGGCGCCTTCCGAATTCTTTCAGGGCTTTGACACGACCCGCTGTTTGACCTTGACCGTCGAGCCTTCAAAGGCCCGGGGAGTTTCCTCTTCGGTTAGGCGGACTTCTTCCCGAATTTGAGCGACCTGTTTTTGCAAACGGGCGAGGCGTTCCCCCTGAAGTTTTGGGGTCGCAATCATCGTCTTGGACTTGGGATTGATCCACTTTCCGCTCGCATCCTTAAAGCCCAAGTGCAGATGGGGACCCGTGCTGCGGCCCGTGCTTCCCACGCGCCCAATTACCTGGCCGCCCGTCACCTGCTGCCCGACTCCGACACCGCGGGAGCTCAAATGCATGTAGTAGCTTACGGAATTGTCCGCATGCCTAATCGCAATCTTGTTTCCGCTGTATTCGTCGTAGCCCGAAACGGTCACCTTTCCCTTGGCGACGGCATAGACCGGCGAGCCTTTGGGACTGCCGTAATCGATGCCGCTGTGCATTTTACGCTGTCCGGTCACCGGATGGATGCGCGAACCGAACGGACTTGTCACATGGAGCCTGTCGAGCGGATAGCGGAGTCCGTCAAAAATCAAAACCTCGCCGCTTGCCGTATAGTGCGCGTTGTAGGAACTTTTGGGATCCTCGTCCTCGTAGAGGAACGCTTCGTGGTGACCGACAGTCCGGCCTTCAAACTCCGCGTACAGAACCTTTCCCGAAATCCAGACGCTGTCCCTGTAAAACGATTCTTCGAGCATAATCCGGAAGCGATCCCCCGGCTGCACGCTCGAAAAGGGAATCTTGCACTGCAAAACCCCGGAGACGACGCCCGACATGCGGCTCGGAATTCCGACGGAAAGTAGCGTCCCGTGCAAGGTTCCGTCCTGAAGAATCGTCCCCTCGAATACGGAATGCTTGACCGTAAGCGGCTTCGCGACAAGTTTATATTCAAAGCTCCCGGTCGAATCGTTTCGAAATAGCAGGTGCACCGTCGCCGGGTTCGGCGAAAAGCGAAAGACGTTCACCTTCCCGGAGGAGTCCCGCGCCACGTGAAACGCCTGTCCGACGCGCAAGTTCGAAAGTTCCACGCTGTCCTGAATTGAAAGCACGATGTCACGGCGGTCCTCGCGACCGACCTGCAAGCGTTCGAGGACCTGGTAGAGGCCTTCGCCCGGCTGCACCGTATCGCTCAAAACGGAAAGTGACGGCAAGCGGTTCTTTTCAAAGGCTTCGCGCGACGTGCGAACGTTTGAAAGTTCTCCCTGCAGGCTCTCGAGCTTTTCGGAGAGTTCGTCAATCTTTCCCTGTTCAAAACAGGCGACGGGCGCAAGCGAAACGAGCGCCACAAGAAATCGACAGCAAATGCGACTGATCATAAAAACAAAAAACCCGCCGGAGCGGGTTTCCCGTCAAACGAAAGCTTACTTTTCAGCGCCGGACTTGACGCTCAGGAGTTCCACTTCGAATTCGAGGACGCTATTGCCCGGAATCATCGGAGGACGTCCGAAAGTACCGTAAGCGAGTTCACTCGGAATCCAGGCGACAACCTTTTCGCCGACCTTCATGAGCTTCAGAAGTTCCGTCCAGCCGGGGATGACGCGCATAACCGGGAATTCGGCAGGCTGACCGCGCTTGATGGAATTGTCAAATTCCTTGCCGTCCAAAAGCTTTCCGACGTAGTGCACCGAGACAATCGAGGAATCGGTCGGCGTTTCGCCCTTGCCTTCGGCGAGCACCTTGTACTGAAGTCCGCTTTCGGTCGTGACGACGCCTTCCGCGGTCTTGTTCTTGGCGAGAAAAGCGACGCCCTCTTCGAGCGTCTTTGCGGCGACAATGCTGTCCTTCTTCTTCTTCTCGTTCTGAAGCTTGGTCGAGAATTCGCTGAGAACACTGGTCACCATGGAATCCGAAAGAAGGTATTTGGCGGAGTCCTGATTGTAGTGTTCAATAAAAGCCTGCTGGAAAACGGCCATGTCCAGGTCGATGGAATCGCGGGCCACCAGCTGGGCGTGAGCCTGCACGCCAAAGATGGAACCGAGCGCATAGCTGATCTTTTCCTTTTCCGAGACCAGGGAGGTTTTACGGGCAGTTCCCAGTTCATTGCAGCCGGCGAAAAGAGCGGCGCAAGTGCAAAGAGCAATCAATTTTTTCATAAATGTCCTTATGGATAAAATTCAGAATGTTCACAAGATAACAAATTTGTTTTCCCAAAAATGCAAGAACGGAGCCATTTTCAAAAAATCGGGGACTTTTCTTTTGCAACCGTTCGGTTGCAGGAAATCAGGCGGACTTTTGATACCATTTAATTTATGTTCCAGACAAAGAAAGTCCAATACGCCCTGAGCAAAGCGCTCATCGAATGGCGCATCGAAAAAAATTTGAGCCAGGAGCGGCTTGCAACGCTCAGCGGACTTTCCCGGCAATACATTTCCCGGCTGGAATCCTGCAAACAGCTTCCGCGGCTCGATTCCGTTCTGCAACTTTTGCTTCCGCTCGAAAAGACGTTTTCCGACCTCGGACACGCCCTGGATGCGAGCCTCCGCGAGGATGAAAAGTTCCCGGCGCACATGGCGGCCGAAAAAAAGCCCTTCTGGAACGAAAAATAGGCATTTCGGGAGGAAAGTTTTTCTTTTCCCTTTGCAATTTGTGTAATTTGTGGGCGAATCAAGGAGATTTGACCTATGATGTTCGACCCTCTCTATACGGGAATTCTGCTTGTCACGCTGCTTATCTCGGGCGCGGTTTCGGCGCTTGTCAAGTCGCGGTTCAAGGCCGGGCAGAAAGTCCAAATTCAAAGTGGGCTCACGGGAGCCGAAGTGGCCCAGGCGATTCTCGCCGATGCCGGAATCTATGACGTGCGCATTCGGACGACGCAAGGTTTCCTTTCGGACTACTACAATCCGATGGACAAGACGCTCAACCTTTCGGACGCTGTCTATCACGGGCGCAGCGCAAGTTCCGCCGGGGTCGCCGCACACGAAGTCGGCCACGCCATCCAGCATGCCCAAAACTACTTTCCGATGTGGGTGAGGTCCATGATTGTCCCCGCGGCAAATCTCGGTTCAACGCTCGGTCCGTGGATTGTCATCATCGGCATTCTCCTCATGTCCCTCGGGCGCATGACGCTCGGGCAGAACGTCGCCATTGCGGGCGTTGTCCTTTTTGGCATAGCGACCCTCTTTACGCTCGTCACGGTTCCCGTGGAGTTTGACGCCTCCTCCCGCGCCAAGAAGTGCCTTGCCCGCCTGAACATTCTCGCTCCGGGGCGTGAACGCAACGTCGTAGCGGGCGTCCTTTTTGCAGCGGGACTCACCTACGTCGCGGCGGCCATCAGCTCCATTATGCAGCTTCTGTATTGGGCGCTCCGCGCCGGACTTCTCGGACGGAGGAACAAGTGATGCCGCAAAAGCTCGAAGTCGAATGCCCGCTGTGCCACGGCCTTCTGATTGTGGACAGGGACACGGGAAAGGTTTTGGAACACAGGGAATTTCAAAAGGAAAAAAAGTCCCTGGAAGATTTTCTCAAAAGCGAAAAAACGCGATCGGCCGATCTGGACAAAAAATTTGCGGAAGCCCGCGAACGCGAAAAGAACCGTCTCTCGGAAATTGAAAAAAAGTTCGAGGCCGCCAAAAACAACCCGAATTTAAAAGAGCCTCCCAAAATCCAGTGGGATTAACGGTCACCTCTAAAAAGGTTCCCTAATTTTCGTCCGCGAACGGACCTTCATTCGGTTCTGCGGAATTTTCCGAAGCGTCTTCATCCAACTTTTCATTCGGTTCGGGTGCGGGCACGGGAGCTTCCTTGAACGCATCCTCGAGGCTTGCGGAAATTTCCGCATTTTCGACCTGCCGCGCCGCTTCCTCGGCGTTTTCGGCATCGAGGCTTTCGGCCGATTCTTCGGCATTTTCCAGTTCCGATTCGAGCGTTCTAATATCCCTTTCTCCCGAGAGAATGGCGTTCACGTCCTCGTCACGGACAAGTTTGTCCTTTGACACGAGAAGCGATACCATGCGAAGCGTCTGGTCGAGAACGGCAGCGCCGCTCCCGTCGGCGGAAGATGTTGCATTTTCGCTTTCGTCCCCGCGGAGGGATTCCCTTTCGCGAAGGCGCTCGACAAGCCCCTGCCTATATTCGTGCTCCGGTTCGTAGAGGCGCGTTTCGTTTGCCATTTCCTCGGCAAATTCCGGATTGTCCTTTTTGCGGTAAATCCAGATGGCTCCGAAAAGCTCGCTTTGCCGAAAGACGACCTCGTCCGTCTTGATCATTTCCATGAGCGCCATGAACGTCACCACGGTAACGATCGGCAGCGGATCGCGCCCGAGAAGGTCCTCGAAGAGGACGCGGCCTTCCTTGCGGAGCGTGTTCGAAATGTATTGCTGCCGGTCCTCGATTGTCACATCGTCCAGTTCGATGTGGTGAACGTTGTCGTGGCTGTGCGTCTTGAGCATCTTTTGGTAGGCGCGGAAAAGCTGCCAGATGTTTGCATCGGCGAGCGTATCCTCTTCGCTTTCCGTTTTTTCAAGACGGCCCCGGTAGGAGGTTCCGAAGTTTTTCGCTTCGAGTTCCTGCATTTCTTTCGCAACCTGCTTGTAGCGCTGGTATTCGAGCATCTGGCGGATGAGTTCGTCACGCGAGAAGTCAATCTGTTCCTCGTCCTCGGCCGTGCGCTGGTCCTTGGGGAGAAGCTCCCGCACCTTCATCGCCATGAGGCGGCTCGCCATAAACAAAAAGTCTCCGGCCTGCGAAAGATCGGCCCGCGATAGATCCTTTATCCATTCGAGATACTGGTCCGTGATTTCGGCAATCGAAATGTCCGTTACCTTGACTTCGCTTTGCTGCACAAGGTAAAGCAAAAGGTCCATCGGGCCTTCAAAGGCGCGAATATGGACTTCGTAGGATTCCGGAACTTCGTGCATCGGAACTTATTCCACGGTCACGCTTTTTGCAAGGTTTCGCGGCTGATCGACGTCGTTTCCGCGGAGAACCGCAATGTGGTAGGCCAAAAGCTGAAGCGGTACGCAGGTGACGAGCGGCATTAGCATTTGGGAAACCTTCGGCACTATGATGATGTCGTCCGCGAATTCGGAAAGTTCCGGCGAGTCCTCGGTCGTAATCGCAATGATGCGGCCGCCGCGGGCCTTGATTTCGCGGACATTGGAAAGGACCTTGTCAAAAAGGCTGTCTTTGGGTGCGATGACGACCACCGGCATGTTTTCGTCGATGAGGGCAATCGGCCCGTGCTTCATTTCGGCGGCGGGGTAACCTTCCGCGTGGATGTAGCTGATTTCCTTGAGCTTTAAAGCGCCTTCCATGGCGACGGGATAGTTGTAATGGCGCCCGAGGTAAAGGAAGTTGTTCGCTCCGATGTATTTTTTTGCCACTTCGCGAATTTTCGGAGAGAGCTTTAAGGTTTCCTCGACATAGTTCGGAATGTTCAAGAGCGCTCGGGCGATGTCGATGCCCTGCTCCGCGGAGACGCGCCTTTCGCGCCCGAGCAAAAGAGCGATCATCGCGAGAACCGTCACCTGGGACGTAAACGCCTTGGTGCTCGCAACGCCTATTTCGGGGCCTGCGTGCAAATAGACGCCGCCGTCGCTCTCGCGGGCAATCGTGGAGCCGACCGCGTTGCAAATTCCGAGAACCGTTGCCCCTTTGGTTTTCGCTTCGCGCAAGGCGGCAAGCGTGTCGGCAGTTTCACCGGACTGCGAGATGACAAGGACGAGAGTTCCCGGTTTGATAATCGGGTTCCGGTAGCGGAATTCCGAGGCGTATTCGACCTCGACGGGAACGCCCGCAAGGTCTTCGATGAGATACTCCCCGACCATTCCCGCGTAATAGCTCGTGCCGCACGCCGTGATGATGATGCGGTTCAGATTGCGGAGTTCTATGCGGTTCGCGTCAAGCCCGGCAAGCTTTGCAGAGCCATCGGCAAGGAGGAGCCTTCCGCGCATCGTGTTGCGAAGCGCTTCCGGCTGTTCAAAAATTTCCTTGAGCATAAAGTGCTCGAAGCCGCCCTTGCTCGCCGCATCGGCGTCAAACTCGATTTCCTCGACGTTCCTGTTGACCGTGTGGCTCGAAACGGTCACAATCTCGTAGCCTCTCCGCTTTGCGATTACCACATCGTCATCGTCGAGATAGACGACCTTTTGCGTATAATCGACAATGGCCGTCACATCGCTTGCCAAAAAATATTCGCCGGCTTCGCCGATTCCGAGGACAAGCGGGCTTCCGCGGCGCGCACCGATCAGCACTTCGGGTTCGTCGGCAGCAAGGACCGCGAGCCCAAAGGTTCCTTCGAGCCTGTTCAGCGCCGCAAGGACCGCGGACTTGATGTCGCCGCGGTAAAGCTTTGCAATGAGATGCGCCACGACTTCCGTATCGGTCTCGGACTTGAACTTGACACCGTCCGCTTCCAGTTTCTTCTTGATTTGAACGTAATTTTCGATGATGCCGTTGTGCACCACCATAATCTTTCCGTCAAAACTCACCTGGGGGTGCGCATTGTTTTCGGTCGGAGCTCCGTGCGTCGCCCACCGCGTATGGGCAATGCCGATGTTTGAGCGGAGCGGATGCTCCCCGAGCTTCTTTTCGAGCGAAGCGATTTTCCCGGTCGCCTTTTCCATTTCGAGCGTTCCGTCGGGATGCGCCACGGCGATTCCGGAAGAATCATACCCGCGGTATTCCAAACGCTTTAGGCCGGAAAGAAGGACGCTCGAAGCGTCGCGGTTTCCTATGTAGCCGACAATTCCGCACATATCCAAAACCCCTAATGAATTTTTGATTCCACTTTTTGACAGAGTTCTTCGGCTTCCGCCTCGGTCGGAGCCTCGGAAATCACACGAATGACGGGTTCCGTATTGGACGCGCGGACATGGACAAAGCTTTTGCCCTTCCCGAGCCAAAGGCCGTCGCGCGTATCCGTTTCCCAACCCGAAAATTCCTTCGCCACTTCTTCAAAGACCTTTTTCACGGGTTTTTCGCCGAGCGGAAACTTCTTTTTGGGCATCGCGTAACTCGGATGCTCCGCCTTGAATTTTTCGGGACCGCCGTCATGCTCCGCCATCCAGGCGAGCACAAGGGCTGCCGACACGAGCGAATCGCGACCGTAATGCACCGCGGGCAAAATCACGCCGCCGTTCCCTTCCCCGCCGACGATACAGCCTTCCTTCATCATTTGGAGGCTCACGTTCACCTCGCCCACTTTTGCGCGGGAAAATCCCACGCCAAAACTTTCGGCGACATCGGCGCTCATCCGGGACGTCGAAAGGTTGACGCAAACCGGGCCTTTCTTTTTGGAAAGAACCGCATCCGTCGCAATGGCAAGCGTATATTCCTCACCGATTGCGTTCCCCGCGCCATCCACCAGCGCACACCGATCCGCATCGGGATCGACGGCAAAGCCCACGGCACATCCGTTTTCGCGAACCGTTTTCCCGAGGTCGCCGAGGTTCGAAGGAATCGGCTCGGGCCCGCGCGGAAACGTTCCGTCCGGAGTGCAGTTCACGCGAAAGACTTCGCAACCGAGCTTTTCGAGAAGCCGCGGCACAATGTAGGAGCCTGCGCCGTTCACGGCATCGACCGCCACCCGGAACTTCTTTTTTCGAATGGCTTCCACGTCTATAAAGGGAATGGCGAGCGTATCGTCGATGTGGAACGCATCCGCATCCGGGAGTCGTTCAAAGCTTCCCATCTGGCGGTAGTCCGGGTAAACGAACTTTTCGGAATCCGCCAGGGCAAAGAGTTCCTTGACCTCGTCCGGGCCGAGGAAAATGCCCTTCTGGTCCAAAAACTTGAGAGCGTTCCACTCCAGCGGATTGTGGCTTGCCGTAATGATGATACCGGCATCGGCGTGAAGCCTTGTCACAAAAAGTTCGACGCTCGGGGTCGTCGCCAAGCCGACGTCAATTACATCGGCACCGGCAAGACGGCAAAGGCCCGAGACAAACGAGACAATGGCCTCCCCCGTCGGACGGCTGTCGCGTCCAATGACAACCTTCCGCGCACCGGTCACTTCCAAAAAAGCCTTCACATGGTTTACCAGAACCTGCGGGGTCAGGGTATCCCCGACAATTCCGCGGATTCCCGAAACAGAACGCATTAAAACAGACATTATCAAACCTTTTGATTTTTGGTCACCGCTAAACCAAAGCAATTTTTAGAGGTTCCCATTTCTTTCAAAAATATAAAATTCGGCCTGAAGAAAAAGGCATTTGTGAAAAATCGCGTGCAAAGCGGAATCCTGGCGATTTTTTGGGAAGAAAAAACCTTATATTCAATGGTATGAGACTTTTCAAAACGCTTCTTCTTTCCGCATTCTCCGCGGCGACCCTCTGGGCCGGCGGACTTGACGGTGTTTTTGACGCCGGGTGGACTACGGCCTACCAGACGCAGGATTCCATCACCAACATGCACAAGCGCTTGCAAGACCTCGGCATGACGGAAGTCGTCCTGCAATATGCGGCCGTCGAAAAGACGCATCTTTACTACCCGTCCGACCTGGATTTTTTGCAAAACACCCAATACAAAAACAACCAGCTTTTCCCGAAGAGCATCCAGGCCGCAAAGGAAGCGGGAACGACGCTGTGGCTCGGGCTCTACTACAACGGCGAAAACTGGTACACTCCGCCGACCGTTACGGAACTCGACACGCTTGCCGAGCGGAACATCAAGGTTCTGGACGAACTGTTTAATTTGTACGGAACAGAAACCGTCATTCAGGGCGTCTATATTCCGCAGGAAATTGCCAGGTATTATTGGGACGGGCTTCAGAGCTATGCGACCATCGAAGGTCTCGCCTCGCACTTTTTGACCCCGATTACAAAGCATGCGCAGTCCAAGGGCTGGAAGGTGATGGTCGCTCCGTTCTACAACCAGAATCTCGAAACGCCCGAAAAGCTGAGCGGATTTTTCAAGTCCCTTTTTGAAGCGGGATTTAAGCCCGATGTGGTCGCGGTGCAGGACGGCATCGGTGCAAACGACAACGGAAACACCCATGCGGACATTTCAAACGTCGGAAATTACGAGCGGGCGGTAAAATCCGCATGCGACCTCTACGGCGTGGAATTTTGGGTCGATGAGGAACTTTTCAAGGTGAGCGACAACCATGCGCTCGAAAGTTCGGACAGGTTAAAAGCCCAGGCGGATACGGCCAAGGCGGCAGGAGCCGTAAAGGTCATCGGCTACGACCTCGCCGTTTTGGGAAACGCGGGACTGGACTCCCTCAAGAAATGGAATTCCCCGGAACCCGCAAGCATCAAAAAAATAAAGCGGACGCCCTCCCTCAAGGGGAAAGCCGTCCGCTACTACAAACTGAACGGGAGCGCCGTAAAGCCCTAAAAGGCTTTCGCGCCCATCAGGCGATCTTTTCGAACGCCCTTTCGAGCTTTTGAAGGGCTTCCGCACACTCCGCTTCGCTCACGTTTAACGGAGGAAGCAGCCGGACGACGTTTCCCTTGGCGCTCAGGACGAGCAGTCCTTCGGACCGGGCCGCGGAAATCAGGTCGTTCACGGGCTTTGACGCGTCCATCGGAATTCCGAGCAAAAGGCCCGAGCCGCGGATGCTTCCGAGAAAGTCAAAGCGTTCGACAAGCTTTTCGAGACCGGCCTTTAACTGTTCGGAACGTTTCTTCACGTTTTCCAAAAATCCCGGAGCGGAAATCTGGTTTACGACCGAGAGACCCGCTGCACAGGCGACGGGATTTCCGCCGAACGTGGTGCCGTGATCGCCCGGGCGGAGCTCGTCGGCAATTTTTTGACGGAGAAGAACCGCGCCGAGGGGAAGGCCCGCGCCGAGAGCCTTTGCAAGCGAAACCAGGTCGGGGCGAAGTCCGCACTTTTCACTTCCGAGGAACGTTCCGAGACGTCCCATGCCGGCCTGCACCTCATCGACAATCACAAGGCATCCGAACTTTTCGCGCAATGCGTGAATCGCTTCGACCATCTCGGAAGAAAGGGTCATCACGCCGCCTTCGGCGGCGAGGGATTCGAGCATAATGGCGCACGTGTTTTCATCGACTTCGGCGGTCAGGGCCTTGACGTCGTTCCATGGAACGTGCACAAAGTCGCCCGGCATATCGCCAAAGCCTTCCCGGATGGCAGGCTGTCCCGTTGCGGAAAGCGCAGCAAACGTCCGACCGTGAAAACTGTTCACAAACGTGATAATCTTTTGACGGTTCGTTTCGCCCTTGCGATAAAAATATTTACGCGCAAACTTGATGCAGCCTTCGTTCGCTTCCGTTCCCGAATTGCAGAAAAAGGCCTTGTCAAATTTTGTCAGTTCCAAAAGCTTTTCGGCCAGGCGAATTTGCGGAAAGTTCGGATAGAGATTGCTCAGATGGACGAACCGCTCCGACTGTTCGCGAATTGCGTTCAAAATGCCCTCGTTTTGATGTCCAAGAGCGTTTACGGCAATGCCCGCCACAAAATCCAGATACGCCTTTCCGTCGGCGTCAAACAGATAGCTTCCTCGTCCGCGGACAAAATCGACATCGGGCTTTCCGTAAAGCGGCGCAATCACCGCCGCATCTTTCTTCAAAAGATTCTTAAGAGAGGATTGTTCCATAATTGATTTCTCCGCTGATCTGTTTTACAAAGGAATCCGCATCTTTCCATCCGAGGATGTGAATTTCGCCGAGGCCGCGTTTGATGGCTCCGATGCTTTCGCGAACCTTGGGAATCATGCCGCCGCTAATAGTTCCGTCGGAAATCAGTTCCTCGACCTTCGCCTCGTCGAGAGTCGAAACGAGCCTTTTTTCCTTGTCGAGAACGCCCGGAACATCGCTTACGAGCAAAAACTTATCGACTCCGAGCGCAACGGCAAGTTCGGACGCGGCCGTATCCGCATTCACGTTCCACGCGACGCCATCCCCAATCGAAACGGGACTGATCACGGGAATCCAGCCGGCATTCCAGAGGTCTTCGACGATTTTCGGATTTACGCGAAAAATGTTTCCGACCTGCCCGAGATCGACCTTTCCCTTTCGCTTTTCCGCTTCAAAAAGTTTTCCATCGACGCCCGAGATGCCGACCGCCGAAGCGCCTTCGTTTTCGAGCATCCGGACGAGCTTCTTGTTCACGTGTCCGGAAAGGGTCATTTCCACCATCTTCATGATGCCCGGAGTCGTTACGCGCAAGCCTTCGATAAAATGCGGTTCCTCGGCGAGAAGCGCAATGTTCTCGTTAATGTCCTTGCCGCCGCCGTGAACGACAGCGACCCGGTAGCCCAACGCGGGCAGGCGGGCAACCGAACGGGTAAAATCCAAAAGCTTTGCCTCGTCAATGGCAAGGCTTCCGCCGATTTTGACGACAACCGTTTTCATTTCTCGATAAACCTCTATTTTCTTTTCGCTCAAATTTATTTATATTCAGGGAAATGTTCCACCCGAATGTTCCAAAACAGACCTTTTGAAACGTTCACAACCACATGAAGGCAAATCTATGGCAATTAAAAAAGTTTGGCTTGATGAATCGAACGACGAATGCGTTTCCTGCGGCGCGTGCGAAGGCACCTGCGACGCGGTCTTTAGCGTTCCGGACAAGATGAAAGTCAACGAAGGCGTTGATTTTTCGCAATACGAAGAAGACATCAAGGCCGCGGCGGAAGGATGCCCGGCCCAGGTCATCAAGTACGAATAACTTCATACCGTTATCCTTTGCGGGCGGACGGCTTCGGCCGTCCGTTTTTTGTTTTACAAGATCAGTTTGCCGCGGCGCGCTGCGTTTCGTATTCCATGCGGATCCACTCCGCGGACCGGGCCTTTGCCGTCACATGGATTTCATCGACAGCGCCGTTCCACGATTCTTCCGCCACGTCGTTTCCGCCGACCCTGAACGGCACATCGGCGTCCGTGTGGGAAAGTTCGAACGGCACCGTTTCTCCGACCTGCGTTCCGTTGACGAACATCGAAACGGAATCGTTCCGCGAGACGAGGCTCAAGAGGTTCCAACGCGTCGTATCGACTGCCGCGGCCGCACCCGCAATGGAATCCCAATGCAAAACGTTGTAAACGGCAAACGCCGAATTGATGTTGTCGAAATACCACTGGAACACGATGGAATCCGCCGTGGCGCGGCGCGCAAAAAGTACCTGATGCGAATCATCCGGTCCGTTCCACAGTGCCCACAGGGAAAGCGTAAAGTCGCCCGTAAAAGGATTCACGGAATCGAGCGGAATGTATTGCCCCGGAAGGACGGTTGTCCCGTATCCGATAAGGCCATAGGCGCGGTTGGAATCCGAAGCGGAGTAAAGGCGCGCATCGCCGTTCATGTGAACGGCCGCGAGAACGGAATCCGAAACCGAAAACGCCCGGTCGCGGGCCCCGGAATCATCCCGATGGATTAAGTACAAATTAACATTCTCGGTTCCGGAGACAAGCGAATCGAGCCGCACCCACAAAACGCCCTGGGACGCGTGCGGCGTCCAATAGTCCACTTCGAATTTTTGAACGGCTCCGCTTTCCGAAACCACCCGGAACGAATCCGGATTTGCAAATGCCGAAAAATCAATCTTGTTGTTGAACTTCACCGGCATCACAAAGTTTTTTAACGTCTCGGTCGGGGAGCTCAAAAGCGAAACGGAAATTGCCGTCGAAAGCGAAGTACCAAGCGCGACACCGAGTGACGTGTCCGCATACAGGGCGGCGTCCGCCACGACCAGAATGGAATCCGCCTCCGAGAACGTCTTGAGAGCGGGCAGGTCAATCGCTTCGCGGGCGGCGACCGTCCTGAAGTCAAAGCGCGACCGCGGCGCCGAATTTTTTGTATAGGAAAGCGAAATGTCGCCCGAGGGAATCGAGTCAAAAGAAAATTCCCCGTCGGCATTTACCGCAGCCAAAAGGTTCGTTCCGACGACGCGCAAGGATCCGGACGTCTCCGTGGCCATTTTCCCGGCAAGCGTCTTGGCTTTTCCGAGAACGACCCGAAGAGTATCCCCGCGCAAATCGACCAGCGCGTTTTCGTTCTGGTCCGCCGCATACAGCACCCGCATGTTTTCCGAAACGTTTTCCAGGACAAAGTTTCCGAGGCTGTCGGCAAAGGCTTCCACCGAGTCCGCGATTCCGAGATTTTTCCAGGAATCCTCATAGGCAACGACCCGCGCCCCGCGAGCGGGCGTTACGCCGTCCGCAAACACGATGTTTCCGGCAATCGAATTTCCGATGTCCGTCACGCCGCCGGCGTTCCGGGAATCTTCCGAGCATCCGAAAGCAATCGGTAAAAAGCTCGCGCACAAAGCGATATTCCAAATAGAAAGCTTCATTTTCCGCTCTCCTTGCCCAGCTTTTCGCTCATCGGATAGGCGACGATCATCAGCTCGTAGATTTTTTCGACCACGGGATCGTCCGACGCCTTCGCAATGATCTTCTGCCGGGCCTCTTCCAAAACCTTCACGGCATAATCATAGGATTTTTCGCTCATCGCAAGGGTCGTGAAGGCGGCAAAACGCTCGCTCGGCTTCTTCGTTTCGACGGCCCCAATCGCCTGTTGCACGTATTCGCGGCGAATTTGCCGCAAATCCATGGGCGCGACCTTTTTGGCGTCGAGCATCACCGACGTCGCCCGATACTTTCCGCGGGAATCCTTCTCCAGAAGTTTCCAGCGAAGCATGTTTTCGACCGCCGTCCGAGCCTCTTCCGTCGAAATCGAGGGGACAATCGTCCGGGCGAGATGCGTCATATCGCCGTCAAAATCCGGATGGGAGACTAATTCCCGCAAAATGGGATAGTACCACTTCGAGAAAAATTCCTTCTGGTCGTTCGAAACATGGACAAATTCACTCTTGGAACGGATCTGGACTATTTCGTCCCAGGCGCTTTCGCGTTCCTCGACGCGCTTTGCCTGATTGTATTCCACGAGGGCCGCAAAATACCTGGACTGGTCGTGATTGAGGCCCATCGCCTTAGTCATCTTGGCGATGGACTTTTCGGTCAGGTTAAAACGCCCGCGAATGACGTTGAGACAATAGGACGACGAGCTGAAGCCCGCCTTGGCGGCAAAGAAGCGGTGCGAAAACACGGCGCGCAACTTCTTCTGCTCGTCAAAGTAGTCCTTCAGAAAACGGCGGTAGTCGTCGTAATCAAAGAGCTTGTCTATTGCCGACATATCGATTTTAAACATAATTTTTTACACGGAAAAAGCAACCGAGCCTTGTGATACCAAAGGCAAAAAAGACTTTGGCATCCCGTTTATTTCACTAAAATTTACACAGCAAACGTTTCGTTCGCCATTTTGTTTTCGCAAAATCCGTGTAAAAAGCGTTTTTTGGCTAAATCCATGTGACGCGGTTCCCATTCCGCGGCAAGGGCTTCCGGGCGGGAAGTCCGTCCGGTGTTTCGGGATAGCCTATCGCGAGGGATCCGTAAACGCGTTCGTTTTCCGCAAGCCCGAGCGTTTGCAAATAGCGGAGGATATCCGCATCCTCGGAAAGCCATCGCAGCTGGTTTATCCAGCAGCTTCCGAGGTCGAGCTCGTTCGCTTCGAGCATCATGTTTTCGATGGCGATGGCGGAATCCGCCATGTTGTTGCCGTAATCCTTTTGGTTTGCGACGACAACGAGGACCGGTGCGTTGTAGCAAAAGACGTAGCCGCCCTTTTGGGAACTCAGGACGGAATTTCGGATGCTTTTGTACATGCCTTCCGTCACCTGCATCCGCGCAAAGGCCTTTTCGACTAGCGATACGAGCGCTCCAAGAACTTTCGCATTTTGAATCACCAGAAAATGATTTGTCTGGTTGTTGCCGCCGCTAGGCGCAAGGCGGCCCGCTTCGACGATTTTCTCGAGCTTTTCCCGTTCGACGGGAAGAGGCTTGTATTTGCGCGTGCTGCGGCGCGAGAGGATGCATTCAAACGTGTTCATCGTTTGCGGAATATAGCAATTCCAGCCTCATACCTATCTGCGGAAATTTTACCAATCTCTATTGTCTCACGGATTCGGAATTACTGACGTAATTCATGGCGGTGAATCTTGTAACCCTTTCCCATTTTAATTTTGTTTCTCCAAAATTGACCAAAAGCCCTATTTTCATTTTAGCGGCTTTTAAATAATTAAGCGCTTCGCTTCGAACATCCACCAAAAAATTCAGGCGGGAAAATTCCCGTTCCAGGTTTTCGAGCAAAACCTCTTCCGGTTCGCCCTGCGGATTTTCCATGTCATAGACGAGAAAACTTTTGAAGTTGCACGTGACGACGTAGCGCGGATGTTTTGAAAGAGGAAGTTCGCTTGCATAGCGCTTTGCCTGGCTTTCAAAGCTCACGATTTCTTCGGGATGTTCCACGCCAAAAACATCGCGGAGGAGGGAAAGCCAAAACGGTTGGCTTTCGTCTTTCTCGTAGCCTTTTCCCTTCCAATGTTCCGCGAACTTTTTCGCTGCCTGTTTTTGAGCGGTTGAATTCATACAGGGCTTCCTCCTTATTTTTCCCCGTTACTTTCCGAGAAGCACCATCGTTTCGAGATGCGGCGTTCCCGGGAAAAGATCCAGCGGCTGAATCGTTTTGACTTGATATCCGGCGAGCCTCCACTGGTTTACGGAGCGGGGGATTTCGTCGGTGCCGCAAAAAACATGCAGGACGCGTTCGGGATTCCTTTTGGCAAGAGCGGAAATGACGCCCGGTTCGACGCCCATGCGCGGCGGGTCAAGCAGAATCAGTTCCGGAACGGAGACTTTCGGAATCGAGCGTTCCACAAAGCTGCGATCGATTTTCCCGGCGACAAAGCGGGATTTTTCCCTTTTGAGAAACCGCGCGCTGTTTTTCGCATATTCAATCGAGGGACCTTCCCATTCCGCGCCCCACGTCGAAGCGACCTTTTCGCCAAGTCCAAACGAAAACAGCCCGTATCCGCAATACAAATCGAGTAAGTGCTCTTTCCCTGTCGGAGCGAGCAGCTTTTCGGCAAACGAAAGCAGGTTCGGAATTTGCGAAGCGTTGATTTGGCTAAAGCCCGTGACGGGATATTTTAGCCGGAACTTTCCGATGTCGAGCGTCAGATCCCGCGGGCCGTAAAGCGTCTTGAAAGAGAGCGCATCGGTCGGCCTTTCGGCCTCCAGATAGTAGTCGGAGCGGGACGGATCAAAATAGACATGGGCGGAAACGACTCCCAGGTTTGCCGCATTCAGATGTTCGCCCAAAAGTTTCAGTTTGCGAACGACCGCGGCGTTCATCTCGCTCACGTTGAAAATCACCGCGCGACGCCTATAGGATCCGCGGACAATGACCCAGTTCATGGCCCGGGCGAGAAGCGCAAAAGCGCCTTTTTGCAAAATGCCTTCGACAAAACGATAAACGGCAAGATGCTCGGCGGGTTCAAGCGGCTCCGCATATTCCAGGCGCTCGTCCGCTCCAAAGAAAAGTCGAAACTTTCCGTCTTCGAATCCGGCGCGGCGCTTTGTCGTTGTCCGATAGTTTCGGGGCATCGGACTCGGCACGACCTTTTCCGGGGACGGCAAGCCGTTCTTTTCGCAAAAGAGGGTAAACGCCCTGTTTTTCAACTCCAGCTCGTCCGCGTAATTCATCAGGGCGATAGACAGAAGCGGAAGCCCGGAAAGGGCCTTGGGCATGGATTCCCCGACGGCGTTTGCTAACGAAATCATTGCGGTTTCTTCGGTTTGAGAATGCGGATGAGGCGATACGGTTCGTCCGTTTCATCGACGTAGGGTTTTCCCTCGACGTTCAGATATTCGAGCGCCGTACCGTTTTTCTTTTGGAAGTTCAAAAAGCGCCGTTTGTCGTCAAAGCGAACAACGACATGGTCCGCGCTGTCCAAAAACGTCGCGGAACTTTTGACCGTATCCGGTTTGGCCTTCAGGAAGATTTCCTCGATTTGCGCCGTTCCGTTTGAATCCAGCTCCATTTTTATTTGGTGCGAAGAACATTCGTCACAAGGAAGCGTTCCGATGTAAAGACCGGCGACGCCCGCAGGGACTTCAATCGGCGAAAGCTTCGGAAGGCTTTTGAGGTCCGCTTCGATTTTGTCCGACTTTTTCTGTTCTTCGCTTTGTGTGCACGCACAGGCAAGCAGACAGACGAAGAGGCAAATCCATTTTTTCATTTTATTCTCCGGAGAGGATGACGCGGAAGCCGCTTTCGTTCGAAGCGAAATCCGGCGTTTTCTTTTTGGATTCCTTGATGGCGAGTTCCTTGGCGACGGAAGTCCAGTCTCCGCCGCAAAGCGTCGTGTCCGAGGTCCATTCGGCGACGTTTCCCGCCATGTCGTAAAGGTTCCACGCATTCGGCTTTTTTTGCGAAACCTTTTGGTAGCTCGCATAAAGATTATTATAGACGGCGTAGTCGGCGGCGACGTCCGCGCCCCAGTAATACGTGCCCGTGGTTCCGGCCCGCGCCGCAAGTTTCCATTCGGTTTCGCTCGGAAGCCGCACGGCTTTGACGCTCGCATTCAAACGGAGTCCGGAGAGCCTGTTCCCCGACCCGCGCGCCGTGTAGGAATAGGCGGAATCAAGCCCGAGGAATTTCGAAAGCTCGTTTGCAAAAAGGACCGCATCGTAAAACGAAACGTTCGCAACCGGAAACGAATCCCCGACGGCATTCGTCATCTGCGAGGGGAGCGTTCCCATGAGCCTCTGATAATCCGACTGCATCACTTCCGTCTGCAAAATGGAAAAGTCCCCGACATCGATCCACGAAAGAAGAAGCTCCGGTTTCGCCGACGAGGAACTTTCGACAAGGCTCGACGAGAGCCGTTTTTCGTTTGAAGCGGAACTCGTTTTGGTGGAGCAGTTCGGGCAGTCGAGACCGCCCGTTTCCGATGACGTCGGCGTGGAACACGCCAAAAAAGTTCCGAAGGAAAGCAAACAGAACGCGGACAAAATTCGAAGAAGCCTTTTCATCTGACGACTCCGACGCGGTAGAATTTCTGTTTTTTCTTTCCCGTGGTAAACTTCACCTGAAGCCGCACCGTATAGACGTCGCTTCCAAGATCCGAAAGATCCAGGCGGTCGATCTGATTTTTTCCCATGTTCAGGCTTTCGAGATTCTTCGAATAAACGCACAGGCCCGCAATGTCGTAAATCTCTATTTTCGCGGATTTGGCGTTCATTCCGAGCGTGTAGCGAATGCTCGCGAATCCGCCGCGGACGGGGTTCGGATAAACGAAAAATTCGTCGATGCTTTCGATGGAATCCGCTTTTTGCACTTCGCCGAGAAAGCTCGCGTCCAAAAATCTGGTGCGACCGTTCCCTGCGCCGGGAATGTTCCACGAACGCCTGAGGGCCGCTTCCGACGTCAAGGCCTTGGGAAGCCTAAAGCCCGAGACGGAAGAACGCTGGAAAGCATAAACCTGCAAACCCGAAAGCGAATCGATGGCCTTTTCGACAAGGAACGACATCGGGGCGACCGTATCGCCGTATTCAAAGGAGCCGGCGGAAAGCGGAAATCCGTCCGCGGTCGTGAGAGGCTTTCCGTTCGAGCGGAACGCCATCAAAAGCCCGCCGTTCGTTCCGACGAGAATTTCGGGAAGGCTGTCGCCCGTCACATTGACAATCAGCGGGTCCGAGTAAAAGGCGTATTCCGGCAAATTCTTGGTAATCGTCGCCGGGAACCCGGAAAGGACGACGCCCGAGCGATCGACGGCATACAGAAGGTTGTATCCGAGGAACACGGCATCCGGGTAGCCGTCGCCGTTTACGTCCGCAACCGCAATCGGCGAAGTTTCGTCGTAAAAGTCGGAAGTTCCGTCGCTCCCGCGCTTAAATGACCGCGGAGAAAAAACGACCGTTGCCGAATCGTCCGCCCGGACCATCGCCGCATACCCGCGACTTCCGAGGACAAACATTTCGGAATTTTCGTCGCGGTCAAAGTCCGAGCATGCTATCCGGAACGTCTGTTTTCCGACCGGGACCAGGTTCTTGTTCCGGGTACGCGGAGTGGAAAGTTTTTGGACGCGGCCTTCGGAGGCCCGGTAAAGCGCAAGACCCGCATTCTTTCCGACGAGCGCAACATTTTCGGATTCTCCGTCGGGGCAAAGCGCCATATCGTGCGGCTCAAAATTTTCGGGCAGGGCAAAGGTTTTCCGCTTGGAAAGATCCGAAGTCCGGTAGCGGTAAAGAGCGTTTTCGTCCGCGACAAAGACGGAACCGTTTACGACCATCGGGCCCAAGGTCGCGGATTTAAGAGGCTCGAGCATCCTGTCAAAGCGGAGCTGGTCAATGTCGGACGCGAGAACGGTCCGGGCAAGGCCGCTTTGGCGGTGCAGCGTAAAGACGGTGTCGCCGACGGAAGCCATTCCGAGAAGTTCGCCGTAGGAATTTCCGAGCCTAAAAAGCGACACCGTATCCGCCGAGTCCTTGTTCGAAAGTGTTTTCCGGAGAACCGTCGTATCGCTTTCCGTCAGCGGATTTCCGAGCGCATCCATCGCCTGCAAGGTTCCGTCCGCGGCCGCAAAAACAATCAGCTTTTCGCCGCTTCCGACAGACATTCCCTCGGGGTAGTCCAAAACGACCGCGCCGCGCAGGGCGGATTCAAGCCCGACATTTTTCGGAAAGCTCGAACCGGAAAGCGTATTGGATTCCCAGGAAATCTGTACGGAGATCGAGGATGCGGCAAAGTTGACGACGCTATCGCCCATAAAGGAATTCGAAGTTTTTTCCACGTGAGCGTTCTTCGCCTTTTTCGCCGAAACGGAAATTCCCGTATAGCCGCCCGAAGTCGTTCCCGTGTTGCCGTAGCCCGAAGACCGAATGGACCAGACCGTATCCTTCGGGGAATTTTTCCCCTTGCGCACATGCGGAATCAGGTCAGACCCGGAGCCGTAATCGTAAGCGTCCTCGCCGAGCGAATTCTTGAACGTCTTGCCGATGGAAAGAATCCCGTCCGCTTCGGCAAGCATAATTCCAAACTGATGGTCCCGAACCGTATCGCCGCCCCAGAAATTTGTGACGCCATACGGAAGCGCCTCGCGCAAATACCAGTCATTGACCTTCCACACGGCAATTCCGCTCGACGGAAGTCCCGCGTCAAACGAAGAAACATCCACGATGATGCCTCCCAGCTTGTTCCGGTTCTTTTTGCACTTTCCGACCGAATCGCAAAGGGAATCCTCGAAGGCGACAAAAAGGCTATCGACCGGATACACCTTGGTGAGAACTTCGTAATCCTTTTCGGCAGCCACGTCGGACGCGGGCACATACGAGACGGCAATCTTCGCCGAGTCGCCCGCCGAACGCTCCCGGTTTTCGACCAGAAGATATTCATTTGCCGACAGGGGAACCTTTAAAATTTCGGAACCGTTCCCGGAACCCGCCGTAAAAAGATTCCGCGTCACCGTTCCCGATTTCGGCGGATAGACGGTTTCCACGTTGGCCCATCCCATGTAGGAACGCACCCAGGCCGACGGCAGCACGGGGAAAAATCCGTTGCCGGCATTGTAGCCCGCAAAGTCCATCACGTCAAAATATCCCAGTCTGGAAATTCCCTTTACGACGTCATACGTATTGGGCATTCCGAGTTCGCGGCCGATCTGGTTTACAAGAATTCCGTTGATGCCCCAGTTGAGTCCGTCCTGCGAAGCCGTCTCGCTCGTCACCATGATTGTTTTGAGCGTGTCGAGCGTCGCACCGGGAAGCACCATCCCGTTTAAATCCCCGGAGACCTTCCGCGTCGTGTCCGCGGAATCAAGATAGGCCCAGTAATCCCGAACCACATAGACGTCCATAAAGTCACCCTGGGTATTCGCGTTCTTCGTTCCCATGCTGCCGCCGTCAAGGAGACGGCTCGCTCCGGCGTGGATAATCATGTAGGCGCGCCGTGTATTCGGGGACGTCGGCTGCGGAACGCGGAACGGATTGTCGAGCGTATCCTTCGACTGGTTGGCAAGCGTCACCGCGTCCCAAATAAAGTTCATGTAGTCGCGGCTGCGGGCCTCGTCAAACTCCGCCGTTTTTTCGCCCTTGCGCTTGGCCGTCCGGTTGTAGTCGATAATGTAATGATCGAGCGTATAGGGTTCCCCGCTCGGAAAGATTCTCGCCCGAATCACGAGATTTCCGCCGCTCACCGATCTGTAATAGGCGTTCACAAAATCAAAATGTTTTTGCCAATAGGCTGCGCTTGCCCGGTGGCCGCTCGGATCGAGACTGTAGTTTGCGCTCGAAGTGTCACTGTCGGAATCAAATCGGCCCGTTCCCGTCGTCAGGGAATTGTCCGGAGACTCCTGCTTGAACTGAACCCGCAGCGCAAAAATTTCGAGCGTATCGACCGCGGACGCCGTCGCACAGAATACGAGTGTGGCAAGGATCAAAAGGCGTATCATGATTCAAAATTACAAAATCATCGGAGCGGAAATTCGCTCACAGCCTTTGGTATCGCTCGGGAACGGAAAGCCTCCACGTTCCGCCGCCAAACGAGGCATCCGACCGGACGTTTTTGATTCGGATGTTCAGGACGTTTTTCCCGTTTCGAAAGGCGCGCACTTCGGACGGAAGCACTCCGACGTCAAACTCCGCGGCACTTGAAAATTCAAGTCTTTCGCCGCCCTGCAAAAGTTCCCGCACGTGGCCGTCCGGGCCGTTTTCCATCCGAAATGAAATGCCGAGCGCATTCTTTCCGAAAGTCAAAACGACCTTGGAAGAATCCGGGCCGTTTTCCGTTTTTACCGAATCGACAGTCGCATTCCGCGGAAGAAATTCCCCCCAAAAAAGCGCCGCAATCTGGTGAATGTCAAACCGGGGAATTCCCGCGTAGCCGCCGACGAGATAACCCTTGCCCGACGCATACGCCTTTTGGGTCGGAAGCAAAAGAGTCCATTCGCCGTCATGCCAAAGAAGCGAAGCGATGCCGAGCCCCATCGGGCCCGAAATTTCAAGGCGGTAACGTTTGTAGGGGACGGCAAAAAGCACGGCCGAAAGTTTGTGCGAACCTTCCAAGGAATCCAGAGTTTCTATCGAGAACTTCGCCTTGAGACTGTCGGGAACGGAGACACTCAAGGTCTCCGCCGGTCCCTTGACGAGCTTCGGACCGCATCCCGTAAAAAGAAACACCGCTGCGAAAAAGAAAAGGATTTTCCAAACAGAGCTTCGCATGGGCCGTTTTCCGAAACGCTATTCGTCCTTGCCCTTCAAAGCCTCGATCCGCTTTTTGGCGTTGGCGTTTTGCGGATCAATGTTCAAAACCTTTTGATAGTATCCGATGGCGCGTTCGTTGAGGGAAAGCGCTTCACAAATGGCGGCGAGATGGGCAAAAATCGACGTATCCTGCGAGAACATTTCCGGGAAGGAATCCTGCTTCGATTCGACTTCTTCCATAAGCGAAAGAGCTTCGCGGAATTTTCCCGCGCGATAAAGCGCCCAGGCCTTGGAATCCTTAAACGCCAGCTCGTTCGGCTCCATGGCAAGCGCCTCGTCGATGAGGGAGGTTCCCCATTTGACCTCTTCCGCGGACCGGTTCAAATCGACAAGGGAATATCCCAGATGATTTTTGGCGGTCACATCATCCGGGAAGTCCTGAAAAAGCTTTTTGAAAACGGTGATGGAAGAATCGACCTCCCCAAGCACCAAAAAGTTTGCCCCGTAAGCAAAAAGAAGCGCCTGTGCCGTGCCGCCAATGCGGATTGCTTCGCGATAATGCCCGCTCGCCTTTTGACGGAGGTCCCGCGCCGAATCCGCCCGGGCCTTTGTCGCCGAGGGCGTCTCGAGCGTTGCCGCATGCGACTGCAAAATATCCCCGTATTGGATGTGGAAATTCGCGACGGTCCGCGCCACCTGCGCATTGAACTGCCGAAGAAGTCCCAAGTTTCCGGACTCTTCCGCCTTTTCGCGCAACAGCTCTACATCCGGATCCGGTTCCAAGGCCTTGTCCAGCACCTTGTACGCCTTTTCGTAGCGATTGAAAAAAGAGTAGTACGAAATCAGCGTGTTTTGATACGCGGCAGTATCCTTGGCGTAAGCCTTTTCCAAATATTCGAGGCTTTTGGTCGAATCGCCCGCTTCCAAGGCAAAGGAGCTCAGCATTCCCAAAGCCGACGCCGCATACTTTTCCATTTGCGCAAGGCGCTCCATGTGAACCTTCGCCTGTTCCTTCTTCCCGAGCCGTATTTCCGTCAGCGCGAGATTCATCAGCACATCGCCCCGGTCCAAATGCCGCTTGTAGATTTCCTTCAGGGAATCCAATGCGACGGAATCCTTTTTCAGTCCGAAATAGGCTGCGGTCAAAAGCGTTACCGAAAGCGAATCGTCCGTGTAGGCGGAATCCGCCCGAAACTCGTCTATTGCAAGAAGAGCCTCTTCAAAGCGCTTCATTCCAAAAAGCAAACGGATGCGGTTTTCCAAAAAGACGCGGTCGCCGCGGGCCTCGTAAACATCGCCCAAAAGATCGGCGAGAACCGAATCGTTTTTCGTCTCCGCGAGCAGCGAAACCTGGCGTTCGAGCATGGACGGCGGATACGAAAGTTGCGGAAGCAGCGCACCGTAAACACGAATCAGCTCTTCCGTATTGTGCGTCACTTCAAGCAGCCGGGAATATTCGTAGGCGGCATACAGGTTCTGATCGCTCGCCTCCACCGCCTTTTTGTAGTAGAGAAGCGCACTGTCGAGAAGCGACATTTCGCTGTAGATTTTTCCGAGGAGCGCATACTGGCTGCTAGTCCGCTTGCCCTTGAGCGACTTTGCCCTTTCTACGAGCTTTAGTGCGTCTTCGGACGTTTCGGCGCCGCGGCGCGACATCAGTTCCAGGAGCGAAAACGCCAGGTAGCGGTTTTCAGGGTCCGCGTCGTAGGCGTGCCGCATAAACTCTTCCGCCATTTCGAACTCGCCCGCATTTTCAAGCGCGAGAGCGCGCAAAAAGGATCCGTGCGCAATTTCGAGCCGCAAGAGCTGTGCGCTGTCGATCATCGGCGGGTAGGCGTTCCGGGCAAGGGGCTTCGCCGTCGAATCCGACTTGACTTCGGCGGAAGGCGAAGCGAGCTGTTTCGGGCCGCTGCAGGCGACAAGTCCGCACAAAAGCACAAAAAGGATGACGTACAAAAACCGCATCGGGAACCTCTTATTCCGAAACGACCAGATTGATTTTTGTTCCGGCCGAAAGAGACGTACCGGCCGCCGGATCCTGCGAAAGGATTACGTCCGCGGGGCCCGCGCCTTTTTGACGGGACGTCTTTCCGAGGAGAAATCCCGACGTTCGCAGCTTTAAAAGAGCGTCCGATTCCGAGAGACCGGTTACGCTCGGAAGCTCGACCTTTGAACCGTTTGGGCCCGAAGAAAGAAAAATATCGACGGTATCGCCCTTGTGCACAAGCGAACCTTCAGACGGATTCGTCCGAACGACCTTTCCCTTCGAAAGGTTCGGGTGCGGCATCCGGAACGTAAGCCCCACAAAAAGTTCGGCCTTCTCGATGGCCCGCGCCGCCTCCTCGCCGTTCTTGTCAAAAAGATCGGGCACGGTAAACTGGTGAAGTCCGTCCGAAACGGTCAGACGAATGGTGCGACCGGGCTTTGAGCTTCGCCCCGGTGTCGGATTCTGCCGCATCACAAGTCCCAGATCATACGCGTCGCTGTATTCCCGCTCGCTTGCAAAGGCGACGTTAAATCCCGAATCCTTCGCAAGCGCCACAGCCGAGGCGCTGTCAAGGCCTTCCAAATGCGGAACCGTCCTTTCAGAGACTCCTTCCCGCGCAACAATCGGCATCACCGCCTTGTCAAAGACAAAGGCGCACACGACGAGAAAGACCACAAGCAGGCAAAGCGCATACAGCCACGGCTTTGACGAAAGAATCCGATGAATAAAATTTTCCTTGCCCAACGCGAACCTCTTAAAGCTTTGAATTCATCTCGTGCAGCTTGCTCTCTTCCGAAATCACGAGATCCTTTCCCATCAGCGAAATGGAACCGCTCCGCGAAAGCATCGAAAAGACGCGGCTCACCGTCTCGCGGGTCGTCCCCGACATTTCGGCAAACTGCTGCTGCGTCGGCCTGTTGCGGATGACCGTCACCATCTCGCCGTTCTTTCCGTGGATGCGAACGCCGCGGTCTTCCACGAGGCTAAGAATTGTCCCGGCGACGCGCCCATAAACGGACATGGTCGCAAGCGACCCTATCTGCCTGTTTGCGTTTCGAAGGCGCCGGCTCATCTGCACGAGCAGTCCCGTCGCAAGCTCCGGCGTCGTCCGGAGAAGTTCCAAAAAATGCTCGCGGTGAATAACCAGAACCTTTGTCGGCAAAACGGCCTTGACCGAAGCGGACCGCGGGTCGCCGTCAATCAGGGACATTTCGCCGAAGGAATCCCCGCGCGACATCAGGGAAAGAATCGTCTCCTTCCCGTCCGTCCCCGTCACATAGACCTTCACCTCGCCGTCGGCGATAAGGAAAAGCGCACTGGAGGACTCGTCGTTTTCCAGAATGATGGTTTCGTCGCGGGCGAACTCGTTCACAACGACCAGCGAAGCCAGCTGACTTAGCTGATCCTCGGTCAGTTCCGAAAAAAGATCGACGCCTTTAAGAAGTTGGACAATGTTTTCTTCCGCCATAAGCTCCCTTGTTTGGTTTAGTCCATGTCGATGATGATGCTTTCGTCCCGGTGGGCGCCGATCGAAATCATGCCGATTTTTACACCGACCAGTTTCGACATCGCTTCGAGATACCTTTTGGCGTTCGCCGGAAGTTCTTCCCAGCTCTTGCAGCGGGTCGTATTTTCCTTCCAGCCGGGGAACGTCTCGTAAACGGGCTTGCAGCGACCGACCTTCGAAAGCTGGTTCGGGAAAATGTCCAGCCTTTCGCCGTCGCACTCGTAATGCGTGCACACCTTGATTTCGTCAAACGTATCGAGAACGTCGAGCTTTGTAATCGCCAAATGCGTGAGGCCGTTCACGAGGGCCGCCTTGCGGACGACCGGAGCGTCAAACCATCCGCAGCGACGGTTTCTGCCCGTCGTCGCACCATATTCGTTTCCGAGCTTCCGAAGATTATCGCCCATCTCGTCGAGCAGCTCCGTCGGGAAGGGTCCGTTTCCGACGCGGGTCGTATAGGCCTTGACGACGCCAACAACCTGGTCGATGGCAGTCGGTCCGACGCCCGATCCGCAGCTTGCATAGCCCGCAACCGTATTGCTGGACGTCACATACGGATACGTTCCCTGGTCAACGTCGAGAATCGTCCCCTGCGCGCCTTCAAAAATCAGCCGCTTACCGGAATTCAGAGCCTCGTAGAGGACCGCGCTCACGTCGCGCACAAAAGGCTTAATCTTTTGACCGAGTTCCAGATAGTCCGCAATCACCTTTTCCGGATCGATTTCGGGAACGTCATACATCACGCGGAATTCTTCGTTGTGAACCTTCGCCATTGCCTCGACGCGAGGACGGAGTTCGCGCTCGTCCATCAGGTCGCCCACGCGGACGCCGATACGGTTCACCTTGTCGCTGTAGCACGGGCCGATTCCGCGACCGGTCGTTCCGATGGCAGCCTTCCCCGCCTTCTTTTCCTTTGCGCGGTCAAGCGCCGAATGATACGGCAAAACGACATGTGCGTTGTCCGCAATGACAAGCCGCTTTTCCGGATCCGAAATGCCCTTGGAATGCAGGTCCGCAATTTCCGCTAAGGTCTGCACCGGGTCGAGAACGACGCCGTTTCCGATGACGCAAAGCTTGTTCTCGTGCATAATGCCCGACGGAATGAGGTGAAAGACAAACTTCTTGTCGCCCACTTCGACGGTATGGCCCGCATTGGCGCCGCCCTGAAAGCGAACGATGACATCCGCATCCAGCGTCAGAAAATCAACGATCTTGGCTTTTCCTTCGTCGCCCCACTGGGAGCCGATAACAACACGATTTGGCATAGATCCTTCTCGAAAAAAAATGCGAAAGGAAAGGACCGGGCTTTTCCCGGCCCCTTTTTCGCCTTAATAATAGAAAAGAATTTTAGTTCCGCACGCCAAAAAGCGCCGTTCCCACGCGAATCATCGTGGCGCCTTCCTCGATGGCAACTTCCAAATCCCCGGTCATTCCCATCGAAAGCTGATCAAAATTTTGGAAAACTCCGCCGCGGAAAAGGAATTTTTGCTGAAGGTTCCGCAAAAAGGCAAAGCATTCGCGGGAATCTTCCGCAATGCCCGTGTTTTTTCCAATGGTCATCAGCCCGCGAAAACGGAGATGGTCACACGGGGAATGTTTTTCGAGCGCAAGCAAAAAGGCTTCCGCTTCGCGAACATCCAGGCCGCTTTTGGTTTCTTCCTCGCCGGCATTTACCTGAAAAAGGATGTCAAGGGTTTTGTTCGCCTCGGCGCAGACCTTTTCCAGTTTTTCGACCGCCTCGATGCTTGCAACGGAATGGATGCAGTCCGCGACGAGTGCCGCCTTTTTCAGCTTGTTAGACTGCACCGGGCCAATAATGTGGCAACGCACGCCCGGACGTTTGACGCTAAACTTTTCGACCGCTTCCTGTACACGATTTTCGCCAAAGTCCTTCGCCCCCAAAAGAAGCGCCTTTTCGACGGATTCCATCGGGTGAAACTTCGAGACCCACACGAGGCGAACGCTTTCCCTCGGACGATTACTTTGTGCGCAAACGTTCGCTATCCGCAATTCGAGCTTTTCGTACGCCGAGCGCATTTCCTCAAGCGAAAATTCAGACATTCTTTTTTGCCCGTGCCTTTTTCTTCGGCTGTTTGAAAAGGGCGGAAATTAGGTCGTCGATGTGTTCCATCGTAAAAATCTTGAGGCCTTTCTTGGCCGGAAGCGGCAACTCGGAAATGTCCTTTTCGTTTTGCTTCGGAAGGTAAAGAGTCTTGACACCCGCGTCGAGAGCGGCGAGCGCCTTTTCGTTTAGGCCTCCAATCGGAAGCAGGTCGCCGGAAAGGCTCACTTCGCCCGTAAACGCGACATCGGGCGGAACCGGGATGCGGGTAAAGGCGGAAAGCAGCGAAAGCGTGAGAGCGATACCGGCCGAGGGACCGTCCTTAGGAACGGCGCCTTCGGGAACGTGAATGTGGATGTCCGTTTTCCGCACAATGGCCGGGTCGATTTCAAAACGCTGGAGCCTTTCGCGCACAAGGCTCAGGGCAATCTGGGCGGATTCCTTCATCACGTCGCCGAGCTTTCCGGTTAAAAGCAAGTGTCCGCGCCCCGAAAGCAGCTTGGATTCAATCAAAAGGATTTCGCCGCCGACAGACGTCCAGGCAAGGCCCGTGATAACGCCATAGCGACCGGCGGGCGGCAGGCGGTTGTCCAAAAAGCGCGGGACTCCCAGATATTTTTCGACGAGCTTCGGCGTGAGCGCAAGCTTTCCCGACTTTCCCATCAGGCATTCCTTGACGCGCTTCCGGATAACCGTTTCCACCATGCGTTCCAGTTCGCGGACGCCGGCTTCCCGCGTATAGCCGCGCAAAATCTTTTGGATGGAAGCATCGTCAAAAACGATTGAGGACGGGTCGGAGACCCCGCAATTTTTGAGGGCCTTCGGAATCAGATATTCCTTGGCAATTGAGAGCTTTTCGTGCGGATAGTATCCGGGCAGGCGGACAACTTCCATGCGGTCTTCGAGAGGTTCCGGAATCGTCGATTCGGAATTTGCCGTCGCAATAAAAAGCACCTTTGAAAAGTCCAGGCCGACTTCCATAAAATGGTCGGTAAAATCCGGATTGAGTTCCGGGTCGAGAACTTCGAGCATGGCGCTCGCCGGGTCTCCGCGATAGTCGTTTCCCATCTTGTCGATTTCGTCAAGCAGAATGACCGGGTTCATGCATTTTGCATGCCGCAGCGCCTGGATAAAACGTCCGGGCATCGATCCGATGTACGTGCGCCGGTGTCCGCGGATTTCCGCCTCGTCCTGCACGCCGCCGAGCGTCACTCGGGCAAAATTCCTGCCGAGAGATTCCGCTATCGAACGGACAAGGGTCGTTTTGCCGACGCCCGGAGGACCGACGAGGCAAATAATCGGAGCCTTGTTTTCCGCACCGGTCTGCTTCAGCACAGCGACGTATTCGAGAATCCGTTCCTTGACCTTTTCGAGCCCGAAATGCTTGGCGTCCAAATTCTTTTTGACCTTTTTGAGGTCCAGATCCGTATTGGTATAGACGCCATACGGAAGCGAAAGGAACCAGTCGATGTAGTTGCGCGAAACGGCGTACTCCGGGCTTGCGGGCTGCATCATCCGCATTCTGCCGAATTCCTCGTCGAGCTTTTCCTGGATGGCCGCGGAAAAATGTTTTTCCTTGACCTTCTGTTCAAGCTTGTCTATTTCGTCGCCTTCGCCGTCCGAGATTTCGTTTTGCAGCATGCGAATCTGTTCGCCGATAAACCATTCCTTCTGGTTCTGCTGCATTTTTTGCTGCACATCGTCCCGAACGTGGTCTATAACGTTTTCCACTTCGAGCGCGGCCTGCAGATAGGCGTTGATTGTGCGGCCAAGCAAATCGATGTTTTCCTGTTCGAGCGCCTTCTGCTTTTGCACCGGAGCGACCCGAATAAACGGAAGCATCGCCATGTATGTCGAAAACGGATCGACCTTGGACTTTACGTCACTTACAATATCCGGCGAAATGTTCTGCATTTCCGCATAGCGTTCAAAAAGGCGAACGCCTTCCCCGGCAATCTTTTCAGAAAGTTCGTCGTCAACGGAAGAGGCATAATGCCGAAGCGAAATGTGGGCCGTAAAATACTTTCGGTCCGAATGCATTTCCGGGCAAATCAGATCGACAACGACAACGCCTTCGAGAAGAACGCGCCAACATCCGTTCGGAAGCACGCTCACGGTCTGCACATGCGCAAGTACGCCGACAGCGGGCAAATCCTCGAGCGAAACCGCTTCCTTGTCCGGATCGGGCTGCAAGGCGAGCAAAATCAGGTCGTGATAGTCCCTCGAAGCCTGGAGCGCGTTCTGTGAAATGTCGCGTCCAACGAGAATCCGCGACGAAGAGCCGGGGGTAACAAGCGCATCGCGCAACGGAAGAAGCGGAAAATCGTGAGCCAAATCCAGGGCAACCGCTTCCAGCAAATTTTCTTTATCAGGTGACGTCTTTTTCAAACCAAGACCTCAGGCGACATTTTTTTCGTTATTTTCCGACAGGGCCTTTTTGACCATTTCGCGATCGACAACCAGTTTTTTAATGCCGGAACCGGGAAGTTCGTACATTGATTTTTGAAGCGTGCGTTCCACTATCGAGCGGAGGCCGCGCGCGCCCGTCTTGCGTTCCACCGTAAACGAAACGATTTCCGAAATTCCGTCTTCCGTAAAGGAAAGATCGATGCCGTCCATTTTGAAGAGCTTTACGAACTGTTTCACGATGGCGTTTTTCGGTTCGGTCAAAATGCGCTTTAGGGCTGCCGCGTCGAGTTCCTGCAGGGCGACGACAATCGGCAAGCGGCCCACGAGTTCGGGCATCAGTCCAAAATGAATCAAATCGTCCGGTTCGAGCTGTTTGAAGAGCTTCGAAAGCGTATTGTCCTTTTCCGAACGAATGTCCGCGCCAAAGCCCATACCGCCCTGGTTGACGCGGCGGGCGATTATTTTGTCGAGCGTTTCGAAAGCGCCTCCGCACACAAAGAGAATATTCTTCGTGTTAATTTGTACGAGGCTCTGTTCCGGATGCTTGCGGCCGCCTTTCGGCGGAACAGCGGCCACGGTACCTTCGAGAATTTTGAGAAGACCCTGTTGGACGCCTTCGCCCGAGACGTCGCGCGTAATCGACGGATTGGCAGTCTTGCGGGCGATTTTATCGATTTCGTCAATAAAGATGATGCCGTGTTCCGCCCGGGAAACGTCGTAGTCCGCGGCCTGCAAAAGGCGCACGAGAATGTTTTCCACGTCCTCGCCGACGTAGCCCGCTTCAGTGAGAACCGTCGCATCCGCAATCGAAAACGGCACGTTCAGAAAACGGGCGAGCGTTTGGGCAAGAAGCGTCTTGCCGCTTCCTGTCGGACCGACCAGAAGCAGGTTCGACTTTTCGATTTCCACGTCCATCTTTTCTTTGTCCGCGACGCGGGACGCCTCGTCGCGCAACCGCTTGTAATGATTATAGACGGCAACGGAAAGAGCAATCTTCGCATCGTCCTGTCCAATGACAAACTCGTCGAGGTGCGCCTTCAGCTCCTTGGGAGTCGGAAGCGGGGCGGCTTCCTTTGCCGCGGTCACCTTGGCGGCCTCCTTCGCAAAATCGTCGAGCAACAGATTGTAACACGCCGAAACGCATTCGTTGCAAATGTGGACGTTTGCACCGGAAATCATTTTCAGGACCTGCTCCGCGGGCTTCCCGCAAAAGCTGCAGGAAATCTGAGGATGGTTCTTTCCGCTCTTGTACATCGAAACGACCCTTCTTTCTAAGCGATACGCCTAGGCCTTGTGCGGCTTGAAAATTTCATCGATTACGCCAAATTCCAGAGCCTCTTCCGGGGTCAGGAAAAAGTCGCGTTCCGTCTTTTCGCGAACCTCTTCGATGGAACGTCCGGAATGTTCCGCGATAATCTGCGAGAGCATTTCACGCGTGCGGACAAGTTCCCTTGCATGCACCTGGATGTCCGTTGATTGGCCCGTAACGGCTCCGGACGGCTGGTGCAGCATAATCCTCGAATGCGGAAGCGCATAGCGCTTGCCCTTTGTCCCCGCGGCGAGAAGAATCGCCGCCATCGAGATGCTGTCTCCCACGCAGATGGTCGCGACGTTCGGGCGGATGTGCTGCATCGTGTCGTAGATGGCAAGCCCGGCGGAAACATAGCCGCCCGGGCTGTTGATATACAGGGTAATGTCCTTTTCGGGATTCTCGTATTCCAAGAAAATCATCTGGGCCATCACGTTGTTCGCCACTTCATCGTTGATCGGAGTTCCGAGGAAGATGATGCGTTCCTTGAGAAGTCTGGAATAGATGTCGTAGGCGCGCTCGCCGTGGCCCGTGTTTTCGATGATGGTTGGAATAATCATGAAATCCTCCGAAAATTACTTGGCAGCTTCTTCGCTCTTGATGCCGACGATCAGGTCCGCGGCCATGCCAATGCGAAGTTCCTCGCGGATGCCAACCATACGGCCCGTCTGACGGAAATGTTCCTTCAGGGTCTTTCCATCGACACCGTAGGACTTGGCGATGTCCTCGACGCGGGCATCGACCGTCGCCTGAGACGGCTTGAGTTTTTCCTTGTTCGCAATGAACTCGAGGATGCGGTGCTTCTTGATTTCGCGGACGGCTTCCGGTTCGAGAGACTTCAGTTCTTCTTCGGTCGGTTCCACATCCTCGTTCGTGCCGGAGCTGCGCTTGAGCGTGTACTTGATGAGGTCTATCACGCGGGCGTGCGGAACGTCAAACGGATTCGATTCAATCAGCTTGTCGATGGCCTCGTTCACGGCCTTGTTCTTCGCCTGGTTCTTCTTGTTGTTGAGGATGCCCGTCTGGACGTTGTCCTTGAGTTCGGCCTCGTCCTTGACGCCAATCTTCGCAAAGAATTCCGCATCCATCTTCGGGGCGCGGATCTCTCTCACGTCGGTCACCTCGACCTTAAAGTCCGCCGTCTTTCCGCGGTACTGTTCGTCCTTGTGGTCTGCCGGATACACAAAGTGGATGTCCTTCGAAATGCCTTTCTTCACGCCGGTAAGGCCTTCGTCAAATCCCGGAGAGGACGATTCGCCGAGGAGCGTACGGAATTCGCGGTCTTCCGGAATTTCCTTTTCTTCGCCGTCAATCTTCACGTTGATATAGTTGCCAACGACGACGTCGCCCTTCTTCGATTCGCGATCGACGGATTCCGCCGTCGAATACATCTGCAGAACGCGGTTCAGTTCGTCCTTCACCTCGTCCTCGGAAACGGCCACGGCGGGGACGGAAATGCCAAGATTCTCATAGCCCTTGATGTCGATTTCCGGGTCCACTTCGACAATCGCCGTAAACGAAATGTCGGACTTTTCGTCGTCCTTGAAGTTTTCCACCTTCACGCGGGAGACCGGGATGATGTTCGCCTTCTTCAGCTCGTCGGAAAGGGTGCTGTTCATCAGATCCTCGACGCATTCCTGGCGGATCATCTTGCCGAAGCGGGAAACGACGATGTGACGGGGCGTCGAACCGGTGCGGAAGCCCTTCAGTTGCACTTCCTTGCGGTATTGCGTCACCTTTTTCTCGAAAGGAGCCTTCAGCGCGTCCTGCGGAATGGTGATTTCGACGTTGCGTACAGTAGAACTGGTTTCTTTGATCGAAGCGGTCATGTTTTCTCCGTAGATAAAAAACTCGATAACAATGCGAGGGGAGGGAGTCGAACCCTCACGATTTCTCGCCAGATCCTAAGTCTGGTGCGTCTGCCAATTCCGCCACTCTCGCGTTTCGAATGCCAAAAATAGAAAATTTCGCCCGCCGCCGAAACGGACCGGAAAGGAATCGAGTATTTTTGGAATCGTGTCAGGCGCATTTCGAACCATCCGAATCGGAATCTTCATTTCCGCGGTGAACCTCCTTATCCAGGCGGTCGCCTTTTTTGTCGGAAATTTCATCGCCAAGAACCTGGGAAACGTCACGTTCGCCTACTTCGGGGTTTTGCAGAGCGACTACACGATTTTCACGGCCATCGCCGATTTCGGCACGACGACTCTTCTCCTCGCCTTTTTCGGAAAGAACGCCGTGCAGGGAAAGCTTCTCCGCTACGCGTTCCAGCTCCGGTATGCGCTCGCCTTCGCTTCAATGCTTTTGATGGCGCTTTTTGCGTGCCTCGTCCGACGGCACCATCCCGTTTTTTACGGGGAATTCATCCTCGCCCTGGGGCTTCTTTTTCAGCACGCATTTTTCGACTGGTACTTCATTTGCGGAAAGTTTTGGAAAAAGCTTCTCCTTTCAAAAATTCTCCATGCCATTTCCTTTGCGGGCGTCATGGGATTTTCCCTTCTCTACTTGAAAACGGATACGGTCGAAGGTATTGCCCTTTCGATGGTTCTCGCGGCGCTTCCCGCCTGGAGCTTTGGAGCGACCGCGGCGCTTCGCCCGGAGACGTTTCGAATCGGGCGTCGCACCGTCCTGTTCATCCGCCTGATGCTCGCCAAGGCCTTTCCCTTCGCCCTTTCGAGCCTCGCAAGCTTTCTCTATCTGCCGCTAGGCCTTTATGCCATGGACGTTTTCGCCCCGCGCGAACTGTTCAGCGGATACAACTACGCAAACAAATTAATCGTCCTCGCCTCGGGCCTGATGGTAAACTTCATCTCGTCCTCGCTCATTTCCCGCCACGAGACCCGCGACGGCACATTCTCCGCCAAGGACATTTTCCTCTTTACCGCGTTCATCGCGCTGTGCGCCTCGCCCACGTGGATATGCCCCGAATTTTGCCTAAAGGTTTTCTTCTTCGCGGCCCCCCTCCGCGCAAACCCGGAAGTTCTCGCCTTCGGAACGGCCTCTCTCGGAATCCTCGCCTTTTCCATCGTCCTGCAGGCCACCCGCGTAAACCTCGTCGCGGCCATGCTCAAGGAAAAGAGGCTCTGGACCTACGTCGGCATGATCTTTTTCGGCGGAATTATTAACGCCCTTGCCGTCTTCGCGCTCCCCAAAGCTGGCATCGACCCGCGATTCATTCCGGGCCTCGCCCTAAGCGGAGACCTCGTTCTGAGCGCGCTTCTCTTCGGGTATTTCAGAAAGTCCTTTCGGTGGTAAGGCGCAAACGGTCGAAACGACCCAGACGATAACGCCCCAGGCCCAAAAAATTCCCTGTTTGTAACCGGCAAGGAAAAACCAGAACCCCACAAAGTAAATAAAGTACACGTAAAACATCACACGGCAAGGCGTTTTTTTCCGAATCATCCGCGCATACAGAACGGACATTCCAAGCCCCACAAGAAACGGCACAAGAAAACATCCCGGAAGCCCAAAATCCTTATAGACTTCCCACAAATAACCGGTCGTATTGTAGCCCGGAATCTTTTGAACGCTCTCGTTGTAAATGCCGTCCCAGCCAAAACTCCTCTTCAGGGCTCCGCCCACGCGAGCGTATTCGAGCATCCCCGAAAAAAAGTCAATGCCATAGGTAAACGGATGAATTTCCCTGTCCGGCGGAGAATTCAGCGCATAATCCAAATTCCAGTAATTGTTCGCCACATACTTGTAGGGCATCGTCATCGCGGCATCAAGCGTCATCGCCTCAACCGAGGAATTCCCCCCGTATTGCGACCGGGCCGAAGCCACAAACACAAATCCGGCAATGCCCAATGCGAGCAGCACGGCAATCAGCACCACGGAAATTCGCTTGCACAAAAAATGAAACATGATAACGGCAAAACCCACGCACATAAAAAGCGTCGTCCGGCTCGGATAGGCACACACGGCAAGGATCGAAATGGTCGGAAGCATCGCAAGCGAAATCCAGCGAATCCAGCGGACGGGATTTAGCGACTTAAAAGCGGAGACTCCAAAAAGCAAAATCACAAGGGGCGCACTCGAAAAGAACTGCGCATAAATTCCGTAATCGACATTTCGCGAGGCCCAGTAACTCGCATTCCCCGAAAAAAGAATCAGCGTCCCGGCGGTCTTTACAATTCCAAAAATTCCGACCAAATAAATAAGCAGCACAATGCACGAAAGTACAAAATGCAGTTTCCAGTGATAGGCCAAGGGTTCCGCGGACAATTCCTGCGAAAACCGTTTTCCTTTCGAAATGGACGTCCACTCAAAAAGAAGGCATCCCGAAACAAACGAAAGCATCGCCCCCAGCCACACGAACCACGTCTTGGCGTGAAACGGCGTCATCGCATGATCCAGTTTCAAATAGGCAATGGCGAGCGTCAAGCACTGAAAAAAAATGTAAACCGGCGCCGGCGAAAAAAAATCCGACTTCATTCGCCACACGTAAAAAAGCAGTGCGGCGACAATTAAAAAAAGGACGGTCGTCTCCGGATATTCATAAATCCGCGAGAACATCAGTCGGCGCGTTTCCTTCTAAAGAAAGAGGAAAAGGTTTTCCATTCCGCGTCAAGCGAAGAACCGCTTCCCTTTTGGGACTTTACCAGTTCGATGAAGTTGCAAAGCATCGTTGCCAAAAGGAACGTAACAAACACGGTAAACATCAGGGAAACTCCCCGCAGCGGCGAGACCTTCTTGTCGTTGGGCCACGGAGCTTCGAGAATGTGCAGGTTCGTAAGCTTCTTGGCTTCTTCGAGCTGCATCTGTTCGCTCTGCTGACGAAGAAGCTTATACATCGCGGCCTGAACCTTGATTTCCTCTTCTTTCCGCATAAACTCGGCCCCGAGTTCCGGACTTTTTTGCAGCGCGATCAGTCCCGTGGACTGCTGCTTTCCTTTGAGCGTCCTGTTCATCGAGGCGTCCAGCGAAGCGTAGCGTTTCGACAGCTCGTCATAGCGCTTGGAATCTTCGCCGTGCAGCTTCTTCTCGTAGTTCATCTCGACGGAAATCGCCTCGCGTTCGGTCTGGAGAGCGCTCAAATATTTGATGGTCGCTTCCATCTGGACCGTCGGCTCGTAAAAGTTGTTATCGGTCTGGAACTTCACAAAGTCCGCCTGCAGGGAGTCGAGATCCTTCAAGCAAAGCTCGATTCGGCTTTCAAAATACTCGCGGCTCTGCTTCGCCTGGAGGGTCTTGAAAGCGTTGAACATGGAGTCCGCCTTTTCGAGCATAAACGTCGCCATCTCCGACGCGAGCCTGTAGTCCTCGTCCTCAATCGTCACCTCGAGCATGTTCTCGTCCGTGAGCTCCAGCGAAAAATTCTTGCGGAACTGTTTCAAAAGATCCGCGCGGAAATTTCCGTCAAACTTGTAATGTTCCGCCAGGTTAAAGCGGTCTATCACCATATCGTGAAGCTCTTTCGAATTGAATATCGTCCAGATGGCGTCCGCATCCACGGACCCTGTCGAAAGTCCGAGCATCGACGCATACGACGAAAGTTCCTCGCCGAGCATTCCGTTCAAGGCGCTCATCCCCGAAGAGGACGGCGGAGGCGTCACAACGGCCTTTGCCGCATACGTCGGGCGAATCACCCACATCACGAGCACAAAGACGACGAGCGTCGGAACCAGGACCATTAAAAAGCACAGTTTCAAATGCTTCAAGTCGTTGTTCACAATCCGAAGCAGCGTTTCCGTCAAACCGGGAGTTTCGTTCGATTGCATAAGGGATTACTTATAGTTGACGTAAATGATGAAAGCCGAAGAGACGACGGTCAAAAGCGACGCGACGAACAGCGTAAAGTCCTTGAACCGTTCGTAGGTGCTCTTCGGAAGCTCGATAAAGTCTCCGGGCAAAATCGGGTCTCCCGTCGCATTGAGGTAAAGCGTCTCGCGGTCGCCGCGAATCACCTTCACCTGGTCAAACGATCCGGAAGTGGTAAGAACGCCCGCCGCCGAAATATAGTCGAGCGCATGCCAGGACGGATCATACGTCTGCCTTCCCACGCCTCCCACGGCGCCGCCCACATACACAAGAAGCGGCTTCACGGCAAACTCGATTTCCGCTCCCGGGGACACAAATTCCTTGTCAATGTTCTTGACGGGAACGGACCGGGAAGATCCGTCCTTTTCGCGGATCATCACCGACTGGTAGCCCAAATTGTGCAAACGGTTTCCGCCCGCAATATCATAATAATCCTGCACTGAGCGATTCTTATCGTACGACACCGCCACGCGGTAGTTCGGCAAAATCAGCGTCACGGAAGTTTTCATGTCGGCAAACGGAACAAATATCCGGTCGCCCTGCTCAATCATCACGTCGCCGTCAAAGTTTCCCTCGTTGCTCACCTTCTGCCAGTCGATGTGGAGCGTATCGTTTCCGCGCATCACCAGAATATCGTCGTCGCGACCCGAAGGCAGAATGTTCCCCACCATTTTGAGAAGACGGCTAAGACGCGTCTGAGGCTCCACCAAAACCTGTCCCACCTGCGGCACCGCCCCCATCACGTTCACAATAATCTTTTTCTGCTGCGCGAGCTGTACAAAACAATACTTCGGATTGTAACGCTTCGAGACCAGCTCGAGAATTGCCTTCCTGGCCTCCCCAACCGTCATCCCGGAAACGTTCACCGAACCGCATTCCTCAATCACGATGTTTCCGTCCGGATAGACCTTCGCCGAGAGGTAACTGTTCTCGAGCATAATGTCCAGGTAGTCGCCCGGCCCGAGCGTGTACGTCGAATCGATCAGTCCTTCGCTATAGCTGGGCTGCATCGTCACCGAGTTTCGCTGAAAGGAGGACGGAACGCCCGACGACATGGAAGTCGAAAGAGACGAAACATCCGCTGCGAACACATCGGCAAGGAAAAGAAACAGACTCGCAAATAAAATTCTAAAACTCATATCCGTCCAGGCAGAGTGCAATGATTTTGCATAAAATAGAAAAACCCGGCTTGAACAAGTCGGGTTTTTCCGTATAATCTTCGCGATTACTTTTCGGCTTCCTGAGCGGCAGCGCCCTTGACCATGTCAATGGGCTTTGCTTCGGCGGCAGGAGCTTCCGCAGCCGGCGCAACCTTCGCCTTGATTTCGTCCTCGACGAGGGAAATCAGGGCCATTTCGGCAGCGTCACCCGGGCGATGCGGGCCGAGCTTCAGAACGCGCGTATAACCGCCGTTTCTGTCCTTGTAGCGCGGACCTATCACGTCGAAAAGTCCCTGGAGGACCTTCGGGTCGCGGACAAAGCGGGCGGCTTCGCGACGAGCGGAAAGGTCACCCTTCTTTGCGTAGGTAATCAGGCGATCCACAACTCCGCGGACAAGGCGAGCCTTGAGGAGCGTCGTGCGCACAGAGCGCTTGAGCTGGTCCTCTTCCAGGCCTCTTTCGAGGATGGAAGTCGCGAGGCTACGGAGAATGGCACGCTTGTGCTGTGCATTCGCACCGAGTTTCTTGTTCTTTACACCGTGTCTCATTTTTCTTAATCCTTCAAGTATTCATCGACGTTCATGCCGAAGCTGAGTCCCATCGACGTCAATACCTCGTTAAGTTCAACCAAGGACTTCCGACCGAAGTTCTTGTATTTCAGCATGTCCTGTTCCTTATTGCGAACGAGTTCCGCGATCGTATGGATATTCGCCATACGGAGGCAGTTGCTGGAACGAACGGAAAGTTCCAGTTCATCGACACGCATACGGAGGCGGCTGGCAATGCGCTGACGTTCTTCATCCTGGACCATCTCTTCCGGAGATTCGAGATCCCCTTCGAAGTTGATGAAGGCTTCCAGGTGATCGACGAGGAGCTTCGCCGCATAGGCGAGAGCGTCTTCCGGGTCAATCGAACCGTCCGTCGTAATTTCCAGTTCCAGGCGGTTGTAGTCCGTCTTCTGGCCCACACGGGTATCGCTCACGTGCGTTGCGACGCTCAACACCGGGTTGAAGTTCGCATCCATGGCGATTTCGCCGATAGGCGCATCCGGATCCTTCAGTTCGTCAGCGACCACATAGCCGCGGCCCGAAGAGACCTTGAGTTCCATACTCAGGGATGCGTTGCCGGAAAGCGTCGCAATATGGACATCTGGGGTAAGGATCACCACGTTGGGATTCTCCTCGATGTTCGCAGCGGTGATTTCACCGTTACCAGACATGTCCAGGCGAAGCGTTTCGTCGTGATCGGAGAGCAGCTTGACGCGAATGCTCTTCAGGTTCAGGATGATGTCGGTGACATCTTCCTTCACTCCCGGGATCGACGAGAATTCCTTATCGACACCGGCGATTTTCACAGAAACGATAGCGGCACCTTGCAACGAGGAAAGCAGCGTACGGCGGAGAGCATTACCGATAGTAATGCCCCAGCCGCGTTCCAGGGCTTCCACGACGAATTTCGCGTAGCGCCCGTCTTCGCGTGTTTCCACTTTCTGGAAACTGCGCGGCATTTGGAGAGATTTCCACATCATTGGCGTTCTTCCTATTGAGATTAAACTCTTCTCTTCTTCTTAGGACGGCATCCGTTGTGCGGAACACCGGTCACGTCGCGAATCGTCAGCACTTCGATGCCGACGTTCTTGATGGCGCGAACAGCGGACTCGCGTCCACCGCCGGCGCCCTTCACGCGGACATCGACCTTGCGAATGCCCAGGTCGTAAGCCTTGCGGGCTGCGGCTTCCGCAGCGAGCTGGGCCGCAAACGGAGTGCTCTTGCGGGAGCCCTTAAAACCGGAGTTTCCCGGCGAGCCCCATGCGACGACGTTGCCACGGGCGTCCGTAATCGACACGATCGTGTTGTTGAACGATGCATTGACGCAGGCGATGCCCTGCACGTCAACGCGCTTCTTGCCTTTCTTGACCTTTTCCTCGGCGGGAGCGGCTTCTGCTGCAACCGGAGCGGCGGTTTCTTTAACTTCTTCGTCTGCCACGGATCGTCTCCTTACTTCTTCTTGTTAGCAACGGTCTTCTTCGGACCCTTGCGAGTGCGAGCGTTCGTACGGGTGCGCTGGCCGCGGACCGGCAACTTTTTCAGGTGGCGGGAACCGCGATAGCATCCGATATCTTGAAGACGCTTGATGTTCAAGGTCGTTTCTGCGCGAAGCTGACCTTCCACAGAATACTCGTCTTCGAGAACGTGACGAATCTTACCTTGTTCTTCTTCAGTCAGGTCGTCGCACTTTTTCTTCAGATCGATTCCGAGCTGGGAACAGATCTTGCGAGAGGTGAACAGACCGACTCCGTAGATAGCCGTCAGACCGTACTCGACAGTCTTGTTTTTCGGCAAATCGACACCAGCAATACGTGCCATAAAATCTCCTAACCCTGTCTCTGCTTGTGACGGGGGTTCTTAGAACAGATGACGCGAAGAATGCCCTTGCGGCGGACAATCTTGCAGTTTTCACATCTAGGTTTGATGGAGGCTTTGATTTTCATAGGTTCTAACCTTTTTTGTCCCTATTACTTGTAACGGTAGGTGATCCTTCCCCGAGACAGATCGTACGGGGAAATCTCGACCAACACTTTGTCGTCCGGCAAGATGCGGATAAAATGCCGGCGCATTTTTCCAGAAACATGAGCGAGAATCTCATGGCCATTTTCGAGGCCGACCCGAAAGAAAGCGTTGGGGAGTGCTTCCAGCACAACGCCTTCTACTTGAATGCCTTCTTCTTTAGCCACTAGGACGCCATCCTGCCGCGAATGCGGCCATGCTTGAGGAAACCTGCGTATTCATTGGTCTTGAGCTGGGCCTCGAGTTGACGAAGCGTGTCCAGCGCAACACCGACCACAATCAGGACCGAAGTGCCACCAATATAGAAAGACATGTTCAACGCGTCTTTCAAATGGAGCGGACCGACGCTGATTACTGCGAGGAAAATGGATCCGGGCAGCGAAATGCGGGTCAGAATGTGGTCAATATATTCGGCGGTCTTCTTGCCCGGACGAATGCCCGGAATAAAACCACCCGACTTCTTCAGATTATCCGCAATGTCCGACGGATTGTACTGGATAGCCGTATAGAAGTAAGTGAAAAAGATAATCAATGCGGCGAAGATAACGCTATACGTCATGTGTCCCGGAACGAAGGCGCCGGCAAAGGCCTGCGCCCAGCTCACACTGGGCATCCACGAAGCGATAATCGCGGGCACGAACATAATGGAGGAGGCGAAAATGACGGGAATCACTCCGGCGGTATTCACCTTGAACGGCAAATTGCTGGACTGACCGCCCATGACCTTGCGCCCGACCACCCTGCGCGGACTCTGCAGCGGAATGCGCCGAACGGCCTGTTCCACGAACACGATGAACGCGATGATGGCAACGACGATCGCCAAGATGAAAATCTCGATAGCGAGCGGTTGGATATCTTCGCGGAACATTTCGAATTCGCGCAGGAAGGCCCTCGGTAATTCGCCGACGATACCGGCAAAGATTATCAGGGAGATTCCGTTACCGACACCCTTCGCCGTGATTCTCTCGCCGAGATACATGACAAAGATCGTTCCCGTGGTGAAGGTAAGCGTAGCAAGTAACCGGAAGCCGACATTGCCAAGCCCGGACTGGAAACCGTCCGTCAGCACGGAAATGCCCGTACCGGTCGCGGTGGAAACTTTCAAGCTCGAAAGCCAGACGGCAACGCCCCAGCCCTGAAGAGCGCCGAGGAGCACCGTAAAGTAGCGCGTGTATTGATTCAACTTGGCGCGACCTTCCTGACCTTCCTTCTGAAGCATCTGGATCGCAGGAATGACGGAGCCCATCAGCTGGATGATGATGCTCGCGCTGATATACGGCATAATGCCCAAAGCGAACACCGTCGCCTTGGCAAAAGCACCGCCCGTAAAGGAATCGTACAGTCCGAACATGTTGTTCGAATTGCGGAAGTATTCAGCGAGAACAGTAGCATCGACACCCGGAATCGTGATGTGCGCTCCGATGCGATAGACGATGAGAATCCCCAAGGTAAAGAGAATCTTTTTCCTCAGGGCTTCCACCTTGAAGGCGTTGGCGAAACCGCCAAATGCTTTCTTCAGAGCTTCCATTATTTAACGATCTCGACTTTGCCGCCGGCAGCTTCCACAGCCGCTTTGGCCTTTTCGCTGATGGCGTTGACTTTCAAAGTGATGGCCTTCGTGATCGTGCCGTAGCCAAGAACCTTCACAGGCTTGTTGATGCTGCGGACAAGACCCTGGTCGGCCAGGACCTTTACGTCAAATTCGACGACACCGGACTTTTCGAGGGCCTTCAGGTTCACGATCTGCGTGTCGTGGACGATATGGCTCTTGAATCCGCGCTTCGGAATGCGACGGTGCATCGGCATCTGGCCGCCTTCAAAGGCGACGCGTCCGGCCTTTGCGCTCTTGCGAGCGCCGGCACCCTTCTGACCACGACCGCCGGTCGTTCCCCAGCCCGAGCCGGGGCCGCGACCAATGCGCTTCCGGCCTTTCGTCAGAGCGCTTTTGCCAGGATTGATACTATTGAGTTGCATGATTAAATCTCCTCGATCTTGACCATGTGGCGGACAACATTGATGATGCCCTGGATAGCCGGAGTCAGCGTCAATTCGTTAGAAGTTCCAATCCCGTGAAGCCCGAGAGCCTTGATGTTGGCCTTGTGCTTCGGCAGGGCGTGGATGATTCCCTTGATCTGGGTAATTCTTACTTTTTTCATTTCTCTAGACCTCAGGCGTTCTGACCGCGCAGAGCAGCGTAGTCATTTTTGTTCTTCTGAGTCGTGAGACCTTCAATGCAGGCCTGGACCACGGTGCTCGGATTGGAAGAACCATAGATCTTGGTAAGAATGTTGTGGACACCGGCGAGTTCCAAAACGGCACGGGCCGCAGCGCCGGCGATAACACCGGTACCGGGAGCTGCCGGAATCAGACGGATGCGCGTTGCACCGTACTTGATTTCGACATCGTGCGGAATGGTTCCGTCCTGGACGTTCACCTCGATGAGATTGCGCTGGGCGGCTTCGGTTCCTTTGCGGATAGCTTCGGAAACTTCCTTCGCCTTGCCTAAGCCCACACCGATCTTGCCCTTCTTGTTGCCCACAACGACGAGAGCACTGAAGGACATGCGACGACCGCCCTTGACGGTCTTGGCGCAACGATTGATGTGCACAACTCTGTCTTCAAATTCAGAAACTTGAGTTTCGCGTTCCAAAGTGTACCTCTTAGAATTGGAGTCCGCCTTCACGAGCTCCCTCAGCGAGAGCCTGAACGCGACCGTGATAAATGTAACCGCCGCGATCGAACACAACGGCAGAGATGCCCTTGGCCTTCGCTTCGTCGGCGATGAGATTTCCGAGTTTCTTGCTCTGTTCGGTCTTGGTGAGTTCACCGAACTTCGCCTGGAAATCCTTGGAAGACGTTGCGAGCTGCACCAAGGATTTGTGAGAAACATCGTCAATGATCTGAGCGATCATGTTAGAAAGCGTGCGACGGACGGCAAGACGCGGACGTTCGGGGGTACCGTTGACGGTCTTGCGAACACGTGCATGACGCGCAATTCTGGACTCAAGTCTTTTTTTAGCAATAACAGCCATAACGTTACCTTATTTACCTGTCTTCTTGCCCTGCTTGCGGCGGATGTATTCGCCAACGTACTTGATGCCCTTGCCCTTATACGGTTCGGGACGGCGGTACTTGCGAATTTCAGCTGCAGCCTGACCAACTTTTTGCTTGTCGATGCCCTTGATGCTGATTTTCAGCGGGTCAACCGCCTTCAGCGTGATTCCTTCCGGAGCCTTGTAGATCACCGGGTGGGAGAATCCGAGCACGAGGTTCAAGTCGTTGCCTTTTTGTTCTACGCGGTAGCCGACGCCGACGATTTCCAGGTTCTTTTCAAAGCCCTTGGTAACGCCTTCGACCATGTTCGCCACGAGGGCGCGGGTCGTGCCGTGGATAGCACGCGTAAACTTCTGATCGTCCGGGCGTTCAAAAGAAAGCTTGTCGCCATCGAGGTTGATCTTGATGAGATCGTGAACCTTGGAGGAGAGCTTTCCGAGCGGGCCTTCGACCAGGATGTTCTGGCCGTTGAGCGACACCTTGACGCCGGCGGGGATATGAATGATAGCTTTTCCGATACGAGACATCTTTACCTCACCAGACCTTTGCAATGATTTCACCACCCACGTTTTCCTTGCGGGCTTCGTGGTCGGTCATCACACCTTTGGAAGTGGAGATAATCGCATAGCCAAGACCGTTGCGGACGCGCGGAAGCTTTGCCACATCACTGTAGGCACGAAGTCCCGAGCGGCTGACGCGCTGGATGCCTTGAATAGCCGGAACGCCGTTCGTGTAGCGGAGAAGGACCTTGATAATGCCCTGCTTGCCGTCATCGACCACGACGAATTTCTTAATAAAACCTTTTTCCTGCAAAACACGAGCGATTTCGCGCTTCTGATTGCTGGCAGGAATGTCCACCACAGGCGCCTTCGCCGCGACGGCGTTGCGGATGCGGGTGAGCATATCGGCGATTGTATCTGTTGCCATTTGTTAAACGCTCCTTACCAGGAAGATTTGGTGATGCCCGGGATTTCGCCGGCGAGTGCCATTTCGCGGAAGCAAATACGGCACAGTCCAAAGCGACGCATATAGGCGTGCGGCCTACCGCAACGCTTGCAGCGATGATACCCACGAACCGTGTATTTCGGAGTGCGCTTGCACTTTTCAATCATTCTTCTGCTTGCCATGGTATACCTTACTTCCTGAAGGGGAGACCGAGACCTTCGAGCAGGGCGCGACCTTCGTCATCCGACTGGGCGGAAGTGACAAAGGAGATGTCCATGCCAAGGGTCTGAGAAATTTTATCGATATCGATTTCAACAAAAATCGACTGTTCCTTGATGCCGAGCGTGTAGTTGCCGCAGCCGTCAAAGCCGCGACGCGGAAGACCGCGGAAGTCACGCACGCGCGGAAGGGTGATATTGATGAACCGATAGAGGAAGTCCCACATGTTTTCGCCGTGGAGGGTCACCTTGGCACCGATTCCGAGCCCTTCGCGGAGCTTGAAGTTCGAAATTGCCTTGCGAGCCTTCGTCACGACGGGCTTCTGCCCGGTGATGGCGGAGAGGACGTCCACCGCTTCGTCAAGAACCTTGCGGTTCGAGGCGGCTTCGCCTACACCCATGTTGATGACGATCTTCTGCAGACGCGGAATCTGCATCACGTTTTTGTAACCGAATTTCTGCTTGAGGGCAGGCGCTACGGTCTTTTCGTAAACATCTTTCTTCATTGTGCTCATTGTATAGACCTCACAGAGCCTTGCCGGACTTGACGCTCACGCGGACGCTCTTCTTGCCCGGTTCACGGGTACGACGCGTACGGACGGGAGTGGAACCTTCGAGAAGCATCACGTTGGAGATGTCGATCGGAAGTTCCTTTTCAACGATGCCACCGGTCTGGTTGGTCTGGCTCGGCTTCTCGTGACGCTTGTGGACGTTCACGCCAGCAACAATCACGCGACCCTTCTTCGGATCAACGCTCAGAACCGCACCGGTTTTTCCCTTGTAAGAGCCGGAGATAACCTTGACGTTATCGTTCTTCTTGATGTTAGACATTAGAGCACCTCGGGTGCGAGAGAAATTATCTTTGTGAAGTTGTGGTCGCGAAGTTCGCGCGCAACAGGTCCAAAGATACGGGTTCCACGGGGTTCGCCGTCTTTCGTGATAAGCACGACGGCGTTGTCGGAGAAACGGATGAAAGATCCGTCCTTGCGACCGATTTCCTTGCGTGTACGGACCACGACGGCATCGGCGACAGAGCCTTTCTTCACCTTGCTCTGGGGGATAGCGTCCTTGACGGCTACCTTGATGACGTCACCGATGCTTGCATAGCGCCGGTTGGATCCACCCAAAACTCGGATGCAGGCGACTTCTTTCGCACCGCTGTTGTCGGCCACGACCAGTCTTGTTTCTTCTTGAATCATATTATTCGCCTTACTCCAGAAGGATTACTTCTTCTTTGCCACAATCCGAACAAGGCGCCAACGCTTCGTTGCGGAAAGGGGACGGGTTTCCATGATTTCCACGGTATCGCCGACTTCGGCTTCATTCTTTTCGTCATGAGCCTTGAACTTCGACGTGGATTTCATGATCTTGTTGTAAATCGGGTGACGCTTGCGGTCTTCGACCACAACCGTAATCGTCTTGTCCATAGCGCTGGACGAAACGATACCCTGTCTCACTTTGCGAGAGTTTCTTTCCATTGTTTGCTCCTGCCGGCTCACGCCTTGGCCCTTTCGGTAAGAATGGTCTTGATGCGAGCGATGTCCTTACGGATGGAACGCATCGTGACGGGCTTCTCTACGCTGTTGCCAGTTTTTGCAGAGAACCGGTTGTTGAACAGGTCGAGGTTCAGCTGGGAGAGCTTTTCCTGAAGCTGTTCGTTGCTCAATTCCTTCAGTTCGCGTGCTTTCATTAGATCTCCGAAGCCTCCACGATTTTAACTTTGATCGGCAACTTCTGGGCGGCATCGCGCATGGCCTTGAGGGCGAGATCGCGATCCACACCGTCCATTTCGAACATGATGCGACCCGGGAGAACGACGGCTGCCCAGAATTCGACAGCGCCCTTGCCCTTACCCATACGGGCTTCTGCGGGGTGACGGGTGACCGGCTTGTTCGGGAAAATGCGGATCCAGATGTGACCGCCGCGCTTGATGGTGCGGGTCATCGTGATACGGGCCGCTTCGATCTGACGTGCCGTGATCCAGCACTTCTCGAGAGCCTGCATTCCGTATTCACCGAAAGCAATCGTATCGCCGCTCGTCGCACGTCCTTTCATGCGACGCTTCTGTTCTTTGCGGAACTTTGTTCTTTTAGGACTCAGCATAATTACTTCTCTCTCTTAGGTTCAGACGAAAAGACGTCCTTGCCAATCTTTTCACCGTGCATGATCCAGACCTTGATACCGACAGCGCCGTAAACGGTCTTGGCCGTGGCGGTCGCATAGTCGATGTCGGCGCGAAGCGTATGCAGGGGCACGCGGCCTTCGGCATACTTTTCGACGCGGGCGATTTCCGCTCCACCGAGACGGCCGCCGCACTGAATCTTGACGCCTTCAATGCCCATACGCATCGCACTCTGCATCGCGCGCTTCATCGCACGGCGGAACGAGACGCGCTTTTCGAGCTGACGAGCGATGTTTTCGGCAACGAGCTTTGCATCAGCTTCCGGGCGCTTGATTTCGTGGACGCTAATATAGATTTCTTTTCCGGTCAGATATTGGAGTTCGCTCTTGAGGCGTTCCAATTCTTCGCCCTTTTTGCCGATGACGACACCCGGGCGAGCGGTAAAGAGGTTCACGTTCACTTTCTTGACGGTGCGTTCAATGCCGACCTTGGAAAGGGAGGCATGTTCAAAGCGCTTCATCAGGTAACGACGCAGCACAATGTCCTCGTAGAGGAAATCGGCAAACTTGTCGTTCTCGGCATACCACTTCGACTGCCAGTCGTCAATAACGCCGAGACGAAGACCATACGGATGAGTTTTCTGACCCATAGTTTACTCCTTATCAGCGTTGTCCGAGACAACGACGGTCAAATGAGAAAGCGGCTTCGCGATGCGGTCGGCGCTTCCATGGGAACGCGGACGCATGCGCTTCATAATCGTCGCACCGTCGGCGGAAATCGCCTCGATCTTCAGATCTTCGGTAGTGACGGCGCCTGCGGCCTTCTGCTTGAAGTTCGCAACGGCGGACTTGAGAGCGTTTTCGACGATCGGAGCGCCCTTCTTCTTGTTGCGAAGAACGGAAAGCATGGCGAACGCCTGATCAACGGACTTGCCGCGCATCAGATCCACAACCAAGCGGAGCTTGCGAACACCGTAACGGATGTTCTTGACTTTTGCAATAGCTTTCATTATTTAGCTCCTCCTGCAGCTTCAGCCTTGCGGTGGCCGCGGAAGATACGTGTGGGAGAAAATTCACCCAGTTTGTGTCCGACCATATTTTCGGTCACATAGACCGGGATGAACTGCTTGCCATTGTAAACGGCAAACGTCAAGCCGACCATGTCCGGGATGATGGTAGAACGACGGGACCAGGTCTTGATGGGCTGCTTCTTGTCGGAACTTGCCATTGCCTTGGCCTTGACCAAAACGTGGGAATCCACGAAAGCGCCTTTCTTAATGGATCTCGACATAGCTTATGCCCTCTTCTTCTGACGACGACGCACAATGTAGTGATCGGTACGCTTGTTATTACGGGTTTTCTTGCCCTTGCAGTTCTTGCCCCACGGAGAGCAGGGGTGACGGCCACCGGAGGTTCGACCTTCACCACCGCCGAGCGGGTGGTCAACCGGGTTCATCACGACGCCGCGGACGGACGGACGGATACCGAGCCAGCGGGAACGACCTGCAGAACCCGAGGATTCGTTCATGTGGTCGATGTTCGAAACCTGACCGACAGTTGCGAGGCAGTCTTCCGGAATGAGGCGGATTTCGCCGCTCGGAAGGCGGACCTGGCAGAGCTTGCCGTCTTTTGCGACGAGTTCTGCACCGGCACCGGCGGAGCGGGCGATCTGGGCGCCCTTGCCCGGAATCATTTCGATGTTGTGGATCATCGCGTTGAGCGGAATGTCCTTCAGCGGAAGAGCGTTACCGAGACGGTATTCGGCTCCGACGCCGGACTTGAGCTCGTCACCGACCTTGATGCCGGCCGGGGCGATGATGTATTGACGCTTGCCGTCGGCGTACTTGACGAGGGCAATGCGTGCGGAACGGTTCGGATCGTATTCAATCGTTTCGACCGTGCAGGAGATGCCCGCGCGATTGCGCTTGAAGTCGATGATACGATAGGACTTCTTGTGTCCACCGCCGCGACGACGAGAGGTGATTTCGCCAACGTTGCTGCGGCCGGAGCTGCGCTTTTTGCCAACGGTAAGAGGCTTGTACGGCTTGTCAGCTGTGATTTCCTTCTTATCGTTCAGCTGCTTGTAGCGCAGCGTCGGGGTAAGAGGTCTATAGCTTTTCAGACCCATTGTTACACTCCTTCAATCTCGGCAATCTTGTTGCCAGCCTGCAACGTGATGTAAGCCTTCTTCCAGTTGGACTTCTTGCCTACAGCGGTGCGTACACGTTTCATCTTGCCACGGTTGATCAAGGTGTGGACGGAATCGACCTTCACGCCAAAGCGGGATTCGATTGCGTTCTTGATTTCCGGCTTGGTAGCGGAAAGGGCAACCTTGAAGACATACTGACGGATACCCGAGCGCGGGTTTACCATCGCCTTGGAAGAACTTTCGGTAATGTGCGGTTCAACCAGGATTTCGTGGAGTTCTTTCATCTGGAACCTCCAGTAAGTTCACCCAGAGCTTCCTGGGAAATCGCAATGTTGTTTGCGCGAACGAGGTCATAGGTGTTCACGTCCTGGACACGCGCGGTGCGAACCCAGGGAACGTTTGCCGAAGAGAGGCGGAGATTCTTGTCGTTCGAGCCGACGAGGAAGAGCGCGTTGCGCTGTTCGAGACCGGCCTTGTTCACGACGGCGAGGAAATCCTTCGTCTTCGGGGCTTCGAAAGAAAGGCTTTCGAACACGAGAACCTTGCCTTCCTTGGCCTTGTCGGAAAGGGCGGAGTGGAACGCGATGCGCTTCACCTTCTTGTTCACCTTTTCGAAGTAGTCATGGGACTTCGGACCGTGAGCCTTGTTACCGCGGACCCAAATCGCGGAAGTGTTCTGACCGGCGCGGGCACGACCGGTTCCCTTCTGCTTCCAGGGCTTCGTCGTACCGCCGCTCACGAGAGAGCGGTTTTTGGTCTGGGCGGTTCCCTGACGGCGATTGTTGAGGATCGCCTTGATGTGCAGATAGATGCAGACCTTGTTTATCGGAGAATCGAACATCGCCGGAAGGTCCATTTCGTTCTTGAATTCGCCGCTAGCGGCGTAGAGCTTTGCCTTTGCCATTAGCCTTTCCTCACCACGATGACTCCGTTCTTCGGGCCCGGAACAGCGCCGCGAACAAAGATCAAATTGCGTTCACCGTCAACCTTAATCACCTGGAGGTGCTTGACAGTGACTTTCTTGTTTCCATACTGACCGGCCATGCGCTTACCCGGGAAAACACGACCCGGATAGGAGTGCGCGGAAAGACCGCCCGGTTCACGGATGTTGTGAGTTCCGTGGCCACGGGGACCCGTGTGGAAGTTGTGACGCTTGACAGTGCCGGAGAAGCCGTGTCCCTTGGAGATTCCGGAGACATCGACCATCTTCACGTCCGCGAAGTCCGCAGCGCCGAATTCCTTGCCGATGGGCCAGGATTCGAGGTCGTCAACGTCAAATTCGGCGAGATAACCGCGAACATCAAGATTGTTCTTCTTGAAGTGTCCGATGGTTGCCTTGTCTGCACGATTTTCCTTGACGAGACCGAAACCGACCTGGATAGCGGTATAGCCGTCTTTTTCTTCTGTCTTGTGGCAAACGACCACGCACGGACCCGCTTCGAGAACGGTCACAGGGACGCATTCTCCGTTATCCGTGAAAACTTGGGTCATTCCCAGCTTTTTTGCAAGAATACCGTTCATTGTGTTACACCTTAATTTCGACTTCGACACCAGCGGGCAGATCCAACTTCATCAGGGAGTCCACGGTCTGCGGGGTAGCATCCAGAATGTCAATCAAGCGTTTGTGGGTACGGGACTCGAACTGTTCGCGCGAAGTCTTATCAACGTGCGGAGAACGAAGAACCGTGTACTTTTGAATCTTGGTCGGGAGAGGAATGGGACCCGCGATGCGGGCTCCCGTATTTTTAGCCGTATTTACGATGTCCTGGGCGGAACGATCGATCATGCGATGATCGAACGACTTCAGGCAAATACGAATGCGTTCACCAGCCATTTTTATTCCTTACTTGATGATTTCGGTTACGGATCCGGCGCCGACGGTGCGG
>CAVBPX010000003.1:0-69269 GCA_963597395.1 Eggerthellaceae bacterium | reverse complement strand
CATCGCTTGGTCTCACTCAAATTTTCTTTACCAAAGCAATTTTTAGAGGTTCCCAAGTTTTTGTTTGACAAATTTTGTCAATTACTTTCCGCTGGAAACGCCCGGTCCCAAAAGTTTGCTGCGCCCGCCGCCCAGCTTGACAACTTCGATGTGATTCGAAATTTCTTCCTTGAGGCGGTCAATGTGCGAAATCACGCCGACCAGCTTGTCACCGCTTTCCCCAAGCCTTCGCAAAAGCTCGATGGCATTTTGCAGCATGCGGTCGTCGAGCGACCCGAATCCCTCGTCGAGGAAAAGCGTTTCGATTCGGACGTGACGGCTCGCCAGTGAAGAAAGCCCGAGCGCAAGCGAAAGGCTCACCAAAAAAGTTTCGCCGCCCGAGAGGTTCGCCATCACCCGTTCCTTTCCGCATTCCGCATCGTAAAGCCGAATGTCGAAGCTTTCGGTCCCCGTCTGAATTTGGTAGCGGGAATCCAGGTAGGCCAAATGCTTGTTCGCTTCCGCAATCAACTTTTTGAGCGTCAGGCCTTGCACATATTCGACAAACTTTTTGCCGTCGGCAGATCCGATCAATTCGTTCAGGGTTTCCCAGACTTTCGTCACGGCTTCCTGTTCCGACTTTTGGATTTCGAGCGCGGCCTTGGACTTTTTGCGTTCCGCGTTTATGTCGAGCGCCTTTCTCTTTTCGATGAGCTGTTTTTCAAAACTCTCGATTTCCTTGCCAAGCGTATCGATTTTGGAGCGAACCGTTTCGAGCGTTTCGCGGCCGAGTTCCCGATGTCTCAGCTGTTCCACGCGCTCTTCGGCCTGTTTCAGACGACCGCTTTGCATATTGAGATCCGACGCGGCCTTTTCAATTTTCCTTTTAATCTCAACACGGTCCGCTTCCGGAATCAATGACCGTTGCAACTCATCTTCCGAAGAAAACCGATTTTCGCGGAGCATCGCCTGGAATCCGACTTCCGAGCGTTCCTTGTCGCGTTCACAGCCGGCAAGAGATTCGGAAACCGTCCCCAGCTGGCTCTTTTGCGCGGTCAGCGTGTTTTCCGCATTCCGGCGCATGCTTTCGCAATGGGTGCGGGCCGTTGTCGCCTCGTCGATTTTCTTTTGCCAGGAGTTTCTGTCTTCCGCAACGGAAACCGTGCCGAAAAGTTTTTTCCGTTTTTCGTCCAGGCTTTTGAAATTTGCCCGTTCCGTTTCCAGCTCCTGTTCCAGCGCTTTCATTTCGTCCCGAGTCTTTTTCTCGGTTTCATTTAAATGCTTTTCCTTCTCATTCAGGACGGACTGGCTGTTTTGACAACCGTCCAGGCTTTTTTTGTGAAGCTCCCATTGTTTGGCCCAAGCCTCAACGGTTCCGCAAACCTTTGTCGGATTGTCCAGGTCCGGTTCCAAAAATCCATACGAACCAAGCAAGTCCAGCGCATTTTGGATCCTTTCCGAAACCGCCTTTTTTTTGTCCGTCAAATCGTTTTCACTCGTTTGAAGATCCCGTTTGGCGGTTTTCAGTTCGTACTCCGCCGTTTCGGACTCCTGCAAGGCCTTTTCGTAGCGAGCCTGCAAATTTTGCAGCCGGCTGGCAGTCGCCGAGACTTCCTTTTCGGAAACGTTTTGAACAGGGTGCGTCGAATGGAACGTGCTTCCGCAAACCGGGCAGGGGTCGCCCTCCCGAATCGTCGTCTGCAGAAACACCGTAATTTTGGTGATGTCGTTTGCAAGGGCGCGTTCGCGCTCGTCTTTTGCCACCTTCAATGCCGACTTTTTGGAGCGACTTTCCGACTCCGCAGAAGACAGTCCGTTTTTGGCCTTTGCCAAGGAATTTTTGGAATGTTCCAAGTCCTCTTTGGACTCTTTCAGCAAGTTCAGACGGTCCGCAATGGCCGTACATTGACTCTGGAGCATTTTGTGCGTCGGATGCGCATTGAGATAGGCTTCGTCCTCGGCCTGCTTTTTTCGGGCATCATCCTTTTGCGTTTGCAAGGTCCGAAGTTCCGTCAGGCATTTTTCAAGTTCGCCCTTGGAAGCGTCCCATGCGGTTTTCTTTTCTTTTCCACGCGATACGGACTGTTCCTTTTGAGCGTCCAGCCCGTTTACCGTTTCGCGAAGCTCGTTTCGCTTTTGATCTTCTTCGCGAAGCCTTTTCTCTTCCGCTTCCTTGAGCTTCAAGTCGGAGTCGCTCTGCTTGAAAGCCTCTTCCAATTCGGGAATTTTTTTGAGAAGCGCCGCTTTCTGGTCTTTTTTCTGCTGATACTCCGCGCGATTTTTTTTCAGGACTTCAAACGGTCCGACGAGTTTTTGGGCGTCCTCGGCCCGAGAAAGGCGCTTGCGGGAAGCATCCAGTTCGCGGTTTTCCACTTCCAGCCTTTTGACATCCGTCCGCAAGGACTGGCAATCCTTTTCCGCATCGGCCAAATCCTTTAACGTGCGCTCGATTTCTTCGTACTTTTTTTGTTCGCGGATTTTTGTGGACTTGCTTTTTTCCGCATTGCCGACCCAGGCGTTAAAATCCCTTTCGTCGGACTCGGAAAGCAGCTGATTTTTGCCGCCTTCCGCAAAGGAGCCCAGTTCCTGCCGGATTCTCTCCGCTTCGTTCTCTTCCGATTTCTTTCGGTTGAAAACGGCTACGGACAGCTTGCGGTAAATTTCCTGGCCGGAAAGTTTTTCGAGCATTGCGGCCTTTTCTTCACGCTTTCCCTTGAGGAACTTATCGAAGCCTCCCTGCGGAATCATCACGGCACGCGTAAACTGGGAAAAGTCCAGTCCGATAATTTCGGCAATCTTGCTGTCGATATCCTTTGTCTTGGAAATTTCCTCGCGAGCGACAAAAGTTCCGTTTTCCTCAAACAGAAGTTTCCTTTTAACGCCTTGCAACTTTCCGTCTTGCCTATTATTTGCCCGGTGAACCTCCCAGACGGCCTTGTAGCGGGAACCGCCGGATTCAAATTCCACTTCGGAGAAGGCACTTCCCGTCCCCATCGTCATCACAAGTTCGCCGACCGAACTTTTCGTTTTGTCGGTTTGATCCGCGATGCTGTCCTGCCGCGGCGTTTTTCCGTAAAGCGCCAACGAAACGGCATCCAGCACCGTGGTCTTTCCGGCTCCGGTAGGGCCCGAAATGGCAAAAAGATGGTTTCGGGAAAACGCGGCATCGTCAAAGCGAACGGTCCACTCTCCCGCGAGGGAATTGATGTTTTCAAAATGCAGAGAAATGATTTTCATGCTTCGACGTCCCCCTCAGAAACTTGATTCTTGCGACAATCAAAATCAATTTTTTCAATTTTTGAAGAAAGCGCCTCCATTATTCAGCCTCCCCTTCCTGAACCTGTTTTAAAATTTCGAGAAAGGCCTTTTCCACTCGCGTTTTCAGTTCCGCGACTTCTTCTTTTCCGGAAACATTTCCCAGATCGCTTTCATTCAAACGCCGGCTAAAAATCATTTCCGGCGTAAAATCCGAGAGATCCTTTTCGTCGTCATCCAAGGGACGGAATCCGCTGGCTTTGCCTTCGTACTTTGCCTGGAGCAGGGAAAGCGTTGTTCCTTCAAAATCGCTCGCCAAATTTTGGGGCAAGCTTCCGACCGACCCGCTCCCCGTATATTTGACCCGCACCCATGCGCCCGGATATTCCTTGTCCCTCGCGGCAATCTGTTCACGAATCCCGTCCAGGGAATCCCCGGAAATCGTCAAGAGCTTTTGGAATACGGGCACACCGACCGGTCGAATTTTCGGAGCCTCGCCCTCCTCAAAATCCACAAGCAGAACGGAGCCTTCCCGGTTCGCCTCGTCAAAGCCCATCGGAAGCGGCGAACCCGAATAGCGGATACGGTCCTCTCCGCCGATTTTTTGCGGACGGTGAATGTGCCCCAGCGCCACGTAATCGAATTCGGGCGGAAAAACCGTCGCCCCGACGTTTTCAAGGGTTCCGACGATATTGTATTCCGCTTCGGGATTTTCCGAGGCTTCGGCACCCGCGGCATAAAGGTGTGCCATGGCGACGAAGGGAACCTTTCGGCCCGACTTTTCACACATTTCGAGCGCGAGTTTTTTCAGCTTTTCAAAATGCGCGGCCGTTCCCTTTCGAACAAGCTCCTCGTCCGATTCGCACTTTTCGCCATCGAGGCTCGCCTGCAATGCGGGAGTGCGCAGGTAAGGCGCCGCGCACACAATCAGCTGCGGATTTTCCCTGGTCGGCAGCGGAATGATTTCGTTTGCAAATCCGTTTTCCGCATCGGGAGACGCGACCACGTGCACGTTCAAAAGTTCGAGAACGGACCTTGCCGCCCTGAGCGTCGCCGGCGAATCGTGATTCCCGGCAGTGATGATCACGTTTTTGCAGCAGGTCCCGTTGAGGCTCGTCAAAAATCGATAGTAAAGTTCTTCCGTGCTGTTTCCCGGATTTCCCGTATCAAAAACATCCCCGGATACGAGTAAGGCGTCCACCTCGTTCGAAACGATAGTCTGCTTTAGCCAACCGAGAAATTTTTCGTATTCCTCAAGGCGCGAACGCTCGTGCAAGGAATTTCCCAAATGCCAGTCCGAAGTATGTAAAATGCGAAAACAACTCATACTCCAAATTTAGATTCGTTTTTCTGTCAAAAATGACAAATTTCGGCAAGTGCGAAATTCATCACACCGGGCCTTCGACTTCCGTCACATCGAGAAAATTTTCGTTTACGGTAAACCGGACGTTCCACTTTGCAAACCTGAATCCGTAAACGCGCGAAGCGTCCTTCTGATACGCCGGGCGGGGATCTTCCGACAGCACGAGCCGCAGCGTTTCGCGCTTTTCTTCCGGAATTTTTTCGAGAAGCGCGTCCGGTATGCGAACCGTGAGCGGCGAAAAGTGAAGCTTTTCGGCAAAACCTCCCCGTGCGCCGGGAATCGCGTCCGCGTAAGGCAGGTACGGTTTGATGTCGATGATCGGGGTAGCGTCCATCAGATCCGCGCCCGAGACGATGATTTTCGGGCCTTCCGGAGAAAACGCTTCGATTTTTTCGATTTTCACGGCGGAAAGGGCGACGGGATTCGGCCGAAAGGAAGAACGCGTCGCAAAAACTCCCATCCTTTGATTTCCGCCGAGACGCGGAGGCCGGACGGTCGGACTAAAAGAATTCCGGATGTTTTCCGAAAAAATCCACAGCAGCCACAGATGCGAAAAGCCTTCCAGTCCGCGGAGGGAATCCGCATTTCGAAATTCCTCTTCGAAAACGATCGTCGAGGTCAAATTTTTTAAAATGCCGCATTGCCGCGGAATTCCGAACTTTTCGGGAAAATCCGAGCGAATGTGCGCAATCGTCCTGAACGTAAACAATTCCTGCATTCGACGTATATAGCAAAATTTTCTAACTTTGCGCGCAATATGAAATTTTCCGAGCTCCCTTTAGACGAACGTCTTCAACGCGCCATCGCCGACGCGCATTACACGACTCCCACGCCGATTCAGGAAAAAGCGATTCCGCCCGTCCTCGAACGCAAGGATCTGATGGGAATTGCCCAGACGGGGACCGGAAAGACGGCGGCCTTTGCGCTTCCCATTTTGCAGAACATTCTCCGGGACGGTGCCGTCAAGGGGCAAAAGCCCGTTCGCGTACTGGTGCTGCTACCGACGCGCGAACTGGCCATTCAGGTTTCGGACTGCTTTGAAATGTACGAAAAATACACGCCCGTCACAAGCGCCTGTATTTTTGGCGGGGTCAGCGATCTTCCGCAAAAGAGAATGCTCGCGCAAGGGGTCGATATTCTGATTGCGACGCCCGGAAGGCTTCTCGACCTCGTCGGACAGCACGTGGTGAACCTCAAAAAACTGCAATACTTTGTTCTTGACGAAGCGGACCGCATGCTCGACATGGGATTCATCCACGATATTCGAAAGGTCGTGGCGCTTCTTCCTCCAAACCGCCAGAACCTCTTTTTCAGCGCGACGATGCCGCCCGAAATCACAAGGCTTGCCGGCCAAATTCTCCGCGCAAACCCGGAACGGATCGAAGTCGCCCCGCAAAGCACGCCCATCGAACGCATTCGGCAGGAACTTTACCGCATCGACAAGCGCAGAAAGGGAGCCCTTCTCAAGGAAATGCTCCTTGAACACGCCGAAATGAAAAAAGTCCTGGTCTTTACGCGGACAAAGCACGGAGCAGACAAAATCGTCCGCGTCCTCGAAAAGTCAAAAATTACATGCGCGGCCATCCACGGCAACAAAAGCCAGAACCGCCGCCAGGAAGCTCTCGGCAACTTTAAAACGGAACAGATTCGGGTGCTAGTCGCAACCGACATCGCCGCCCGCGGCATCGACGTCGATAACGTTTCGCACGTCTTCAACTACGACCTGCCCGATGTTCCCGAGACGTTCGTCCACCGCATCGGACGCACGGCCCGCGCCGGAAAGGACGGCGTTGCCATCTCGTTCTGTTCCCCCGACGAAGAAAGCGATTTGCGCGCCATCGAAAGGCTCACACGCCTTCGCATTCCCGAAGGCGACCCGCAAATTTTTGACCGTCTTCCGCCCCCGCAAAAGGAAACGCCCGAAAGCGAGGCGCGAAACTCCCGATTCCGCGGGCCCAAACACGGAAACCGCCCCAAACAGGGAAAGCCTTCCCGCCCGGAAAAAAGGCCCGGCGAAGAGAATCGTTCCAAAGAACGCCCCGCCGAAAATTCCGGATCGCCGCTTCCCCGCACACAGTCCGGCAGGCGCCTCGGAAGCCGCGCCCGCAAAAGGCTCCGCGAAGAGCAGAAACGGCGATTCGAAGCGTAAATTCAAAGCTCAAACAAAAAAAGGAAACCGAAAACCGGTTTCCTTTTTTTTGAATTTTAAAAAAGACTACTTGGCGGACTTGGTAAAGTCCACGTAGGCCTTGAGAACGTCCAAAAAGACTTCGTCCGGAGTATTGTCGCCAGTAATGTGGCTGATGATCTTCGGATCGTACTTTTCGAGAACCTTCGCCGTGGATTCGCGGTAAACCTTCAGACGGTTCTTGATGACGTTTTCGTCGGCGTCGTCCTTGCGGCCTTCAATCTTTGCACGGTTCAAAAGACGTGCGACAATGGTCGCCTCGTCCTTGATGTCCAAGACAAAGATGTGCTTGACATCGACTATCGGACGGATGAGGTCCACCTGGGCTTCCGTGCGGGGAATGCCGTCGAGGAGGAGCGTGTCCTTGTCCGGGTTCAGGCGGTTCGTGTTCACGAGGCCCTGCACATAGCGGTTGAAAATTTCAACGGTCGCTTCGTCCGGAACGAGCAATCCCTTGCTCGAATAGGAAGCGAGAAGCTTTCCCGATTCGCTCGACGGAGCAATGCCGCGGAAAATGTCGCCGGTCGAAAGGTGCTTGAGAGCCGTCGTCGCAGCGAGCTTTGCCCCGACGGTTCCCTTGCCGGAACCCGGAGCGCCAAAAATCAAAACAGCAGAAATCGCCATATTGGAATCCTCTTGTAAAATGATCCGCCAGAAATGTAGAAAATTATCGTTTATGCGAACTTCTTCGGACCTCCGAGCCGCCCAAACAGGGCTTCGCCCAAAGAATTATCCATTTTGAATTATCCGTTTTGGATAACGCCCTCATTTTTCTATCTTCCCGCGCATGGAAAAACTTTGGACCAAGGCCTTCGTTCTCGTCGGCATCACAAATTTTTTGCTGTTCTTCGCCTTCTACGAACTTTTGCCGATTCTTCCGCTTTTCATTTTTGAAAAATTCCATGCCGGGGCGACCGTTTCCGGAATCATCATTTCGCTCTACACCATCGGGGCGCTTTTCTGCAGGCCCTTTGCCGGATTTCTCGTTGACAGTTTTTCAAGAAAGCCGCTCTACTTTATCACGTTCTTCCTTTTTTCGGCGATGTTCATCGGGTATGCGGCGGCAGGCGCTCTCTTTGTGCTGGGCGTCATCCGGCTGTTGCACGGAATATGTTTTGGCATCGCAAGCACCGCCGGAAACACCATCGCCATTGACGTTCTCCCTTCGAGCAGGCGCGGCGAGGGCATCGGATACTTCGGGGTTACGACAAACCTCGCCTTTGCGGCGGGGCCTATGACGGGAATGTTCCTCTACGAATCCCACGGGGCAAATCCGGTGATTGCGCTTTCGCTTCTCCTGTGCGTCATCGGGCTTGTGCTGATTCTTCCGATAAAAACAAAACAGAAGCCGCTCAAGAAGGATGCGGCACCGCTTTCCCTCGACCGCTTTTTTCTCACCAAGGCCATTCCACAGTTTTTGAACATGCTCTTTATCGGATGCGCCTACGGCCCGCTCACCAATTACGTCGCCCTTTACGCCCGACAGAACAATCTTTCGGGTTCCGGCTACTTTTATGCTCTCATCGCCGTCGGACTCATTGCGTCAAGGCTTCTCACGGGAAAGCTCATCGACCGCGGATACTTAACGCGCATCGTCTCCATCGGGCTTGTCTTTGTCACGGGTGCCTACTTTCTCTTTTCGCTCATCCCGAACCAGGCTGTTTTTCTTTTGTCCGCGTTTCTCATCGGCGCGGGCCTCGGCCTGGTCTTTCCCGGCTACCAGACTATGTGCGTAAACCTTGCACGGCACGACCAGCGCGGAACCGCGACAAGTACCTACCTCACCGGATGGGATCTGGGCATCGGCGTCGGAATCCTCGTCGGCGGGCCGCTCGCCGAAGCGTTCTCGTTTGCAACCATGTTCTTTTGGTGCGCTGTACTTCTCCTCGTATCGGCCGTTTTCTTTATGAAAAAAACCGCTCCGCACTATCTTCTGAACAAACTCGAAGGCTAAATTTTCTATTTTCTAAACGCTATGAACGAAAAACTTTCCCAAATGCGCGCTTCTTTTGAAGCGGAACTCGCCGAAACAAAGCTCAATGTCAAGGAAGCCGTCGATGCGCTTCGCGTCAAATGGCTTGGAAAAAAAGGCCTCATCACGGACCTGATGAAGCAGATGGCAAGCCTTTCCGCCGAAGAGCGCCCCTCTTTCGGAAAGCTCGTCAACGAGCTCAAGCAGAACGTCTCCGAAAAAATTGACCGGGCTCTTGAAGAGGCAAGGAAAAAGGCCCTCGAAGCGGAACTCGAAAAAGGCTGGACGGACATCAGCCTTCCCGGAAACGGAATTCCCGCCGGTTCCACGCACCCCGTCTATGACGTCCGCGAAGAAATCATCGACTTCTTTTCGCAAATGGGATTTGCCGTCGATTCGGGAAGGGACATCGAAACGGACTGGTACAACTTCGAGGCGCTCAACACGCCGCCCGACCATCCGAGCCGCGACATGCAGGACACGTTCTACCTCGGCGACAAGGTGATGCTCCGCACGCAGACGTCCGACACGCAAATTCACTACATGGAAACGCACAAGCCGCCTTTCCGCATGATTGCTCCGGGCCACGTTTTCCGCGTCGATAACGATGCGACGCACGCTCCGATGTTCCAGCAGTGCGAAGGCCTCGTCGTTGACGAAACCATCACCTTTGCACAGCTCAAGGGCGTCCTTCAGATTTTTATGAACAAGCTTTTTGGCGAAGGCGTCAAGACGCGTTTCCGCCCGAGCTTCTTCCCGTTTACGGAACCGTCCGCCGAAATGGACGTCAGCTGCGTTTTCTGTGGCGGGCACGGCTGCAAGCGCTGCAAGGGAACCGGCTGGATGGAAATCGGAGGATGCGGATCCGTCGATCCGAACGTCTTTGAAAATTGCGGAATCGACCCCGAAAAATACACGGGATTCGCTTTCGGCTTCGGCCTCGACCGCATTGCGATGCTCCGCCACGAAATTCCGGAAATCGGACTTTTGACGGCGAACGACCAGCGGTTCCTAAGCCAGTTCTAAGGTTTTGACATGAAACGCCTGATTCTTTTCCTTTTCACAACGCTTCTCGCCGTCGGAGCGAGCTTTGCGGAAGCCCCGGCCTACAAAAACATTCCGTGGGAAACCGCCATCGAAATGCACAAGAAGGGAGCCGTTTTCCTTGACGTTCGCACGGCCGAGGAAGTCGCCCGGGGAACCGTCGCCGGTTCGCTGAACGTTCCGCTGCAGGAACTCGAAGCCCGAAATGCGGAACTTCCCAAAAAGAAGACGCTTCTCGTCTTTTGCCGCAGCGGCGTCCGCAGCCAGAAAGCTTCGACGTTTTTGGCCGGAAAGGGCTTTACCGTCTATAACGTCGAAGGCGGATTTTTGAATGCGCCGCCCGCGAGCGCGTTCAAGTAATCGGCAAGCGCACTCCCGACAAGAACTTTTTCCCGTGCCACAAAAAGGCGCGGGTTTTCTTTTTCGGAATTTTCCAGCCGGAAAAAATCCTTTTCCGTAATCAACACGGGAAGGTCTTTCAAAAGTTCCCGCCGCAGAACCTTCGCAAATCCGCGAAAATGGTCCGGCAAAAAAACGCGCTTCGAAACCAAAAGTCCAAGGCTCTCCACGTCCTTCGCAAAGCGGACCGGGTCGCCGATTCCCGTCACCAGGGAACATTCCACGCCCGCGGGCAGGGAACGTCCGTCCGCATTTTGAACGCTCGAGATGCCGAACGAAACGGTCCAGGAATTTTCATTCAAGAGCTTACCGCTTTCCGTTGCGTACAAATTATCCGCCGTCCGCGAACAAAAAATTTCCTTGGCTTCGGGATGGTCCTTTTCGAGGCTTACGCATTTTCCGCACGGAATCAGGTCCAAAAGTTTTTGGGCGGATTCGTTCCAGCGAAGTGCAAAAACGTCCGCACCGGCAAACCGCGTATCTTCCAAGCCGCCGTCGCAAAGAATCACGTCAAAGTTTTGGGAAATCCTTTGGGCCGTCGCGTAGCGGTTCCGCGTTTTCAGAACCGAAGCGCGGCACGTTTCGCGAAGCATCCGAAATTCGTCCCAGGCGGCGGAATGGCAAAGGACGGCCACCCGCAAGCCCTTTTCGGAAAGTGCGTTGGCAAATTCGCGGACAAGGGGCGTTTTTCCGGCGCCGCCCGAAAGGAACGATCCCACGATGACGATACGAGCCTTTAAAGCGTCCCGTTTGCGGTAAACCGTTTTTTTCAAAAACAAAAAAGCGAGGCGATACAGGCGCGCAAAAGCGGCCCGGGCAACAAACAAAAGCCTTTGGCGAAAAAAGGAAAAACGCATCGGCCTCAAAATAAAAATCTTTTTGCGAGCACTCCCCGGCGATTTTCTAACTTTTTTGAAAAACATCCATCAAGGCAAACATTATGCGAATTCTCGTTCTCAATTGCGGAAGTTCTTCCGTCAAGTTCGCCGTCATCGATACGGCTACCAAGGAATCCCTCTCGAACGGTCTCGTCGAAAACATCGGCGTCAACGGACATTTTAAGGCCAAGGGTCCGGAAGGGAAAACCGAATTTCACTTTGCATGCCCGTCCCACAAGGAAGCGGTCATCGAAGTCCAAAAGTTTTTGACGGCCCAAAAGCTCATCGACACCATCGAAGCGGTCGGCCATCGGGTCGTTCACGGCGGAAAGTTTATCAAGTCCGAACCGGTGACGCAAGACCTCATCGACTACATTCGCAGCATTATTCTGTTCGCTCCGCAGCACGAAGGCGCCCACGCCACGGGCATGGAAGTCGCAAAGGAAATCTTCCCGAGCCTTCCGCAGCTCGCCGTTTTCGATACGGCCTTTCACCAGACGATGCCGCGCAAGGCTTTCCTCTACGGCATTCCGTATTCCTACTACGAGGACTACCACATCCGCCGTTACGGTTTTCACGGCACCTCTCACCGTTACGTCAGCGCGGAAGCGGCCCGCATTCTCGGCAAGAAGCCCGAGGAACTGAACCTCGTCACGGCTCACCTCGGCAACGGAAGTTCCTGCTCCGCGATTCACGCCGGAAAGTGCGTCGATACGACGATGGGATTCACTCCGCTCGACGGACTTGTGATGGGAACGCGCTCCGGTTCGCTCGACCCGGCCATTCTCTTTTTCCTCAATAAAAAGCTCGGTTTTGACATGGATCGTCTGAACCAGCTCGTGAACAAGGAAAGCGGTCTTCTCGGACTTTCGGGACTCAGCAACGACATGCGGACCATCACGCAAAAGGCGTCCGAAGGGCACGTCGGGGCCCAAATTGCGCTTGAAGTCTTTTGCTACAAACTCGCCCGCGAAATCGGCGGCATCACCATGGCGCTTCCGCGCCTCGACGCTCTGGTCTTTACCGGCGGCATCGGCGAAAACAGCCGCGTCGTCCGCGAAACGACCCTCGAGAACCTCGCCATTCTGGGATTCAAAATGGACAAGAAGCGGAACGAGGACAACGGCGAAAATTCGAACCACATCATTACCGCGGAAGGCTCGACACCGCTCGCGATGGTCGTCCCCACAAACGAAGAACTTTTGATTGCCCTCGACACGGCGGAATACGCCCAAAGCGTCAAGTAATCAATAAAGGACGTCTTCGAGGACAAGTCCCTGGGGCGGCGCCATCGTGCGTTCGCCCTTAAATTTTTCCGCAAAAATTTCGTTTACGGTTCCTTCGGGATAGCGGTGACGACCGACGTCAAAAAGCGTCCCGACCATGGCGCGGACCTGCCTGTGCAAAAAGCGGTTGCCGCGGATGTGCCACTGCGAAATGTAGTCGTTCAGGCGCACCAGTTTAAATTCCGAAAGATTGCACACCGTACTTTTTCCGTCGTTTCGCGGAATGCAAAAGCGGATAAAGTCATGTTCTCCCAAAAAGGATTTCGCTTCCCGTTCCATCAGGCCGTAATCCACGGGCAAATGTCCTATTTCCCAGCCAAAGTCGCGGAGAAGCGCAACGGGCCTCGTAAAAAGCGTATAGACATAATATCGCGTGACGGCATCGTAGCGGGAATGAAAGTCGGCGGCGCACGGTTCCAGTTCGCGAATTTTGACCGTTCCGCGTCCAAGACCGTTGATGGAGCGCGTCAATTTTTGACAGTCGATTTCGCCGTCAAAATCAAAATGAACCATCTGTCCGCGGGCGTGAACGCCCGTATCGGTCCGCCCTGCCGCCACCAGATCGATCGGAGAGCGAAGAGCCGTCCGAAAGGCCTCTTCCAATGCGGACTGGACCGTGACAAATTTTGTCTTTCCGTGTTCGTTCTGTTCCTGCCAGCCGTAAAACGCGCTGCCCAGATATTCGCAGCGGAAGCGGTAGCGCATCGCTATTCCCCGGTTTCCCGCTTGATGCGGATGACCGTCTCGACCTGTTCCTCGGAAAGCTGCGTGCGACGGGCGATTTCGGAGGGAGTGAGCCCGCGACGGTTGAGCTGAAGAACCTTTTCCTTGTCGGCGCGTTCCCGGTCAAAGCGCGTCATTTCGAGAGGGTTCGGCTTGGGAACGGCCTCTGTCGAAAGCGTGTTGTGGCTTTGGGCCTTGACCTTGTTGGCGCGTTCCGGTGCACGGTGAACGCCTCTCGGCACGCGGAGCCCGGCGAGCGTATCGGAAAGGGCCTGCATCGCATTTGTAATGCGCTCGCGCGCCGTCGGACGCAAAACGGGCTTTTCCACTTCGCCCTTTGCATTTTCAAATTCCACATTGTCCGAAATCGGAACGGACGAATCGGCCGGAGCCTCTTCCGGAGCCTTTACGTCGTCGATAATCGAGCGTCGATGTACGCGGGTGCGATCGACAAACGTCGGGTCGTCAAGCCCTCCCTTGGGCGTTTTAAAACGGTTTTCTTCCCGGATCTTTTCGAGCTGACGGGTAATCGCCTCCTGGCGGTTCCGCAAAAAGAGAAAGACCGCGCCGAGAATCACAATCAAAACAATCAGTCCGCCGATGACATAGACAAAGACGTTCGAACCGGATTCCGCCTGCTCCTTTTTGACCGCTGACGGAGCCGCTTTAACCGGAGCCGTTTTGGCCGGGACATCGCCCGCTTCCAGGTTCCGCATCGCCACAAGAACGCCCCACAGGGAATCCCGCTTTTGAAGAACCGCCTGCTTTTCCGCATCGTCCGACGCCACAAACGCGTCCATGTTCAATACGTCAATTTCTTCGCGAACCGAAAGATACGCCGTCCCGTCCAGCCGAGGCTCAAACGGATCCGCCTTTAAAAAGACGAACAACAGAACGACCAAAACAAGTAAAATCGCCGGCACAACAAATTTTTTCATACACTGAAAATCTAACAAATTCACCTAAGGCGAACTCGTCCCGTTTTTAAATTCAATCCGGAAAAGCGGCACCCAGGCTTCCCGGCCGTCATCGGAACGCCAGCGAACGACCTGCGAAAGCAGCGCACGCCGCGGAACAAGGCCGGTTTGGGAAAGACTCAAAACCTGTTTTTTCGAAAAATCCCTGGAGAACCATCCCCAATAGGCTCCGCCGTTTTGGACGGAACAGTTGCCGGACGCATTCCGGTTTACGGAAAGGGAAGTCCCGAGCGGAACGGTTTCGAGCATCTTCTGCCCTTTTTGCACGTAAAGGTTTTGCCATGCATCGCCTTTTCTTTCCAGGTAATGCCCAAGATTCAAATCTCCGAGGCCCGTTTCAAAGTGCAGAACATGCGGCATCCCTATCTGTTTTAAAGGCGCACATTTTTTAAAGTGGCCCAGCCACTCCGCGGGAAGCGTTTCCGCATTTCCGACGATCGCAAGGGACTTTTTGGCGCGGGTCGCGGCGACATAAAGCAGCCGGTAATTTTCTTCCGTCTTTTTCGGGTCGCTTTGTTGCACGTGCCAGGTCCCAAGCGCAAGAATCACATGGTCCCATTCCATTCCCTTTGCACTGTGCATCGTTCCGGCAAAAACGTTCCCAGAACCTTCCGCCGAAAAATCCCCGTAAGAAACATCGTCCAGATACTCGCAAAAATTTCCGAGCGTGATTTCGTCCGTGCCAAGAGCCGTTTCCGCATCAAGAAAATCCTTGACAAGCGCATCCAAAAGTTCAAAGGAACTTTCACCGTTATGCTCCTTTTTGTAGGAGGCCGCCAAGGAGCGGAACTCCGCCGACGTCCACGGGAACCTTCCCGCCCGCGGATTGTCCAAGAGTTTTTTTCGAAAGCCCAGAACTTCGCGCGTGTTTTCGACCGGGCATTTTTCCTTGTCCCGGTCCTTCAATAATTTGTACGAAATTCCGTTTTCCTCGAACTTGGCCGCGGCGAGGAATGCTTCCGCATTGGTGCGCGTCAAGACGCAAAATGTTTCGCCGGGATTTTCAATAACTTTTCGGGAGAACATTTCGCCCGCCATAAACGCCGACCGGGCCGCATCCTTTTCTTCATAAAAAGAAAGTTCCGCTTGTCCGCTTTGAAAGGCCCTTTCCCTGAACCCTTCCTTGACGCGGCCGCTCATGAGCCCGAGCAGTTTTTCATTTGCGCGAACAATCCCGGGAAGCGAGCGGTAGTTTAACGACAGCACGAACTTTTCCGTATTCGGAAACTCGTCTTCGAACTTTTGAAAATACTCCGCCGAACTTCCCCGAAAGCCGAAAATGCTCTGGTCATCGTCGCCAACGGCAATCACGCGCGGTTCCTTTTCGCCCAAATCGTAAAGCGCGCGAAGCAGACGATACTCCCCCGCCGAAAGGTCCTGAAACTCGTCGACCAGAATCACGGAAGGCGCTCCCACGCCTACATCCTCGCCGGATTCCAAAAGCTCGGCGGCCCGTTCAACGACCTTGTCCGCATTTTCCTTTAACGCATTTTTGTTTCCCTGAACTCCCAAAATGGAAAACGAAAGCGCGTGAAACGTGGTAACGGTGACGCCCTGTGCAAGCGTCCCCGCCAAAAGAAAAAGGCGTTTTTTCAGTTCGCGGCAGGCCGCCCGCGTATAGGTGAGGCACAAAATGGAATCGGGCTTCGCCTCTTCCATCCAAAGGAGCGAAGCTATCTTGTGAACGAGCATGTGCGTTTTACCGGAACCCGGCCCCGCGCCGACGAGAATATGCTTTTTGCGGCAGCGGATGACCTTTCGCTGCTCATCGTTTACGTTTTCGATCTTTTGACGAAGCGCATCCGAAACGGCCTCCGTACTTGAATTTCCTTGCATATAGCGGAGGCGAAAATCTTCCGGGTTCAACACAAAGTAATCGTCCAAAAGTTCCTGGGCCTTTTTCGGGTCGGAAAGCATCAGACGGGCATATTCCCCGACGATGTGAATCGATTCCGCCTTGTTCCGGTAGTGATTTTCGAGCTTTTCGAAATCCTTGGAGGTAAAGATTCTTTGCCGCGCGTCCCGGGAAAGTTCCAGTACGAGGCCCGTATAAAAAACGACAAGACCGTGTTCGAGCGCAATCGCCCCGATAAGATGCAAAAAGAGAAGCGCATATTCCAGCTGTTTTTGCATTTCGAGACGCTCCACGGCCTTTTGACCGTACATTTTTCGGAGCAGCCCGGAGAGCGAAAACCAGACGAGATTTTTCCCGTGTTCCGAATTTTCCTTTTGGAGTTCGAGCAGCGTCTCGAGCGCCTTTTCAAAAAGCGTCCACCGCCTTTCAAGATTTTCGCGGATTTCCGTTTGCGGTTTCAGAAGTTCCACCTGGTAAATTTGGCGGCCCGCTTCGACAAGGTGAATTTCCGCGACGCTTTCGTGCGCCCAGTAGCGCAAAATTCCCCGAAAGATGAACAGGTTCTTTCGCGAAGAGGACGCTCCGATGTTTTCTGAGCGCATGTTCAAGTTTGAATTGAGCTTGGTGACGTTTAAAACAAAGCGGTCGCCCACGTTTTTTTCTTCGCAAAGGGAAAGCAGCTCGGACTGGAGATTTTTGGCGGCATTCAAAATGGAGCGCGGAGAATCGTGTCCCTTTCGCTGCAAACGCGCGCTCCAGTCGTTGTCTTCTTTCAAAAGCTGCAAGGCGCGCAAAAGACGCAGCCCGGCATTCGCCTTTTCGCGTTCAAGCCCCAGGTCAAGAGAAATCTCGTCCAGCGCGCATTCGGGAGAACCTGTCCAGCGCTTGCTGATTATGTGCCGGATGATTCGAAAGGCCGCGTTCTCGTCCGAGCCCGGAATATCGACCTTTTCCGAGCCAATCATATTTCGCGCCTGTTCCACGGACTCCACGGAAATTGAGGATCCGTACATTTGGGTTCTGTTTCGTTTGCGCACCAAAAATCCCTGTTCTTCGAGAACGAGGACGGCAAGCTTTACCTTGGTCGCAATCTCCTGAGAACTCTCTTCCTTTTCGGTCCATCCGCACGCATCGCCTATTTCAATGGCCGACATAATCAAACGGTCGCGGTTTCCCGCCTTCTTTTTGAGGACTCGCCACACCGCGGAAATTTCCTGCGCCGAAAGTTTTGACCGTTGCAAAATCTGAAAATTCGTGTCCAGATCCTTGGGATTGTAAAGCGCGACGCAATCCGCACGCATATGCACGTCACGCCCCGCGCGGCCCGCTTCCTGCACATAGTTTTCGAGCGTACTCGAAATTTCGTAATGCGCCACGAGCCGAACATCGTCCTTGTCAACGCCCATCCCGAAAGCGGTCGTCGCGACCATCGTATCGACTTCCCCGGACTGAAAGCGGTCCTGGCTTTCCATTTTCCGCTCCACTTCCATCTTCCCGTTATAGCTTGCGCTCGAAAATCCGCGGGCCCGCAAATCCTCGGCGAGCGTCTCCGTCGTCTTGACCTTTGCCGCATACACAATCCGCGGGCCCGGATAGTCGCGCAAAACTTTTGCCAAAAGGTTTCGCCGTTCCTTGGGAGAGTCCGACGCCTCGACAACCTTGTACGATAAATTCGTGCGCTTGGCCGTGCTCACAAAACATTCGAGTTCAAGCCCCAGGCGTTCCTTGAAGTAGCCGCAAATGTCCGCAATCACGGACTGTTTGGCCGTCGCCGTAAAGCAGCTGACCGGAATCGTGGACTCCAGATTCTTTTCACGGGCGAGGTCCTTCAAAAAATCCGCAAGGTACAGGTAATCCACCCGAAAATCGTGCCCCCAGCTGCTAAAACAGTGCGCCTCGTCAATCACAACGCGCGAAAGCCTCCGATGTTTTAAAAGCGAAAAAATCGTATTGGACCGCAGCGATTCCGGCGAAATGTAAAGCAGGCTCTTTTCGCCGTTCCGCACTTTTTCGATGACGTCCTTCCGCTCTGCCGGCGAGAGCATCGAATTGAGATAGGCGGCCTCCCCAATCTGGCGCCTTTTTTCGAGGACGTCCACCTGGTCCTTCATCAGCGAGACAATGGGCGTAATGACGACTGTCAAGGCCCCGACCTGGCTCCCGGCAATAAACGCGGGAAGCTGGAACGCCATCGACTTTCCGCCGCCCGTCGGAAACACGGCGAGCAGGGACTTTCCGCAAAGCGCGGCCTCAACCACCTGTTTTTGGAGCGGCACCTTTTCCTTTTCGTCAAACGAACGGAATTTCGGAAACCCGAACCATTTTTGAAGTTTCTTTTCGGAATTCAGCTCCGTAGAACAATACGGGCAACGAGCGTCGCCGCACGGGACGAGCCTCCGCCGATGCAAAATGCTTTCGAGATGCGGATACTGATACCGAACCCAGTAGGGCACAAAATCGCTCGGACCGTCCTCGTAAAAGAGCGTCAGCAGAAAGCACCATTCGGCGCGATACGCCACCCATTCGTTTTGAAAATCCTGCCGCAGGCATATGACGTTCTGATACCGTTCAAGAAACCACTCCCGAATTTTCGGAACCTTCGCGCGAAGATCTTCTGCACCGGGCGTTTCAACGAGCAAAAAGAACGGCGCAAATCCGGGTTCGTCCCTCAAAAACTGAAACAGCAGATACCGAAGTTCCCAGGGGAACGTTTTCCATTTTTCGAGACAATCCAAAAGGACCTGCCGACAAAGTTCCGCATCCGCGAGCGGGTCCGAAGGCGAACCGTCGTCCCGCAAATATTCCTTGCGCAGCCTATGGTAAGGCTTTCGCGGAAAGAAGAGCGAGGAGAGCATGAGCGTGTCGAGAACCTTGACGTTCGGAAAATCGATGGAAAAATATTCCCGGAGGATAGGGGCGTCATGCCGCAAAATGTTGTGCCCGACAATATAGGGCGCCCGGGCAGCCGCGTCTTCGAGCCTTGCCGGATCCCGCGCCCGGACCTTTTCTTCGCCCAGGACAAAACCATATTCCCGAACCTTGCCCGTTTCGGGATTATACTCCAGGTCAAAAAACAAAAAATCGGCCAAATTCCGCATCTTTTAGAAATATATCCCGAAAACGGGCTTTTGGCTCATTTTGTGGCATTTTTTGCAAAATTTCTCTGCTACCCTGCGCATTGTTGCTGTTTTGTGTGCGGAACTTTGCGCATTATGCAGGCAAAAGTCGAACATTTGGCGATTTTCGGCATATTGGGTAGAAAACATTTGCCATTTTTCGGCATACCAGTCGAAAAAAGCCTTATTTTATGCGGTTTCAAGAGCGTTTAACTTTTCTCGGAAGCTTCAAAAAGGATTTTACCGAATCGAAGCGCGGAAAATCTTTTTATGGTCACCTCTAAAAATTGCTTTGGTAAAGAAAATTTGAGTGAGACCAAGCGAAGACAGGAATGACTGCCAGCGCAAAGTGTCGCAACCAAATTTTTGAAAATTGAATTTTTAGAGGTGACCTTATATTGGACTTTTCCCGTCATCAAAAACTTTTTGGGCGTGGGTCGTTTACTTACCGGAGCAAGGACAAGCCCCACCCCTATTCAAAGTCGTACATGCTGTTGTAGGAATTTTCCAGGACTTCGTCTTCGGAGGTTTTGATGTCGGGGCCGGACTTTTTGTTTTCGGCGGCCGATAGGCCCTCGTAATATTGGGCCGAGAGCTTATCGACGTAGGCGGCGTTCTGTTCGACGCGTTTGCGGAGGCGAGCGAGCGATTCGTCCGTAATGGAGAGCCGCGTCTGGAGCCTTTTTTCCGCATCCTTTCCCCAGGGAGTTTCCCTGTATTCGTTGCGGAGCTTTCTAAATGCGGAAGCGGCGGAGTCCTTCGTGTCCGGGGACATTTCCCAGATGATTCCCTTCATATACAGAGCCTGGATGCCCGCGGTGGTAAGCGGAAAGGTGCGGTAAACCGAATCGTATGCGGCGAGGGCCTTGGCGTAGGCGGAGTCCACAAGACTCATACTGTCGAGCGGAACCTCCCTAGCGGCCACCCAGAGGCTTTCGGCTTCGAGGTAAAGTTCGTGAGCTTCGTCCTCGGGCGTCTTGACAGTCACTTTGGCGCCCAGGTTTACCTGCGCCTGCTTGGCGTATTCCGAATGCGGATACTTGGCGATGATTTCCTTGTAAAGTTCCTCGGCGCGGTCCGGGTCCTGCTTGAACTCGTCATAGATAAACGCCCGCGCATAGGTGGCGCGCATGACAACGGCCGTATCGGGCGAGCCTTCGATGATTTTGTCGAGCCGCACGAGCGAGCTGTCCAGTTCCGAGAGCTTAAAAAGGAACAATTCCGCAATCTGGAATTCCGTGTCGAAGAACTGCTTTTTGGCCTGTTCCGTCGTGTCGGCAAGCGAATCGCTTGCGCGGAGGGCGAGGAGCCGCTTGAGGGCGTCCCGGCGTTCGCGCGCGTTTTTGCCCCAGCTCGATCCGGGACGCGCGAGAAAGCTCGAATCGTAGTAGGCGAGGGCCGGTTCGTATTCGCGTTTTTCGGTCTGGTAAAAATCCCCGAGGTCAAAGAATCCACGCGAAGCGTATTCCGACTTTTTGTATTCGTCGGTCACAAAATGAAGAAGCTTTTCGCCCTCGGTCCAGTTGTTCGCTTGGAGCAAAAGTTCTCCGCGCCGCACGTAAAGGTCGGGCAGATGCGCCTCGTATTCCTTGTTGCGGATCATCAAATCGTATTCGTCCGCGGCTTCGGCAAAGGCCTCGGTCGAGGCGAGACATTCCGCGGCGTGAAGGGCCGCCGAATACCGGTCGCGCGGCGGAAGTTCCGCAATTTCCTTGGCAAGATAATGCTCCCGGGCCTTCACAAAGTTTTCCATCTGAAAATAGAGCGAAGCGAGCCGGAGATGAGCACGGCCGCGCATGTAGGGCGTCCCGTTCGTATCGGCAAGCATTTTTTCGAGAGCGGCAATCGCCTGTTCCGTAAAATCGCCCTTCTCTTCCAAAAGGGAAAGCAGATTCAGTCCGTCGCTATAAAAGGGATGTTCGTGCCCCGCATCGAGAATGGACTGGAGCGCAAAGCGGCTCACGTCATATTCGCCGTTCTTGTAAAGGCAGTAGGCGCGTTCGTATTCCACTTTGGGCATGGAATCGTGGTCGGAAAAATACCGTTCGAACTCGTCGTACTTGGCGACGGCCTTGGCCCATTCTCCCTTGTGACGGAAGGATTCCCCAATCAAGAATACGGCGCGGGCCGTTTGGTGGTCATTGTCCGGAAAACGCTCCAGCACACGGGAACCCTTTTCGATGACCTTGTCGTATTTTTTGGCGGCCTCTCCCGTGGCGACGACCTCGGAATCCGCCGGGATGGAATCGGCGCTCGCGCTTTCGAGCTTTACGGCGTCCTCGTAATTTCTGTCCGCATTGAAGATGTGGTTCAAATAGGCGCAGCAAGTGCATCCTTCGAAAAAAATTCCGAAAAAGCTCAAGAGAAAAACGAAAAGGACCGGTCGGATGCGCATACGGGTAAAGTACAAATCAATACAGGAAAAGGTACTTGGTATAGTCGCAAAGTCGCATTCCGGCGGGAATTTTCGACTTGTCGAGGCGAATCATCCGAATTTCGGCGGGTTTTCCGACCACGCGGGCGAGCATTTCAAAGTTGTCGCGGGTTTCCCACGTGGCGCCCGAGATGACCGTTCCTTCGCAATCCGTTTCGCCCGTTTCCGTTCCGAGCCCGGAAAGTCTCGAATTCAGCTGGAGGAGCATCGTGTAAATTTCGGGCGTGTTTGTCGCCGTTTTGTTTGCGACGACGTTCGAGTCCGTCACCACCACGTGCACGCCGTAAAAGCGTCCCTTTTTGTCGAAAAGGGCCGTGTAGCGGTGAAAATAGGGAGCGTCAAAAAAGCTTTCCTGCCACGCGTTGTTTTTGAGCTTTTGAAAGTTTGACGCGGAATACTTTGTAAAGAATTCCTTTTCCGTCGCGCCGTAGCGCACAAGATAATGGCCGAGGCTCGATTCAAAGGAGTGCCCCTGCACGGGGAGCGTCCGCATGCTGTCGATTGCGCGGTTCAGATTGTCGGCGAGGATGTTCTTTTTGACCTCGCGTTCGGACGGAAGCGAGGAGGCTTCCTGCAGACGCTTTCGAATTTCGGGATATTCCGGGTCGCGGTTCTGGATTTCGGCGAACTGGGCCTTTGCCAGGTTAAACTCCCTGCCCTTCAGGTAGGCAATTCCGAGCGCCTCGCGAAGCGGTAAATTGTCGGGGTAGCGCGAAACCAGAGGTTCGAGGATGTTGCACGCGACCTGCGCCTGATCCTTGGGAGAGAGCCGCCCCGCCGTCTTACCGGGCGGCGCTTTTTGTCCGAGCGAAAGCAGTGCCTCCGTCGCACCTGAAAAGTCCGGGCGGATGGCGAGAATCCGGCGGTAAACGTTTTCAGCATCGTCAAAGAGTCCCTTGTATTCGAGCAAAAGTCCTTGCATACAAAGTAACTTCGGATGGACGGGAAACTTGGAAACGGCAAAGTCGATGACGCGTTCGCAGCTGTCGAGGTCCCCTTCGTCGTGAAAAATTCGGGAAAGAAGCTCGTAGGCGTCCGCATCCGTTCCGCGCGAAAGCGAAATGGCAACCTTGACCTCAGACTTGCCTTCGGAAAGACGCCCCGCACGATAAAGCATTTCGGCGTAAAAGAGCCGCGCATAGGCAAACGCCGGAGCCTTTTCCGTCGAAATCCGGGAAAGTTCAAGGGCCGGTCCAAAGCTTTGCGCCTTGGCGGCAAACATCGCATCCGAGAGAAACGAGACGGAGGACTCCGGGTAGCGGGACTTGATGTTCCGCATCCGCGAATCAAACAGGGAGGTCCAGACCGGGGCGATGGAATCCGCAAGAAAAAGAGTCCGAACGACGCCCCACTCCGCGAGAAACACGTCGGGATGTTGCAACGAAATGGCCTCGTAAATTTCCGCGGCATCCATAAAGCGACCGTTCCGTTCAAGGTCGCCCGCACGGTGAAGCTCCTGCACGGTCAGTCCGGGCAAGGCTCCGAGGCCCGCAAGCGTATCCGGAGTGTCGCCCACGGCAATTTCCGTCCCAGCCGGGAGCCCGAACGGCACATCGGCCGTCAAAACTTTTTTGGGACCAAACTTTCCATAGGCGTAAAAGGCGGCCATCACAACAAAGGCGCATGCGAGAAGCGCCAAAAAGCAGACGGCAGCCCGTTGAGCCTTGTTTTTCGGAATCCGCATCAGTCTTCCAGAAAATCGCCCAGCCGTTCGCGCTTTTCCTTGTTCTTTTGAAGCTTGCGCAATGTCTTGTTCTTGATTTGGCGGACGCGCTCGCGGCTCAGCTTCAGGTCTTCGCCGATGTCCTTGAGAGTTGTATCCTCGACCGTATCGAGACCGTAGAACATCCGCAAGATTTCCTCTTCGCGGCGCGGCAGGGACTTGAGAATGCCGTCGATCAGGGCCTTGCGCTCGTTCTTCTCCATTTCGTCTTCCTGGTTCCCTTCCGTCCCCAGAACGTCCATAAGGGAACTTACGGAATCCCCGGAAGAGCCGTCGTCGCTAATCGGGGCGTCGAGCGAAATATCGACGATTTTTTCCATCACCTCGACAATGTCCTGTTCCGAGCCCGCGAATTCGGGCATGGCCATTGTGCGTTCGTAATCGCCGCCGTTCTGCACCAGGGCGCGCTTAAAACGGTTTACCAGGGTAAGCTTGTTCGGCGGAATCCGGACGGAGCCGACCTGTTCAAAGAGGGCCTTTTGAATGGACTGTCGAATCCACCAGACCGCGTAGCTGATAAACTTGACGTCCTTTGTGCTGTCAAAGCGCTTGGCCGCCTTGAAAAGGCCAAGATTCCCTTCGTTGATGAGGTCAAGCAGGGAAAGTCCGCGGCCCTGATACTTTCGGGCGACGCTCACCACAAAGCGCAAGTTTCCGCGGATAAGATGCTGGAGAGCGGACTGGCGAATTTCTTCCGTCTTGCCGTCCTTGATGATAGCAATCAGCGCGGCTTCTTCCTCCGGCTTTAAAGTCGGATACCGATTCAAGTCTCGAAAGTACAGGGATTCGTTAAAATCACTCATGGGGACAAACCTACGCCAAAAAATTTTACCGCATAAAATATGGCTTTTTACGCGTTTTTCGTCAAATCGTCCGACAAGCGTTTGAGCAAATCATAAGGGTAAATTCCCGTCCGATGCCCGTCGCTCCAAAGAATGCCGACCGCATACCGGCCCACGGACTGAATGCTTTCAATGGAAATGTCTTCCGGAACCGTTTTCGGATCGAGAAGGCGCTCGCCGGAATTTTCATCGACGCAAAGCGCGCACGGGCACGCAAGGCGCAAGGCGCGCAAAGGGAAGACGGCGCGGGAACCGTCGTCAAAGTCAAATCCCAGTTCGTTTTTCCCTGTGCGAAAAATCTTGACAGGTTGAATCATACGGCCTCCACGGGGAGTTCTTCAAAGCTGTAGCGGAAATTGTGCAAAACTTCCTTTGACGTGTGCTCGAGACGCGCCACGGCCTGGATGGTCTTTTCGGCAATGTCCGCAAAGGCCTTGCCACTTTCGCTGTTCGGATAGCGAAGCACGACGGGCGTTCCCAGGTCCCCGGCATCCGCAACCGCGGGTTCCAACGGAATTTTTCCGAGAAGCGGAACCCCGAGAGCCTTTGAAATGCGCTCGCCGCCGCCCGTTCTGAAAATTTCGTGATGCTTGCCGCATCCGTCACAGATAAAGTAACTCATGTTTTCGACGATTCCCACCGTGGGGACGCCGACGCTGTCGAACATGGCAAGTCCCTTGCGGCAGTCCGCGAGAGCGACTTCCTGCGGGGTCGTGACGACAACGGCACAGGAAAGCGGGCATTGCTGGGTGAGCGTCAGCTGGATATCGCCCGTTCCGGGAGGAAAGTCTATCAGCAGGTAGTCCAGTTCGCCCCAGCGGACGCGGTGCACAAAGTTCTGGATCATCTGGCTTGCCATCGGGCCGCGCCAAATCGTCGCCTTGTCCGACTCCGCGAACATCGCCATCGAAATAAGGGAAATTCCGCCCTTGACCTCGACGGGAGCGATGGTTCTGTCCTCAAAAACTTCGGGCGCCTCTTCAACTCCGAACATGATGTTCATCGAAGGCCCGTAGATGTCCGCGTCGAGAATTCCGACCTTTGCGCCGGCAAGGCTCAGGGCCATGGCGAGGTTTGCCGTCACCGTGGATTTTCCGACGCCGCCCTTGCCGCTTGCAACGCCCACAATCCGCTTGACGTCTTTTAAAAGCTCGTTGTTGTTCGGTTCCGCCTTTTCGGAACTGACGACACGGCCGTTTGCGCGCAAAACGACATTTGCCGTCTTCGCACCGGACTGCCGAAGAATCTCTTCGCACTGGGTCTTAAAACGGTCGCGGATCGGGCACGCGGGTGTCGTCAGGACAAGGTCCAGTTCCACGTCCGCATCCTTTGAAATTCGGATGTTCTTCACAAATCCGAGTTCCACGATATTCTTCTTCAAATCCGGATCCTGAACCACGGACAAAGCTTTGAGAATCTGTTCTTCGGTAATCACTGTCAATCCTTTACCTTGAATGCACAAAATATAAAAATCGGGGAATGTTTTTTTCTTCTGTCCAAAAGGCTTTGCAATGGCCCGGCGGAAAACCTATATTTGTCGCATGCTCCAATCGATTTTTTTGGTAGGGTGCGGAAGCGCGCTCGGCGGAATCTGCCGGTTCCTTTCGACCCGATGCATTTCGAAGTTCTTCCCGGCAATGGGACATTTTCCGCTCGGGACCTTTGCCGTAAACATCGGCGGCTGCCTTCTGATTGGGCTCTTTTACGGACTCTCGGAGCGCACCTTAAGCCCGAACGCGCGGCTGTTTCTCACCGTCGGATTTTGCGGCGGACTTACCACGTTTTCCACTTTTGCAAACGAAAACCTTCAGCTGTTCCGCGACGGAAACGTTCTGATGTTCGCCCTTTATGCGGCGGGGAGCGTCTTTTTCGGAATCCTCGCCGTCTATCTCGGAAACCTCGCGGCGAAACTTTTAATCTAGTTTTCCTTTAACGAGAACTTCGGCATCCGCAGCACGTTCGTCATGCACTTGGGCCATTCGCAGTCGTAGTGCGTCACAAGGATAATTGCGGTTTCGCCCGAAAGAAATTCCAACAGGTCAAAAAGGCGTTCGCGAAAAGCAACGTCCATTCCTTGCGTCGGTTCGTCGAGAATCAGAACCTTTGGCGGACGAATAGCGGCGCGGGCAATGAGGACAAGCCTCCGCTCCGTCGCCGAGAGAGAATCGAACGGCCGCCCGGCATCCGAAAACCCGAGCTCTTCCAGCCACTTTTTGGCCTTGGCGCGTTCTTCCCAGGACGGCGGGTTGAAAAGTCCGAGGCCCGTTGTGAAGCCCGTGCAAAGGACGTCCCCGATGTTCAGCTTTTCGCGGTATTGCGTTGCGAGTTCCGGCGAGAAAAATCCAATCTGGGCCTTGTGCTTCCAAATGTCGAGGCCCGCACCGGGCTTTTTTCCGAAGAGCGTAATGTCGTTCGAATACATTTGCGGGTGATCCGCGGAAAGCAGTGCGAGAAGCGTGCTTTTTCCGGCGCCGTTCGGGCCCATCACCACCCAATGTTCTCCCGCTTTCACGCGCCACGTCAGATTGTCGATGATGACCGAGGAACCGTAGCGGACCGTCACGTTTTCCAGGTCAAAAAGCGTCTCGCCGACATTTTCGGGCGTGCGCAGGGTTTCAAAAACGTAGGCAGTCACGTCCTGTTTTTTTTCGACGGGTTCCGCAATTTCTATGGGAAGTTCGCCGTCAAACCTGTGAAACTCGCCATTCTCATATACAAACGCCGGGATTTCCGGGAGCAGTTCCTCTTTTCGCTGCAGGCTCACCGCCATTTTGACGCCCGTCTTCGACATCTTGAGAATGGCCTTTGCGAGGTGCGTGCGAAATTCCGGGTCGAGTCCTCCGAACGGATCGTCGAACAGGAGATATTCCGGACTTTCCATCCACTGCCGGGCGAGAAGGATGCGGCGAAGTTCCCCGTTCGAAAGGCTTAGAAGCTTTACCTTGAGAACCGTTTCGGGGAGGTTCGCCATTGCGAGCGCCTCTTCGAGCTTTTCGGGGTTTGTCGGGGCAAAAGGGTCGTCCTCGACGTAGTGCGCGGAATTCAAAAAGAACTTCGGTTTTAAAAGCAGGTCGCGGACACGCGGAGCGTCGTCGTCGCGGAGGCTGATAAAGCGCTGTTGCCAAAAAGGGGCAAGCGCCCGTTGGATTCTTCGCTGGATTTCCGTCGAGGAAAGCGAGACCCGCGGATGCGCTTCGGAAAATTCGCGGAGGAGCCTGGATTTTCCGCTTCCCACGGGGCCGAGCATCTGGATTTGCGGATAATCGAGAAAGAGCGATTCCAACGATTGATAAATCATGGCTCAAAGATAGCTTTTTTGTATTTTTAGTTCGTTATGAAACGCTTTCTGTTTTTTATTCTTCTCTTTGAAATGGGCGCCACGGCGCAGGTAAGCGATCCCTGGGCGATGATGGACCAGATGCACCAGCAGATGGTCGCGATGATGGGCGGCGGAATGCAGTCGAGCCATCCGGGCCAGATGATTACGCGCGGGCCCTGGGACATTCAGGTCGATAAGAACACGCTTTCCGCGGGCGAGGAATTTACGCTCCAGTTTACCGTCGATACCCAGAATCTCGAAGAATACGGTCCGCGCGAAGTTCCGAAGTTTTCCGTGCAAAACGGATTTGTGCTGAAAAGCCTCGACTCCGCGGATGTTCGTGTGGAACGGCGCAAAAGCTTTACCGCCAGGCAATACCGCTTTCATCTCGTTGCTCCGCAAAAGACGGGCCGCAAGGCGGCCGGCGTTCTCACGTGGAAAATAGGCGAGACGGAATACGACATTTTTCATTTGAACAACATCGAAGTGAAAAAGTCCTACGACGACCCGGCGGTCATCGCGACGCTTACCCCGAACAAGCGGACCGTCTATGAAGGCGAGCAGCTTTCCGTCACGCTTTCGCTTCACACGTTTGAACATTTTCAGGGAAACCTCGTCGCGACAAACATGGACCTCGGAAACGACTTTATCGCGCACCGGGCCGAAAACATTTCCACCGACCTGAAGCTCGCTCCCATTCCGGACGCCCCGCGCGAAATGCAGGGAAAGGCGAAGTTCGCATGGCTTTCGCCCGTCAAGTCCGGAGAGCTTTCCATTCCGCCGTTCAAGTTCACCTACACAAAAATCGGCGAGCCCAAGGTCGTCGAAAAGAACAAGTCTAGCGGCGGATTTTCCATGAGCTTCAAGACCGTCCAACAGGAGCCCGTCGAGGCCGAAGCCAAAACGGCTCCCGTCAAAATCAAGGTTTTGCCGCTTCCCGCCCAGGGGAAGCCCAAGGACTTTTCGGGAATGGTCGGAAACTACTCCTTTGAAGCCTCCTTTGACAAGGATTCCCTCGCGCTCGGGGACGCTCTCACGTTTTCCATCCGCATTTCGGGCGACGGAAAACCGGGAACCATCACCGATCCGGTTCTCCCCGACTTCTCGGACTTCCGCACCGTCCCTCCCGAAAACGACATCAAGAAAAAAGTCGCGGGCGGAAAGGTCGTCACCACAAAAGACATCCGCATTTTCCTCTACCCCAAAAAGAAGGGCGAATTCCACATTCCGGAAATCACCTATTCCTGGTTCAATCCGTCAAAGAAAAAGTACGAAAGCAAAACGCAAGGGCCCTGGAAAATCCAGGTGGAAAAAGGCGAAGCGACTTCGGCAAGCGCAAACGCGCCAAGCACTCCCTCCTACACGCCCGCTGCCAAATCGGAAATTGAAGACCTCGGTCGGGACATTCGCTACATTCACCCGGTCACATCCGCCACGGTCGAAGAGGTTCCGCCCTACAAATCGGTCGGCTTCTGGCTCCTTTTCGTCCTGCCGTTTATTTTGTACGCAATCCTTGTCGCATTCATCCGTTCGCACCGAAAGTATTCCGGAGACGCGGCCCGCGTGCGCAAGGCAAGCGCCAAAAAGAATCTCAATGCGTCTATGGCCGAGGCCAAAAAGGCCCTTTCGAAAAACGAAGTCAAGGCTTTTTATGCGGCGCTCGAAAAAGGTCTCGTCGGATATCTTTCCGATCTTTCGAACAGGGAATTCCGCGGCATGACGCAGGAGCAGGTCAAGTCGAACCTGAACGAACTCGGTTTACCGCCCGAATCGCTTGAAAAGGTGCTCAAATGGCTGGAAGCATGCGCCTTTGCACGGTTCGCCCCGGTCGAAGGAACTTCGGAAGACCGCGAAAAATCCCTGAAAGATTTTGAAGTCCTTTGCGACAGCCTGGAGATTTTAAAATGAAAAAGTTTTTTCGGGTCACCTCTAAATCCCTTTTGATTTTATTTTGCCTCGGCACGGCACTCTTTGCAAGCGAAAACTGCAAGACCCTTTACACCGGAGCCGCCGCCTACAAAGCCGGGGACTTTACATCGGCCGCCGAAGCCTGGCAAAACTGCATCGACAACGGCTACAGCGACGCGGACCTGTTTTACAACCTCGGGAACGCCTATTTTCGCGAAGGAAGAATCGGCCTTTCGATTTTGAATTACGAAAAGGCTCTCCGCCGAAACCCGACAAACGAGGACTACACCTATAATCTAAAGTTCGCGAAGAGCCTCACCAAGGACAAGGTCGAAGCCGACGAAGAGGAAAATCCCATTCTAGAATTTCTTTTCAGGGCGCACCACTTCTTTTCGCTCAAAAAAGAACTTTTCATTGCGCTTGGAATCGTCTGGGCGATTATGCTCGTCCAGATTCTGAAAATTCTCCTGGCGCGTCCCCGGGCAAGGCTCGTTCTCTCCCTTTTGACAATTCCGCTGGCCCTGTGCCTGGGCGTTCTCGTCTGCAGCGCGGGCTACAAGATCTACCGCGAAAAGACGTATTCGGTGGGAATCGTCATTGCGGAAAGCGCCGACGTCACAAGCGGTCCGAGCGACAAGTCCCAAACGCTCAACATGCTTTCCGAAGGAACCTCCGTCGAAGTTCTCGACCTGAAGGAAGGCTGGGCGCACGTCCGGCTCGGCGAAAAGATCAACGGCTTTATCAAGCTCGGAGAGCTCGGCATCGTCAAATAATCGGTGCGAATTTCAAACAGGAAAAGAGACCGGCATGCGCCGGTCTCTTTCTTTTCTCTCTCTTGAGGATTTACTTCTTTTTGCGCTTCGGCCCGGGCATAAAGGGACTTTCCCCGTCCGAATCCATCTGAGGCTTTGCCTCTGAAACGGTCTCTTCGCGGACCACGACGGAATCCCCGTCCGAGAGGCCTTCCAGAATTTCGACGTTTACGCCGTCGTTGATTCCGGTCCGCACCGGGCGAAAATCCAGACGTCCGTTGTTATTAATCCAGACGTTCTTTCCGACAATTTTCGGGACGGAAGAACTGGCCTTGTGCATGGCAGGAGCGTTTCCGCCCATGCCGGGAGGCGGCGGAGCAAAATCGTCATCGTCCGAGGAGGCCTTCTTTTCCATTTTTCCCGGCGAAAACTTGATGGCGGCAACCGGAACGCTCAGCGCGTTTTCCACTTCTTCCGTCACAATCGTACACGTTGCGGTCATCCCTGGCAAAAGTTTGAGATCCGGATTTTCGGCCGAAATAACGACCGTGTAGGTGACCACATTGGACGTCACCGTCGGATTCAGGCGCACGGATTCCACGGTTCCCTGGAACGTATCGTCCTGGAACGCATCCACCGTAAAGCTCACCTTTTGGCCCGCCTTGACGGCTCCGATGTCCGCTTCGTCAACGTCCGCCATCACGCGCATCTTGGAAAGATCCTTGGCGAGAATAAAGAGGGTCGGTGCGCTCATCGAAGCGGCAACCGTCTGACCCACATCCACGGAACGTTCGAGCACGACGCCGTCTATCGGGCTTTTGATGATGCAATAGCTCAGGTTCAGTTCCGCCTGTTTGACCTCGCTCTTGCGGGTATCCCACGAGAGCTTTGCCGAGTTCATCTCGTATTCGGCCGTTTCCAATTCGACGGAGCTTGCGCTTCCCGTCTCCGCGAGCTTTTTGGTGCGATTGTACACGGCGAGCTTGTGCTCGTAATCCACCTTGGCGCTCGAAGCGGCGATTTTCGACTGATACAGAACCGTTTGGAGCTTGGAGCGGTCCAGTTCCGCAATCACCTGGCCCTTTTTGACCTTGGAATTGAAATCGACATAAATTTTGCTGATGTCGCCGGAGACCTGCGTGCCGATATTCACCGTATCCATCGGCGAGAGCGTTCCCGTCGAGGAAATGGTCGTTTGAATCGAAGCGCGGGCCGCCTTTTCGCTCACAAAGACCTTCATTTCGCCGCCGGAAGGCGAGGCGATAAATTTGTACGCAATTCCGCCCGCAACGAGAAGGACGGCGAGAGGAATCAAAATTTTTGTTTTCTTCATTGGAAATTCCCCATATAAAGTTCGAGCAGCTTCCGGGCGAGAATGCTCGTATATTTTGCCTGGATTAGGACGCTTTGCGCGCTCTGCAAATTGTTTTTCTGTTCGAGAAAGTCCGTAAACGTCAAGGTTCCCGCATTCCGCTGTTCCACCGCGACGTCATACGCCTCCTGGGCGCTTTCGAGGCTCGAAATGGCGGCAAGCCAGCTCGCATCGGCGCTCTCGGCCTGCATATAGAGCTGTTCCAAACTGTTTTCGAGGGACTTTTCCGTTTCGCGGCGCGTCACCTTGGCGCGTTCGCTTTCGACCTGCGCCGAAAGGACCTTGGCCTGCGTCGTGCCGCCGTCAATAATCGGAATGTTGATTCCGAGCGAAATGCTGTGCGTATAGCCGTTCTTTAGCTGGCGACCGTAGCGGTCGGATTCCCAGGCCTGAAACCCGGTCGTGGCCGAGGCTCCGAGCGAAACCGTAATGGAACTGTTCTTTCCCGCAAGCGTCACGTCCTTTGCCGCGGCGAGTTCCTTGAGGCTGTCCGAGACTAGGGCCGGATAGTTTTTGCGCGTTTCGGACATGACCGTTTCGAACGTCGGCAGGGTGCCCATATCCGCGGGTTTTTCGTAGGCGGACTCGATGGACCGGATTTCAAGCGAATCCGCACGGGAAAGTTCCAAAATCTGCCGCAAGGACGTCTTGGCCGAGCGTTCCGTCTGCTCCGCCGAAATCAGCTTGACATTGGCGCTTGCCGCATCGCTTTTGACAAGGGCGAGATCGCTCCGCGTAATTGTTCCCGCTTCAAAAAGGCGCTCGTTGTAAAGGACCAGCGAATCGGAAAGTTCCTTGGCGGCCCGGGCCGTCAAAAGGTTTTCGCCCGCGGCAAGAAGATCCACGAAGGCGTTCATCGCGGATTCCTGCACCGTCAGCGCGGCGAGTTGCGTATTGAACTTGGACGCCTCGTAGGAAAGCTGCCTGCTTTCGACGTTTAAGCCCGTTGCGCCGCCATCCCAGATTGTGTAGGAGCCCGAAATTCCCATGCTCAGACGGTAATGGTCCTGCGTCTGTCCGTTGAACGGGCTATCGTAAAGGCTCTGGTTCACGCTCGCGGAAAGCGTCGGATACTTTGAAGTCCGGGAGGAGTTCAGCGCCGCTTCGGAAGCCCGCTCGGAAAGCCTTGCGCTCTCCATATCGAGATTGCGCTCGCGGGCCATCCGGACACAATCCTCAAGTGAAAGCGGTGCCGCCGAGGAAACCCCGACAAGCGCCGCAAGCAAAAAGAGCATCTGTTTTCGTTTTTTCACATGATTGAGATGCTTCGGCACGCCGAATCGTTGCACGGAGCCGTAAAAATTTTAGAGGAGACCTTTAGGATTCCCCGCCGTCCGCTTCAATTTCGTCCGGCACCAGGGATTCCGCGGTCCGTTTCCGTTCACGCCGCAGCGCATCGCGTCCGAGCGTATCCTTCAAACGGAAAATTCCATAGGTTCCCACTCCGCCGACAACCGGCAAAAAGAACGGGAAAAAGCTCCCCGAAAGCGGTGAATTCCTGCTTGCGCCCAAAAGCGCGAACAAGGGCGAAAGCGCAAACCCGCACCACGTGCCGACACGTCCAAAATAACGGTTCCGACGTTCCCGGCCGCGCATTTCCGCAGCCGGCTGCATCGCGTCGAGCGTAAAGTGCGAAACCACAAGAGCCCCGACCACCGCAAAGAACACGTTAAAAAAGAACCGCGCCCCCGAAGGAAACTTGCGCGAAACCTTCGAAAGGCAAAGCGCATGCAGCAAAAAGCCGAAAGCGGCAAACAGAAAAAGCAGGCGCGTCACGCTTGAACTCTTGAACGTATCGTCGATGCACCAGTTCACAAAATGCTCGCAATTGTTCCCGTAAAGGTAGTAGGAACGCTCGTAGAGGCGCTTTTTGGCCCGAAGGACGGCTTCTTCCCCGGTAAACTTCGCATGCGGATGCTCGACAACCCGAAATCCGTGGCCGTCGCAAAAACGGCGAAGCGACGTCTTGACCACGGCGCCGTAGCGGATAAGCCCCGGAAGCTTTAAAATGTCCCGAAAGGAAAGCGTCCGCGCCATCCCCGAATAATGAATCACCCGGCCGTTCCCGGCATACAGGCCGTGATGATTGAAGCCAAGCCTCGGCGAGACGAGGTGTGCCCCGACAGGCGGTTCCGGAATTTTGGATTCATCGACAAAATCGCTCATAACCTTAAATATATACGAAAAAAAGAGATCCGTTCCAAACGAATCTCTTGAAGTGGACGATACTGGATTTGAACCAGTGACCTCTGCCGTGTGAAAGCAGCGCTCTAAACCAACTGAGCTAATCGTCCAAGGCAACGCAAAAATACAAAAGCCCGCGCAAAGCGTCAAGGCTCATTTTGCATTCCCGTCGCGTTTTACAGATATTTGTCTTCGGCTTTTCCCAAAATGTCGAGAAAATCGGCCTGGGTTCCGGCTTCGATCAGGTCCTTGCGGACTTCGGCGTTCGCCAAAATGCGGCTCACCGAAGAAAGCGCCTTCAGGTGCGGTCCGACCGTATTTCCCGGGCTCACAATCAAAATCAGAAGGTGTACCGGTTCGCCGTCCATCGCGTCAAAGTCAATCCCCTTTTCGACCGTCGCGGCGACCATGCACATCCGGTCCACGTAGTCAATCTTTGCATGGGGGACGGCCAGTCCGCAGCCGATACCCGTAGAGCGGGTCTGTTCGCGCTTCCAGACGGCATCGAAGATTTCGTCCCGATGTTCGAGCTTGTAGGAGGCGCAAAGCGTATTCACCAGTTCGTTCAGAATCTGTTCCTTGGTCGTGCTTTGCGAATTGATGATCACGCAATTGTCCGCAAATCGTTCAGAAAGACGCATAGATGTTTCCTTGTTGCTTCTTTTCTAAAAGTTTAGCAAAAAAAAGGGAGTTGGAAAGCCCTGTGAGCGAAAAAGCATTTTTACAGGTCAAATCCGCCATTTTTGACGGTTTTGCCCGAACTTTCGACATTTTCGGCCTGCAAAAGCAGTTCACGGTAGGCGGTTTCCGCACGTTCGACGGGAATCTGTCCGGGGGCGACGGCGCGCCCGAGCGAGCAATAGGTAAGGTTCGCACCCGAAAGGAGACTCCGGATGCGGGAATCCTCGCCGGTCTTTCCCATGGCAAAGCACGAAAACAGTTCGGGAGAGACGTTTCTTTTGACCGCCCGGATCCAGGGGTAAACGCGGTCAAAGTCCCCGGCGGAGGTGCTCATGCAGGCAATTTTCAGCCCGCCGCAAAGCAGAGAGCGACCTTCCGGCCCGCGGGCAACGCCCAAAATTTTTTCGAGTTCCTCTTCGGACGGAACCTTTTGAAAGTCGTGATGCGAAACGAGAACCTTTTTCGGAAATTCGGAAAGGAGCGGCACGGCCGTGTTCTTTCGCCGTTCGTCACTTTTCCAAAGTTCTTCGATTTGAGTTACAAGCCCCGCAAATTCCTCGGCCTCCACGTCGAGGTAGTCCGGAACGACCTTTTCCGAAAGGATCCGTACAAAGTATTTTGCACGGGAAAGAGCCTCTTCGTCGGGAAAGGTTCCCCCGTCGCGAACGAGCCGCATCGTTCCGATGAGGAGCGCTTTCGGAAACAGACTTTTGACCCTCTCCGCAACGCTTCCGAGCGACCCTTCCGGGCAACCGGCGGAAAGCAAAAGGTCATAGCGAATTTCGAGAGCCGTGCACAGCCCCGCGGCCCGCGAAAGGTCGCCCAGCGGATTTTCTTCTATATCCCGAAGCGTCTCCGCCGAAAGGACGCCCGCAAAAAAAGGCCCGCGGCCAAAGCCAAAATCTGGATGTTCCATCACAAAAAGAATATAACAATTTTGCGAGAACGGGTCGTTTTGGAAAAGGCGCGGAGTGGAGTGTGGAGGGTGGAGAGTGGAGGGTGGAGAGTGGAATGTGAAGTGTGGAGTGTGGAATGTGAAGTGTGGAGTGTGGAATGTGAAGTGTGGAGCGTGGAGGGTGGAGTGTGAACGTCCTCCTGGACCCTGTAATGTGCAAAACAGGAATTCCACAAGCCCGCAAGAGGCGGGGCGGCTCTTTCAAAGTCCGCATTTTATATATTTGACGTCGAAATTGTTTTTGTGCCCCGAAAAGCCTTTTGTGCAAGGATTGCGGTCCGCGCGCAAAAGAGAGAATCCGGTGAAAACCCGGAGCGGTCCCGCCGCTGTAAGGGAAGACGAAACCGGTAAATTTCAAAACCAGTGTGGAAACCTCCGAAGCCCATGCGAAGGAACCGGCAGTAGAACGACGCCCGAGCCAGAAGAACTGCAAAAGCAAAAAAGCTCCGCCACTGCGGAGCGCTGAGGAACGATGCGAAAGACATTGAGTTCTACAATCGGCACGATCGGTGTCGTCCTTGCGCTTGCGCAGACAGCAAACGCGAAAGAAGTCCAGGACCTGGGCGTCTCCGAGATTGCGCTTTCAAAAAACGCGACTTCAAAAATTCTTCCGGGCTACGAGGAAATTACGCCCGACGCCTGGGAAGGTCGCGGCCTATCCGCAGCCGAAGTCCTTTCTTCGCTTCCCGGAATTCAAAGTTCCAGGCAAGGCGGCATGGGAAGCTTCCAAACGGTGAGCATCCGCGGTATCGCTTCACGAAACATTCTGATTTGCATCGACGGAATTCCCAAAAACGATGCGGGCGGCGGCGGAGCGGATCTCGGAAGCATCGACCTGAACAATGTCGAAAAAATCGAAGTCTATAAGGACCGCGTCCCGGCCAGATTCGGCGGATCGGGCCTCGGCGGAGTCATCAACTTTGTGACGAAAAAGGCCTCGCCCAAAACGGGCGGGCGTTTTCTCGGAAGCTACGGCAGCCACAATTCCATCGAAGGTTCGCTCCAGGTGAGCGTTTCGCCGACCGACAGCATGAACTTTTCCGCAAACGTTTCGGCGCGTCACAGCGATAATGATTACGAGTTTGCAAACCGGAACGGCACCGCCTACAACACGGACGACGACTTTACGGACAAACGAAAAAATGCGGAATTTTCGGAATATTCCGGAAACTTCAACTACCGCATTCTGCATCCGGGCGATTACTTTTCGACATTCGGCGCAAATATCGTCTGGACAAAGGCCGGGAACCCGGGCCTCGAAAGTTCCCAGACCAAGGTGGCGAACTTTACCGGTCAAAGCGCACAAATTAACTACAGGCTGGAAACTCCGGCGTTTTTCGACCATCTGTTTTTGGAAGCGGGCCTCGGCGGAAAATTCGAAAAGAACGTTTCCGCATCCTACTACCCGCTCGATTTTGTGGGCTACAGCTACCCGGACTACATTGAATACGGCCTTGCGGGCTACAGGCTCTGTCCGGAACTTCTTATGAACCTCGTCCTCGACCGCTTTGACGGAACGCTCCGGGCAAGCGGCAGCGCGGAACGCTGGGAAGCCCGCGGAAGCATTCGTGACTTTGGACTTTCCCGCTACGGAGGAACCGTTTCCGGAAGCGGCGAATTCTTTGCGTTCGACTGGATGTCCCTTGTCGCGGAAGGGACCGTCCAAAAGACGTTCGACGATATCGACGGCGGAAAATTTCTGATGCCCACCGGGACCGCAACCATTCAAAGCGCCAAGAATCGGGACCTGAACCTTTCGGGAATGCTCCAGGTGAAGCTCGGCGAAAAAGATTCCCGCTTTGGCGCAAACGCTTCCATCGGAAGGTTTTACAGGCAGCCGCAATTGATGGAGCTCTACGGCGTTTACCGCGGAGTTCTTTCAAACCCGAACCTGAAAAACGAAACGGCGGTTCGGTTCGAAGCGGGCGGATTCGTTCGGACGCCTTCCGGAAACTCGATTTTGAGCGCGACCTATTTTTACTCCGACCTCGAAAACGGCATTTACTGGATTACGGGAAACAATACCATCAAAGCCTTCAACGCGAGCAAGGCAAAAATTTACGGAATCGAGCTGGAACTCAAAAGCAAACCGGCCTCGTTTTTTGAGACGACGCTCCGCGGCACCATTCAAAATCCGCGGGACAAAGGATTTGCCAAAATGTATCGCGGAAAGCTTCTTCCCGGCGAACCCGTGCACAGCTACTACGCCGAAGGAAAGCTCTATTTGCCGTTCCATCTGGACTTGACGCTCGACGCGAACTTTCGCACCCGGATTTACTCCGACCGTTTGAACCAGACGCGCCAACCGGGAGTAGCCCGCTACAACGCGACGCTCGGATTTTCTCCGATAGAAAGTACGCGAATAGCCTTTGCCGTACTGAACATTTCGGACGAAACCTACACCAACTTCTATTCCCCGAATCCGCTCCCCGGAAGGGAATACCGTCTAACCCTCATCCAAAGGTTTTAACCCACAAAAAAAAGTTCCCGTTCAAACCGGGAATGTCACCCAAACAAAGGAAAAGACATGAGTCAAAAGATCCTCCCCCTCCTCATTTCCACAGGCTTCGCGCTTCTTTTAAGCGCATGCGGAAGCGACAGCAGCTCGGGCGTCTCGTGCGACGAAGGCAACTGCTTCGACGATCCGATTTCTTCAAGCCTTGAAGAGAGCTCCAGTTCCGAAAAAGATGCTTCTTCCAGCAGCGGAAAAGTCGAAAGTTCAAGCTCCGAAAAGGCAGTCTCTTCCAGCAGCGGAAAGGCCGAAAGCTCCAGCTCCGAAAAGGCGAGCTCTTCCAGCAGCGGAAAGGCCGAAAGTTCCAGCTCCGAAAAGGCAAGCTCTTCCAGCAGCGGAAAAGTCGAAAGTTCAAGCTCCACGGAGGAATCCTCTTCGAGCGAAATCACCTACCTGAATACGACGCCGAACGCGGCGGACCTCGAAGTCTCGGGCGACACCCTGTTTGCCGTTTTCCAGAGGCAATCCGCCGATTACACGATTCCCGAAGTCGGCCTTCTCGCCCTCTACAATGCGAAAAGCGGTGAACTTCTCGACACGATTCGGCTTGCGACCAAAAATCCGTCGGCGGTCAAGGTTCGCGGCGGAAACGTCTATGTCGCCACTTCCGGCGAATACGATGCAAGTTTCAGCCTCCCGGCCGACGAAAACCGCGGCATCGAAAAAGTCGATTTGAAAAAGAAGACATCCACCCTTTTTGTGAGCGGAAAAAAGCTCGGCGGCGGCGTGAACGACTTTGTGCTGAATGCCGACGGCACCGTGGGATATGCCGCCATCTATAAAGCCTACGGTAGCGAACCCGTCGTCCAAATAGACTTTTCTACCGGCAATGTCACGACTCTCGACGGCATTCTAAACGCAAGCGGCTCCCTGGAATTTGACGAAGCTTCCAATACGCTCTACATCGGCGAATACCATATGGACTATTCCTCGTACGAGATGAACATCGGCGTCTTTACCTATGACGGGAAAACGCTCGTATCGCTCACCGACGAAAACGAAACACGTCCGCCGTATAGCATCAAGATTCTCGAAGGCTCGCCCTATGTATTCGTTTCCGATTACTCTTCCGGAAAGCTCTACATGAACTACAAGGATTCCAAGGATGCGGGAGTTTCCTACTACCAGGATTCCAAGCTCGCCGTCGTCGGTAACGCCCTCTATCTGATGGAACGCTCTACGACCCCGACCCTTGCAAACATCGCCGTCACAAACGGAAAGCCGACGTGGCAGGTGAAGCTCGATGACGGAAGCAATCCCTATGACCTCGTTTCCGACACGGACGGAAATCTTTGGGTCGCCCTCTACGGAACGGCCGAAATCCGCAAAGTTTCCGCCGCAGACGGTTCCAAGGTCGCAAGCATCGACACCCAGGCCTTCTGCGCCCACGAGTAATTTTTAAAAGACCTCGACAGGGCCGCCCGGCATCGGGCGTCCCTGTCTTTTTCAATATGACGGGAAATTTCCGAATGCCCGATTTTCTTTACCAAAGCAATTTTTAGAGGTTCCCAAAGCGCATTTTCAAGCCTTTTTTAGAAAATTCGTCCCCAAAAATCCATACAAAAAAATGTACGGACGAAAATTTTACAATAATGCCGTTCAAAAAACTATATTACTACACCAAACAGTACAAATTTGTACGATTTAAGGTGAAAACTTTATGCCGGACATTGAAGCTCTTGATTTTGCAGCCCAAAAGGAACTCGCGCGCATTGCCGAGCTTCCGGAAGTTTCGTTAAAGGAAAAAAGACAGATCCCTCCGCAATTTGCCGCAGAGCTCGACCCGGTTTCCAGGCGTTCCACGATGAACGAGGCAAACCTGGGATTTACCGTGGCACAGGCCCGCGTCGAAGCCAACCGCTGCATGAAGTGCAAAAAGCCCGCCTGCACGGCGGCGTGCCCCATCGGAATGCCCATTCCGGAATATCTGGAATTTGTCGCCAAGGGCGACTTTCAAAAGGCGATAGACCTGATTCGCCAGACGTCCCTAATTCCTTCCATTTGCAGCCGCGTCTGCCCGCACGAAAGGCAGTGCCAATCAAACTGTGCGCTCGGAAAGGTTCTCAAGGATCCCGCCAAGGGAATTCACATGGGAAACATGGAGCGCTTTTGCGCCGACTACGAGCGCGAACATCTGGGCGGAAAAAAGGCGCTCCCGATTGCCGCTTCTACGGGCAAGAAAATTGCCGTCGTCGGAGCGGGCCCCGCAGGGCTCGGAGCGGCCATCGATCTTCGGACACGCGGACATCATGTCGAAATTTTTGACGAATACGACGAGCTGGGAGGCGTTTTGCGCTACGGCATCCCGGAGTTCCGCCTTCCCAAAAAAATTCTCGACTACGAACTTTCCATTTTGCCGGAAATGGGAATCGTCACCCATCCGAAGACCCACATCGGACGGGACCTTTCCGTCAACGACCTGTTAAAGATGGGATTTGACGCGATCTTTGTCGGAAACGGCGCAAATGAGCCTATCGTTCCGAACGTTCCGGGAAAGGACCTCAAGGGAATTTGGACGGCGAGGGACTACCTGCGAAGCGCAAACCGCGGCGAGAGCCTCGATTCGGGAAAAAACGTCATCGTCATCGGCGGCGGAAACGTGGCAATGGACGCGGCCCGAATGGCGTTCCGCGAAGGAGCGGAAAAAGTTCGACTGGTCTATCGTCGGACAGTCAAGGAGATGCCCGCCTGCTGGACGGAAATTCACGAGGCGATGGAAGAAGGCGTCGAAGTCCTGGAACTCCGCAGCCCGAGCGGTTTTATCGCCGACGAAAACGGTCGCGTCAAAGGCGCAAATCTCGGAGTCCTTGAACTCGGAGAACCCGACGAACACGGACGTCCCACGCCCGTTCCCGTCGAAGGAGCCGCCGAAACAATCGAATGCGACACGGTCATCTTTGCCGTCGGAAACCGGGTTTCGACCGAAATTATCGATTCCGCGAGCGGCGAAGAAGCCAAAAAGAAAATCTACGTCGGCGGGGACGCCCTCTACGGACCGAAAACCGTCGTACTCGCGCTGCGCACCGGCCGTGAAATCGCCGAAAAAATTCACCGGGATCTTTGCAACGGATAAAGAAAATATTTTGCCTCCGTTTTTAACCGGAGGCCCTTATGCTCTTTATCGACATTGCCCAAAAATATCTCACAGAGGATTCCGAAACTCTCGCCGAAAGCACGGTTCGCACTTACCGCGAAAACCTGCACAAGATTCAAGCCTTTGCGCCAAGGCTTTCGATTGACGAAATTTCAACGGAATTCATCCGGGCTTATCGCGAACATTTAAAAGCTTCGGGAAACCACGAATCGACCATCGGAAAATCCCTTTCCATCTTCCGCCGTTTTACAAACAAACTCATTTCCGACGACATGCTCGAAAAGGATCCTTTTAAGCGCATCAAAATCCGGCGGACCGTTTCGACCAGGGAGTTTCTCACCGTCCGCGAACTGAAATCGCTCTATGTAAACTTTCTCGACCGCGAAAAAAACTTGCGAGAATCCGAGCGGGACGCCGTCCGCACGTTCCTTTTTGCCTGCTTTACCGGGCTGCGCTTTAGCGATTTGAGATCCCTGGACGCCAAAGAAATCATCGACTGGAAAATTCACAAGCGAATGCACAAGACGGGCGAAGCCGTCTATATTCCGATTCCCGCCCAGGCGCGCCTTCTGTTGAAAAGACCCGCAAGCGGGCGCATTTTTCACGTTGCGGACAACGCCTTTTTCAACAGGCGCCTGCGAAGCGGAGCCAAAAAGCTCGGCTGCTACAGGCATTTGCACTGCCACATCGCACGGCACACGTTTGCGACGACTTGCATCACGATTGGAATCCCGCTTCCCGTCACAAGCAAGCTTTTGGGCCACCGCAACCTGGAAACGACCCTCATCTACGCCAAATACATTGACACGCTGCTCGACCGGGAAATGAAAAAGTTCAACCGCCTCAAATAGGGCGGTCGCGGTTTTTATGGAAACCTCTAAAAATTGCTTTGGTAAAGAAACTTTGAGTGAGACCAAGCGATGGCAGGAAAGAAAAGTGGCTAATACTGGATGTCTTTGGCTCTTTGAATGACTGCTAGCGCGAAGTATCGCAACCAAATTTTTGAAAATTGAATTTTTAGAGGTGACCTCTTATACTATCTTTTGAAATAACTCAAGGAACCGCATGAAAAAACTTTCCCTTCTGTTTGTATTTGTCCTTTTTCTTTCGTCCGCGGCATTTGCCGGCGATTCCACATCCATCTACACAAAAGTGACGGACTGGTATAGCGAAAACCTGAACTACGGTTCCGTAACGCTTTTAATGGCCGTGGAAAGTTCCTTCATTCCCTTCCCGAGCGAAATTGTCGTACCGCCCGCGGCCTACAAGGCCCTGCAGCCGGGTTCCGGCCTGAACATTGTTCTCCTCGTTGTCTTTGCCACGCTCGGAGCGCTCATCGGAGCGTTTGTCAACTACTACCTCGCCAAGTTTCTCGGACGCCCGATAGTCTATCGCTTTGCCGACTCCCGCATTGGACAGATGTGCCTTCTTGATTCGAAAAAAGTGGAGGATGCCGAAGAATTTTTCAGAAAACACGGCGCCGTTTCCACGTTTGTCGGAAGGCTCATCCCGGCAATTCGCCAGCTGATTTCCATCCCCGCCGGACTTTCGGGCATGAAGCTTTTCCCGTTCGCCCTTTTTACAACGCTCGGCGCGCTCCTCTGGAACACGGTTTTGGCCGTTCTCGGCGTCGTCGCGCACGGTCAAAGCGATATCATCCAAAAGTACAACTCCGAACTTTCGATGATTCTACTCGGACTCGCCGCCCTCTTTGTCGGCTACATTCTCTTTAAGGGCCTTCGAAAAAAGAAAGGTTAAAAGTCGCAGTTTTCCACGCAGCGGTTCCGAACGAACTTTGCCGTGTGCACAAGAATTCCCTTGTTGTACTTGTGATAGGCGCCTTCGCGAACGCCGTGCACAAATTCCATGTCCTCGGAAATGATTCCCTGGTCGCTATACATTTTGGCGACGCCCTCGATGCGACCGTTCTCGTAGCGAAACTCCGAACGCAGCGTACCGTTTTTGTCCCAGCTTTTTGAAACGCCTTCAAGCATTCCGATAGAATAGACGTCGAGGTTTTTCCGTTTGCCGTTTTCGTAAAAGGTTTCGGAATTGCCGTGTTCCATCCCGTTTGCATATTGGATCTTTTGCCAAGGCGCACCGCTCGCATAATAGCTCGTGTAGAGGCCGTCGAGCTTTCCGTTTTTGTAGTCCGCTTCGACGCCGAGCTTTCCGTCGGGATAGTAGGACGTAAAGCGTCCTTCCCGCACCTGCGAGCCTTTTTGAACCGTGTAAAGTTCCTGCAGGGAGCCCGTTTCCGAAAGGACCCGAACCGTGTCCAGGTCCGCGGCAAAGACGCCCGAGAGCCCTAGAAGGCTCGCAATCAGGAGGTTTTTCAGTTTCATTCTTTCTTCCTCGTTCTTTTTTAAAATTAGAATGTATTTTTTGTGTGCCTATGCGTGTTACGTTTTTAAATCCCCCATATTTCCCCATGTTCAGCCGGGAATCCCGCAGCCCGTGCGTTACCAAGTCGAGCACTCTCTACTGGCCGATGTTTCTCAGCTATGCGGCGGGGGCGGTCGAAGCGGACAACAACGAAGTGCAGCTCATCGACAGTCCCGCAATGGACCTGGACCTCGAAGCGACCGTTTCAAAAATTCGGGAATTCGGACCGGAACTCATCATCGCAAGCACCAGCACCCCGAGCATCATCAACGACCTTTCCGTCATCAAGACGCTCAAGGTTCTCTTTGGAGTCCCGACGGCCATCCTCGGAACCCATGCGACCGCGGAGCCTCTCGAATCCCTGCAAATGGAACCGAACCTCGACTACGTGATTATTGGCGAGGCGGACTACACGGCGCGGAACCTCGTCAGGCTTTTACGCGGCGAAATTGCAAAGCCCTCGGACATCGCGGGCCTCGCCTTCCGCACCCCGGAAGGCAGCATCGACTTTCAGCCCGAAGGTCCCAAAATTGCGAACCTCGACGAGCTTCCGTGGGTGAGCAAAACCTATTACAAGCACCTCTACTCCTGCTACAAGCGCTACTTTTACGGGGCAAACCTCAACCCCATCATCGTCATCCTTTCCGGACGCGGATGCCCCAACCGCTGCAGCTACTGCGTCATTCCGCAAACGCTGAACGGCCACACGTTCCGGATGCGGAATCCCAAGGACGTCGTCGATGAACTCGAATTTATCAAGGCGCATTTCGAGGACCTGGGCGAAGTCTTTTTCGAAGACGACACGTTTACGGCAAACCACAGGCACGTCCAGGAAATTTGCGAAGAAATTTTGCGCCGCAAATTGAAAATTACGTGGAGTTGCAACGCCCGCGCCGACGTCCCGCTTGAACTTCTCAAACTGATGCACAAGGCCGGCGGACGCGAAATGTGCGTCGGGTTCGAAAGTGCAAGTCCCGAAGTTTTGCAAAACATCCACAAGGGCGTAAAGAACACGGACAAGGCAATTGAATTTATGAAGAACGCCCGCAAGGCGGGCTTCCTCGTGCACGGATGCTTTATGGTCGGAAACCCGGGCGACACGGCGGAAACGCTCCGCATGACGCTCGACTACGCCAAAAAACTGAATCCGAATACGGCGCAATTCTACCCGATTATGGCCTACCCCGGAACCGAAGCCTACAAGGAAGCGCTCGAAAGCGGCGCCCTCGAAAGCCGCGATTACAGCCAATGGCTCGACAAGGACGGATTCCACCGCACGACGATTCACCGTGGAAACCTCTCCAGCCAGGACCTCGTCGATTTTTGCGACAAGGCCCGCCGCGAGTTTTACCTGCGCCCGAGCTACATTCTGAAGCAGGGCATTATGGCCATCAAAAATCCGAAGGAACGCTACCGCGTATTCCGCGGGTTCCACACGCTCGTCAAGCACCTTTTCCGCCACCACGGAGAGCTTGCCGTCAGACAGGCCCCGACGAACAAGCGCTGAGCTATTTAATTTGTACGCGGAAAGTTTTCGTGTCCGTTCGAAGCAGAAAGTTTCCTTTTTGCGGAATTTCCAATGCGGCATTTTTTTCAACGCGTCCGCGTAGAACGACCGCGCCGAGCGCACTGAAAACCGTAAAATCCGTCGGAGAAACGACATTCAGAAAAACGGTCGCACCTTCCACGCGAATTTGTGCGTTTCGGAAAGGAGCGCCGGCAAAAATTTTTGACGTTTCAATCGTATAGGGCATAAAGAATGCGGAATCGCTCACCTCGTCGCGAATTTTCACCAGGTAATTTCCGGTTTCCAATTGGCACAAGCTGCTTTCAATAAAGAACCGGTTTGCACATCCCGGATTGAAGCCTCCGAAGACGCAATCATACCCCGGCAACAAAAGTTTTTCGTCCTTGACAAGGACCGAATCCTCGGAATAGATTGAATAATAGACGGGATAACTGTTGAAATCGATATCGTGACAGGCCGGTTCGAAGTCTTTCTCAAGACAAAGTTTTTTTAGCGGGCAATTCTTTCGAATGTCCTTCAAATAGACAATTCCCGGATCGCCGTAAATTTCATCGCCTTTTGAATAACAACGATAGTTCAAGTCCGGCACAAGGAACAGGGAATCGACATCTTCGAGACCGAACGGCACCAAATCCGTTCTGCCAAGCGCAAAGCCGTTTGACCCTATCGGGGAATTCCGCATTGCATCCGATTTTTTGTAAATCCAAAATTCCTCCGGGAGATAGCCCCCTTTCGCCCAAGTATAACGGAACCATCCCGGAAATTCCGAATCTTCCGGCACCATTTCCCAAAAATCTCTGGAATCTTTAGCATCGACGATTACGGGCGTTTCATCAATCCAGTCAGGATAATCGGGAACAAGAACAAACAGGGTAAAGTCTTCTTCGCGTAAAAAGAATCCCTGGTCTTTACGAACATCTTCCGTATAAAAGCCTTCATTCAAATCCAGTTCTCCAATTCGAAAGCTTTTTTCCGGAATAAAAAACAGGGAGTCCCGATACGAAAACACATCACAAAACAAAGTCTTCATGGGAATCTCACGTATTGTTTCCGCAGAAAATCCGAAGAATCCAATCGGCTCCAAAAACAGCGAATCGGAATCCTTGTAAACGGAAACCGAATCCGGCAAGGAATCCCCGTCCCAGGTGTAACGCACCCATCCGAGCGTATCGGCGGACATGGCGAGCGGTCGCGTTTTGTCACCATTCTCCACGACCACAGGCGTCGAGTTGAACCAAGTCTCCGTATAGGGCGGAAGAAAGAACAATGTCTTGGGAGAAGAAAAGACGACAGAAGAAAAAAGAAGAATGCCGACAAAGTATTTTTCCATAGATACCACCTAAGATAAATGTACATAAATTTTTTCTTTTTTCCAAACTTTTCTACCTTTTTTGTATGGCGATTCTTTCCGTAAAAAACCTAACGCTGCGCTTTAGCGACCCTCCCCTTTTGAACAACGTATCCTTTGACCTGCAGGAAAACGAGCGGGTCTGTCTTATGGGACGGAACGGCGAAGGAAAGAGTACGCTGCTCAAAATTCTTTCGGACGAAATGGAGGCAAATTCGGGCGAAATCATCCGGAAGAACGGGCTGCGGACGGCACGCCTGATTCAGGAAATTCCCGCGCACATGGAAGGAACGGTCCGGGACATTGTCATCGGAAGCACCAAGGAGCGGCACGCGACGGGCGAAGACGTCCTGGGAAAAACGGGCATCGATCCGGATGCGTTTTACGACTCGCTTTCGGGCGGTCAAAAGCGCCGCGTTCTTTTTGCAAAGGCGCTCGCCGAAGAACCCGACCTGCTTCTTCTCGACGAGCCGACAAACCATCTCGACATTCCGAGCATCCAATGGATAGAGGGAATTCTTGCGCGTTTCCGTTGCACCGTGCTGTTTATCAGCCACGACCGGGCCTTTGTCAGGAGGCTTGCCACGCGAATTCTCGAACTGGACCGCGGCCGTGTACGTTCCTGGAATTTTCCCTACGATGAATTTGTACGTCATCGGGACGAAGCTCTCGCCGAAGAGGAAAAGGCGAACAAGCTTTTTGACAAGAGGCTCGCCGAAGAAGAAGTCTGGATCCGCAAGGGAATCCAGGCAAGGCGCACGCGCAACGAAGGCCGCGTCCGCGCCCTCATCAAAATGAGGAAGGAACGCGCCGAGAGAAGGACCCGCACGGGGAACGTCAAAATGCAAATCACCGAAGCGGAACGTTCCGGAAGGCTCGTCGCCCGCGTCGAAAACGTTTCCTATTCCTACGGAGATGTTCCGCTCATCCAAAATTTTTCGACCGAAATCTCGCGGGGAGACCGCGTCGGCATCGTGGGCAAAAACGGTTGCGGCAAAACGACCCTTTTGAAAATTCTCTTGGGAACGCTCGTTCCGCAAACGGGTTCCGTGCGGCTCGGAACGAATCTGCAGATTGCCTATTTTGACCAGATGCGCACAAGGCTTCGCGAAGACAAATCGCTCATCGAAAACATCGGCGACGGGCAGGAATACGTCGTCCTGAACGGGCAAAAGCGACACGTTCTAAGCTACCTGCAAGATTTTCTCTTTACGGCAGAGCGTGCCCGCGGACCCATCAGCGCCCTTTCGGGCGGCGAACGCAACCGTCTGCTTTTGGCGTGCCTCTTTTCGCACCCGTCCAATGTACTCGTCCTCGACGAGCCCACAAACGATCTGGACATGGAAACGCTCGACCTGCTCGCCGACCTGCTCGCCGAATACAACGGGACCGTGATTGCCGTGAGCCACGACCGGGACTTTCTCGACAACATCGCAACGGACATTCTGGGATTTGAAGAGAACGGCGAAATTCACGAAAGCGTCGGCGGATACTCCGACTACGCCGAATCCAAAAAATGGCGCGAGAAGGAAGCCGAAAAAAAATTCTCGAGCGCCAAGGTCCAAAGCGCTCCCGAAAAACCCAAGGAAAAGAAAAAGCGCAGCTACAAGGAAGAACGCGAATACGAGGCGCTCCCCGCCACAATCGAAAAGCTCGAATCCGAAATCGAGGAACTGCAGACGCAGCTGGGCACCGAAGAAGTCTATACGAATCCCGCAAAACTCATCGCGAACCAGAACGCCCTCGCCGAAAAGGAAAAGCTTCTGGAAACGGCCTACGAGCGCTTTGAAATTCTCGACGGAATCGGGTAAGAATCAATTCTTGACACTAATTGCCTTTCCCTTCGCCTCGTAGCAATCCCAGGAAAACAAAAGAAAATTCGCAGACGAATGCGAAATTGAAGCGTTTGTCAAGGCATCGGACGGAAATTCCTTTTTATCCGCTCGCTCCAACGCATTGACTACGGCTCCGGTAATCCTGTCGTTTCGATTTCCAAACGTGAAAAAGAGAATCCGCCGAATGCAGTCCTTTCCGACCACATATTCACCGTCCTCCACACCGGCAAGAGGCACATTCCCAGTCGATACCAACGAAAATCGCGCCAAATTCTGCGAGCAACCGCAAAGAAAAAGCGCACAGCAGAGCAAACCAAAGGCAATAAATGTTTTCATTTTATTCTCCTATCATTTAGTTAATGTTAAGGATAAGAAAAAAAAATGTTTGTCAATACCTTTCAGAATTTTTCTTCTTTTACCTTTGTCCAAGGCTGATCTTTTATTTCAAAAATATCCTATGAATAAAATTTTTAAATTAGGCTCGTAAAATTTTTTGACATCGGAGAAAATGATGAAAATTGCGGTTATCGGCGGTGCAGGCTATATCGGTTCCCATACGGTGCGGGAACTTCTCGACGCAGGGCATGATGTCCACGTTTTTGACAACCTCTCGTCCGGGCTTCGGCAAAACCTTTTTCCCGAAGCGGGCTTTACACAGGGCAACATTTTGCATCCCGAAGAACTCGATGCCTTTTTTGACGCCTTTAGGCCCGAAGGCCTTGTGCACCTCGCCGCATTCAAGGCCGCGGGCGAGTCGATGACAAACCCCGAAAAATACAGCACGAACAACATCAACGGTTCGGTCAACATTCTGAATGCCGCGGCGACGCACGGCGTCAAATACATCGTCTTTTCGAGTTCCGCGGCCGTCTATGGTTCGCCCGAATACATGCCCGTTGACGAAAAGCATCCGACGTCTCCCGAAAACTATTACGGCTTTACAAAGCTCGCCATCGAAAAATTCCTCGCCTGGTACGACAAGCTCCGCGGTATCCGCTTTGCGGCTCTCCGCTACTTCAACGCGGCGGGCTACGACGTCAAAGGGCGTCTCACCGGACTTGAACGCAACCCGGCAAACCTGATTCCCGTCGTCATGGAAGCTCTCCTCGGAAAGCGCAAGGAACTACTCGTTTTCGGAGACGACTACGACACCGCCGACGGAACGGGCGTACGCGACTACATCCACGTGAACGATCTCGCCCGCGGACACAGAATGGCCTTTGACTATCTGCAAAAGGAGAACAAAAGCCTCACCGTCAATCTGGGTACCCAGACCGGTGCAAGCGTCCTCGACATCATCCGCTCTGCCGAAAAGGTCTCGGGCAAAAAGGTTCCCTACCGCATTGCGCCCCGACGCCCGGGCGACCCGGCGTCCCTCATCGCGAACCCGTCCAAGGCCAAGAAAATCCTCGGCTGGGAAGCCGAATATTCCGACCTCGAAACGATTCTTTCGACGACCTGGAAAGCGTATCAGGCAAATTGTTAAAAGATCCGGAAAGTTTCAACTTTTGAATCACGACAGAAAAAGCCCGGCGAAGCCGGGCTTTCCGTTTGAGCTTCAAACGTCTACAGTCCCTTCTTGAACTTTTTGATCATCGAAGAGAGCTTGTTCGGCTGGGAATTTCCCTTGCGGGCGCCGCCATTCGGATTCGGTCCGCCAAGACGAGCCTTGAGGTCCGCAATCGTCGCATGCGGTTTGATTCCGCCTTCGTGACGTCCGCCGCGGCCGTGCTGATTTCGGGGAGAACGTCCCGCACCGGCAACGCCATCGACCTGTTCCTGCTTCATCGAAAGGCTGATGCGCTTTTGGCCCGCATCCACTCCGAGAACGCGGACCTTGACGACGTCGCCCACGGTCAAAACCGTCTTGGCATCCTCGACAAACTTGTCGCTGATTTCCGAAACGTGAACAAGACCGTCCTGGTGGACGCCAATGTCAACGAACGCGCCGAAGTTTGCAACGTTCGTGACGACGCCTTCCATCCAGCTGCCCGTTACCAGGTCGTTGATGCTCTTGATCTTGTCGTCGAATTTCGCGTAGCGGAATTCCTTGCGCGGGTCGCGGCTCGGCTTTTCCAGTTCCGCAAAGATGTCTTCGAGCGTATGCTTTCCAACCGTATCCGAAAGGAATTCTTCCGGCGAAAGGCTCTTGATGGCACTCGCGTTTCCGACTAAATCCTTGACGGCGACTCCGGCCTTTTCGGCCATCCGTTCCACCAGTCCGTAGTTTTCGGGATGCACCGCGCTGCAGTCGAGCGGGTTTTCGGCCCCCGGAATCCGGAGAAATCCGGCCGACTGTTCAAACGCCTTCGGGCCAAAGCCCTTGACGTTCAAAACGTCCTGACGGCTCTTGAACGCGCCGTTTTCTTCGCGGTACTTCACCACGTTTTCGGCAAGCGTCGCCGAGACACCCGCCACATGCGTAAGGAGCGGTGCGCTAGCACTATTCAGATCAACGCCCACCATGTTCACGCAGCTTTCGACCACTTCGTCAAGGCGCTTTTTCAGTTCGCGCTGGTTCACGTCGTGTTGATACTGTCCGACGCCAATCGACTGCGGATCGACCTTCACAAGTTCCGCCAGAGGATCCTGCAAACGACGTCCAATGGAAATGGCTCCGCGGGTCGTCACGTCCTCGTTCGGGAATTCCTGAATCGCGATGGGGCTCGCCGAATAGACCGACGCACCCGCTTCCGAAACAACGACGCGGGCAGGCTTCTTTCCCTTGAACTTGTGGGAAATCGCGGCGACGAACGCATCCGTTTCGCGGCTCGCCGTACCGTTTCCGATGGCAATCAGGTCAATGTCGTACTTTTCGACGAGAGACGCAATGTAGTCGCCCGCTTCGGCGACCTTCTTTTGAGGCTCGTGCGGAAAAATCACGCCGTGATCGATAAACTTTCCGTTTTTGTCGAGAACGGCAACCTTGCAGCCCGTGCGGAACCCCGGATCGAGAGCAAGAACGGCCTTGTGACCAGCCGGAGGCGCGAGCAAAACGTCCTGCAGATTTTTGCTGAACACCTTAAAGGCCTCTTCTTCGGCCTTGTCCTTCAAAAGCAAGCGGACTTCGCTTTCGAGGCTCGTCTTGAGAAGGCGCTCCCAGGCATCCTTGCACATTTCTTCGAGGTAGGGCTTCCAGATGCTCTCGCCCTTAATCACTTTGCGCTGCAGGTAGGAAACGAGTTCCGCATCGGGCATTTCGACCGCAAGACGGAGAACCTTTTCCTTTTCGCCGCGGCGAAGCGCGAGCATCCGATGGCTCGGAATCTTCGAAACGGGTTCGGAAAACGCGTAGTAGTTCTTGAACTTCGTATCCTGCTTTTCGAATTCCTTCCGGACCTTCGACGTCATCACGCCCTGCTTTTCGATTTGCAGACGGAGATACTGGCGGTATTCCGCATTGTCCGCCAGTTCTTCGGCGAGGATGTCGCAAGCGCCGGCAATGGCCGCCTTCGGATCGGCGAGGCCCTTTTCTTCCGACAGGTAGATGCGACCGATTTCTTCCGGAGTGTTTGTCGTCTCTTCCTGTGCCATGATGGTCCGGGCAAGAGGTTCGAGTCCGCATTCCTTCGCAATGGTCGCGCGGGTGCGCTTTTTGGGCTTGTAGGGAGCGTAAAGGTCTTCGAGAATCGTCTTGTCCTTGCACGCCTCGATTTGGGCCTTGAGCTCCGGCGAAAGCTTTCCCTGTTCCTCGATGGACTTCAAAACGGTCGCCTTGCGTTCCTCAAGTTCCGAAAGATATTCGCGGCGGTGCTGGATGTCGCGCAGTTCGATTTCATTCAGCGTACCGGTCTGGTCCTTGCGGTAACGCGCAATAAACGGGATGGTTCCGCCCTGGTCCATCAGTTCGAGAGCCTTGGCGACGCGCCATTCCTCCAGTTTCAGTTCTTCGGAAATAACCTGCGAAAAATTCATACTCTTTCCCTCAAATGTGAGAATCGTTTGAGCCGATGACCCTGTCCGCATCGAGCGGGCATTTCGGGCCGACAAGGCCCGACTTCCGCATCCGACGCTTTGAAAATACAAGCGAATCTGTAAAAATCGACAAGATCATTTCGACTGCAATTTAGCAAAAGAAACGCGCCGAAATTTGCCCGAAACCGGACAAAATGTTAGTTTTTAGGAAACCGCTCGTTCTGGAGCGCCCCATTTTCCAAACAGGCAGGAATCCTATGTCCGAATGCATTTTTTGCAAAATTATCCGCGGTGAAATTCCGTCCAAAAAGGTTTACGAAGACGACGAATTTTTCGCGTTCAACGACCTGAACCCGCAAGCGCCCGTCCACGTTCTCCTCGTTCCGAAAAAGCACATCGAGAGCCTTCTCGACCTCGAACCGGCCGATTCCCCGCTCATGGGACGTTTTCTCCTTGCGGCCAAAAAGGTCGCCGAAGACATGGGCCTCAAAGAAAGCGGAGCGCGCTTTGTCTTCAACGCCAAAGGCGACGCCGGCCAAACAGTCCCGCACATTCACTGCCACATCCTCGGCGGAAAGCGCCTTGACGACGGATTCGGGGCCAAGGCCTAAAAATGCTCAAACGGACGCGGACCCTCATCCTGCACCGAATGCCCTACAGCGATTCCTCGCTGATAGTCAAGGGCTTCTGCTACGATTTCGGGGTCCAGTCCTTTCTTGTCAAAAGCGCCAAAAAGGAAAACAGCCCGTTTCGCGGCGCACTCGACCCGCTTGCGGAAAGCGAGCTGGTCTTTAACGATTCGGGAAAAAGCGACCTGCACTTTGTCCGCGAAGCGACCCTCGTCGAATGGTTCCCGGAGCTTCGAAAAGACCTCGAACTTTCCGCGATGGCAAACGTCATGGCTGAAATTCTCCTCCGCTACATGCCCGCCGGGATGCCGCAGAAGATGGAGTTTCGCTACACGGAAAAGGCCCTAAAGCTTTTGGAACGCGGACCGAACAAAAAAGACGTTCTCGTGCGCTGGATGTGGCACATCGCGGACCTTTCGGGCTACGCGCTTTCGCTTGACGAATGCGTGCGGTGCGGAAAAAAGATCATGGACGCGAACGGGGACTTTCTCTTTGAATCGGGCGGCGCCGTCTGCAAGGACTGCCGCGGACAGGGGGAACGCGAACACGAATTTCCCTTCATCGAGGACATCGCCCGTTTACGCTCGACGGGTCCGCTAAAGGATCCGCAATCGCTCGAACGCGAATTTTTCAAATTTATAAGAACCCATCTCGGCGAAGGCCGGGAAATCAAGGCCTACAAATGGCTGGAGGAGGTCAGAACCTATGCTTTCGGCAGCTCAAATCCGTGAAACCAAGGGAAAACGGAAAATTTCCCAGATTACCGCCTACGATTACGCTTTTGCAAAAATAGCGGAAACCGCGGGCATCGACCAGATCCTTGTCGGGGACAGCCTCGCCAACACGATGCTCGGGTATAAAAGTACGCAGTGCATCGGGATGAACGAAATGCAAATTTTCGTCGGAGCGGTCGTCCGCGGCGCCCCGAACACGCACGTCATCGCCGACATGCCCTTTTTAAGCTACGAGACACCGGAAACGGCCCTCGAAAACGCCAAAAAGTTCATGGGCCTCGGCGCAAGTTCCGTAAAACTCGAAGGTTTCCATCCGAAAGTCATTGAAAAGCTTTGCGCAAACGGGATCGAGGTCTGCGCGCACCTCGGACTGCTCCCGCAGACGGCGACGAGCTTTAAGCAGGTCGGAAAGGACAACGAAAGTGCCGCGCAAATCCTCGCCGAGGCAAAGACTCTCGACGAAACGGGCGCCTACGAATGCGTACTGGAACACGTTCCGGACGCCCTCGGAAAAAAGGTGACGGACGCCGTGAAGCTAATAACCATCGGCATTGGCGCGGGGAAGGCCACCGACGGACAGGTGCTTGTGCTGCACGACGCACTCGGAATCACCAACGGAAAGATTCCGCCGTTTGCAACAAAGTATTGCAACGTCTTTGATGAGGCCAAGCGCGGAATCGAGGCCTATATTTCCGCCATAAAGGGTGTCTTATAGCACAAAAATTTTCTTTTGACCAGTCCTAACAAAAATTTTTTTAAAATAAGTGTTGATATTTTGTGAAAATCAAGTTATTTTATAAACATAGTTATCAACAACTCATCAAAAGGAACAAAAATATGGCAAATACAAAGAAAGTCACCGCTAAACCGGCCGCCAAGAAGGCCGCAGCCCCGAAGAAGGCCGTCGCCAAGAAGGCTGCCGCTCCGAAGAAGGCCGCTGTCAAGAAGGCCGCCGCTCCGAAGAAGGCCGCCGTCAAGAAGGCTGCCGCCCCGAAGAAGGCCGCTGTCAAGAAGGCTGCCGCTCCGAAGAAGGCCGCTGTCAAGAAGGCTGCCGCCCCGAAAAAGGCCGTCGCCAAGAAGGCCGCTCCGAAAAAGGCTGCAGCCAAGAAGGCCAAGTAATTTTTTAGCTTTCTCTCTTTGCTAAAAGAACAGTAAAAAGGCCCGGAACATTCCGGGTCTTTTTACGTTTTCTACTTTTAAGGCATGATCTCCGAAAAAGACTTGAAAGAAATCGAATCGCTCGACCTTGAAGAAAAGCTCTCCCGGGTCGAAAAAATGCTCGAAAACAAGGCGGAGCCTCGCGCCATCGAACTCGGGCTTAGCCTTGCGCTCCGGATGGCGCTTGAAATTCGAAACGGGGAGCCGCTCGGAAGCTCTTCCGGAAAGGTGGTCGCCGGATGGATGAAAAAATACCCGGCGGAACTTGTGGAACGGTCGATTCCGCTCGCCAAGCAGTTCTTTACCGATCCGAAAAAGATTGCGGACCGCATCCGCGAAGGACTTTTGAACGAAAATGCCTGATCAAGTCAAGACGCTCCCCGCATCCGTCGATATCGGAAGCCATTCGACAATTCTCCTGATTGCCGATTTCGAACCGGACGCAAACGGCAAAACCGTTCTTGCCCCAAAAATCCAGAAGGTCGAAGTGTGCCGCCTTGGCGAGGACGTTTACCGCTCGGGCGAAATTTCCGCAGAGAGGCTCGGGGAACTTTCCAAGATTCTCTCTTCATTTCGGACGACGGCTCACGCCCTGGGAGCGGAAATAAAGGCCTGTGCCATGACGGAAGCAGCCCGCAAAGCGACCAATTCCGAAGCGGTTCTTTCGGCGGTCGAAAAGGCGCTCTGGGTAAAGCCCCAAATCATTTCGGGCGAAGAGGAAGCCGCCTACACGTTCCGCGCCGTCGAGGAATGGCACGGCGAAGGCATCGTCACGGTCGATATCGGCGGAGGATCCACCGAGGTTTCGGACGGCGAAAGCAGCATTTCGATTCCGGTCGGAGCGCTTTTCCTTTACGAAAAAATGGGAGCGATTCCGGGTCCGGAATATAAAAAGTGGGAAAAGGAAGAGCTCAAGGGGAACCCTCTCCGGCCCTACGCCAAAAAGCCCGTTTATCTTGTGGGCGGGACGGGAACGGCTCTCGCCATGGTCTTTTTGAACTCTCCGGAATTCGACTTTCACGCCATCGAAGGTCTGGAGATGAACCTCGACGACCTCGAAAAAACCATCACAAAAATTTCGAACGTTTCAAAAGAGCTCCGCTCGAGCATGCCGGGCCTTGAAAAAGGGCGAAGCGATGTCATCATCTGCGGGCTCTACTGGCTTCGCAGCCTGCTTTCGCGCCTGCACGCCGAATCGTTCCGCATCTGCACGGCCGGTCTCCGCTTTGGGCTTCTCTACCCGCCAAAGCCTCCAAAGCCCAAGGAAGAAAAGAAGGCGAAAAAGCTCCCGCCGTGGCTTCAAAAGAAAAAGGAATCCGAAGATGAAAATGCGAATTAACAAGTTCCTTTCGCAGTGCGGGGTCGCAAGCCGCCGTGCCGCGGACGAATTTATCCGCGACGGCCGCGTCAAGGTAAACGGCGAAACTCTTCGGGAACCCGGAATGGAAGTCGACGAAAAGGACGATGTCCGCGTTGACGGGAAGCGCGTTTTTCCGCCCCAAAGGCATCGGGTCATCCTGTTTCACAAGCCCGCCGGATGCGTCTGTTCCGCAAGCGACCCGCAAGGTCGCACCACCGTTTACGACTATCTTCCCGCCGAATACCGATCGATGAAGTACATCGGACGGCTCGACCTGCAAAGCCGCGGACTCCTGCTGTTTTCGGATGACGGCGATCTGATTTACAAACTGACCCATCCCAAATTCGAAGTTCCGCGCAGCTACTACGTGTGGACCACAAGACCGCTCAGCCGCGCGGCCGCCGAAGAACTTGTGCACGGTGTCGAAATCGGCGAAAACGCCCGGGGCGAAATCGAGCGGGGCCACGCCGAGGAAATCTTCTTTGACGACGGATTTTTTGAAATGGTCCTGTGCGAAGGCAAAAACCGCGAAATCCGCCGAATGCTCGAAGCGGTCGGCTACACCATCCGCGATCTCAAGCGCGTTTCGTATGCAGGAATCGCGCTCGGAAGCCTTCCCACCGGAGAATTTCGGGAACTCACGCCCGCCGAGGAAAAACTTCTCCGGAAAAGCGTCGAAGATTCCGAGAGCCTCGAATGAAACGGACCCTTTTTATTGGCGACGTCCACGGCTGCTACGAAGAAATGATGCAAATGTTCGACGTGCTGCGTTACACGCCGGGCGAGGACGAAGTTTATTTTACGGGCGACCTAATAAACAAGGGGCCGGATTCGCTCCGGGTCGTGCAGGAAGTTTCGAAAGGAAAGTTTCATTGCGTGATGGGAAATCACGAGGCGCACCTTTTGCAGAGGCTCAAAACGCCCAAGGAAAATTGGACGGAAAAGGACAAGCGAAGGCTCGACGCCCTAAAGGATCCGTTCTGGATTGCAGGCGTCGTCGAAAAATGGCCACTTTGGATAGACCTTCCCAAATCCCTTCTTGTTCACGCAGGGCTTGAACCGGGCAAGACAAGGCTCGAAGACATGGACCCGAACGTTTTATTGTCCGTAAGAACCTGGGACGGAAAGGGCGAAGTTTTGAACGCGCCCACGGACCCCGCCTGGTTCGAATGCGTCACATGGCCAAAGCTCGTCGTATTCGGGCATTGGGCAGCCAAGGGACTCGTGAACAGGCCCGGATTTCGCGGACTCGATTCCGGCTGCGTCTATGGAAAGAGCCTTTCCGCCTACTCGCTCGAAGAAGACCGTACCTATTCCGTCCCGGCCCAAAAAGTCTATTCGCCCATCAAAAAAGGCTAAAGCTCTATTATTCCCTGCTCACCCAATACTCGCAGGCTACATAGGCTTCTTTTTTTCGTATGGTAGTCTCTCCCCACCCGTCATTTATTCCCCATTTCCCGCTGGGAGACACCCAGGCATAAATACCGGAAGCCAAAGCGACCTTATCGCCATCGCGATAAAAAAACATGTGACGTATTTCCCTGTTTTTTTTCTTTACCAGGACATCCTTCCTTATTTTGGCGTATTCTTCACTTGTCACAAGATAGGCGGAAAACTCTAAAAACGTGGAAATTTTCGTTTCAACTCCAAAATTCGGGCAGGCTATTTTTTCCGCCTTATCACTGGGGTAGAGGCAGCCGTAGTAAAAATCCTTGCCTTTGTTGCACTTGGCTTCGGGAGCCTTGAACCGGGAATTTTCCACATAGTAAACAGTACATGTGTCACCGGGAAAATCCATATTTGACGCTCCGCAGCGTTTTATGGCCAAATATATTTGACCATCCCTCGGATCTTTTACCTGTGTCCAACATCGACCGAATTCATTCGGTTCAAAAAGACAGGGGAAATCGTTGGCCGTAACTGCAAAGGAAAATTCGGAAAGAAGAATAATTAGAAAGAATAAAACGAAATGGTTCATTTTAGTATCTCCGGAAGATAGTTCTCGTAAGCCTTTTGGAGAAGAGGAACGTTATTATATCGATGCTGTCCGATAGTGCTCTCGTTTTCCATAAAGTCCAATCGGTCTTGAGAATTTTGCAAAAGATTAAATAGTTCCGGTTCTTTCGCCTTTCGCCAAGCATCTATTTTTTTCGTCAAAACATCTGTACACCAGTCATTTCCGCGCACCCCGCATATGTTGTGATCCATCTTGCGAAATTCGTTCAGCCCATAAATATACATCAGATTCTGAAGAATCGGCAGTTCGATAATATGCTTGTATTCGTGGGTCAGAATTTCCGGATCGAGATAGCGATTCCCGTCCAAATACATAGTGAGTTCCGTATTCGGATAGGTCGTCAGCGGGATGTTCGGCTCGTAAAGGAACCGATCGACCATATATTTCGACATATCGTAGGGAAGGTTATTGTTCTCTTCCCGATGAGTCCAATTAAACGCCTCAACCCCGTTTGGATAACCCGGTTCAAACGTTGCGACGTATTTGACTTTGGGACGAATATATTTGATTTTATAAGGCCGCAAAATATCTTGAAACAGCCGCTCAACATCTTCCGGAGTTCTGGGCGCGTCAAACGTATCCAGATATTGTGGCGTGTAAAACGGACTCGTCGTGTCATACCTATACGGTTCCATATTCCGTTCATAGCGTTCCGAAATATAGTCCCTGCACGTTTCATCCGGCGAATGCGTCGTAACGGCGCCGACCTGATCGCAAATACTCTTGACGACCTCGTCGTTCCCAAGGAGAGCCCTTCTTGCCAAAGATGATTTGCTATCGAAAAACATGAAAATTTTCCTTCTAAAAATCAGTTCTAAACCTCGGAACAATCCTTTCTTCAATTTACATTCTTTTACGCCCAATCCGAAACATCACCGTTTTGATAAAGGCAATTCGACCTCGGGGACTTTTCTAGGGGATGTAAATTGCAGTTTTATGCAAAATTACGCCCCTAAAATATTCAAATCTGTCGTGAGCATTGCCTTCAAGTCATCATCACCAAGGACTTGACGCCTGCATTCTATGACGACCGAGGAATTTTGACGATGAGCATTTTTGACTTTTTGCAGGGACCGGCGTTAACCTGACGCAGGAAACTTTTCTAATTTTAACCTACTATGACAGCGCAAGAACTTTTTGACCGACTTAAGAAAATTCAACCGGGTGCCGTCCTTTGCAGCTACACGCTTGAATATTGCGAAAAACTTCTCCCCATCATCAACGAGATCAACGCGCTCAAAAAAGAGCGCAACGCGGTGATTCTCGCGCACAGTTATGTCGCGCCCGAAATCGTTCTCGGCGTCGCCGACTACGACGGCGACAGTTTTAAGCTCAGCCAGGACGCGACCAAGGTCAACGCCGACATCATCGTCTTTGCCGCTGTTCGCTTTATGGGCGAAACCGCCAAAATTTTGAACCCGAACAAAAAAGTCCTCGTTCCGGGGCCGCTTTCCGGTTGCAGCCTCGCCGACAGCATCTCGGGCGAAGAGGTTCGCGCACTGCGACAAAAATATCCGGACCACACGTTTGTCTGCTATATCAACACAACCGCCGACGTCAAGGCCGAATGCGACGTATGCGTCACAAGCTCCAACGTCTTTAAAATTGTTTCGAACCTGCCGAACGACAGGATTGTTTTTGTCCCGGACCGTCTCATGGGAAAGAACCTGCAGGAAGCCCTCGACAAAAGGGGCATCAAAAAGAAAATCGTTCTGCATTCGGGATGCTGCTACGTCCACGAAAAATACGATCCGGAACTCATCCGGTTTTTCCGCGAACAGAACCCGGGACTTCGCGTCGTAAGCCATCCGGAATGTCACCCGGGCGTCGCCCTTCTCAGCGATTACGTCGGAAGCACGGGCCAGATGGTCAAATACATCAAGGATCAGCCCGAGAACACGCCGTTTTTGCTTCTCACCGAATGCGGTCTCAACGCCCGCATGCAATACGAATTTCCGGACAAGCGCTTTATCGGAAGCTGCAGCATGTGCAAATACATGAAGTCGAATTCCCTCGAGAACATTCTCGAATCCTTGCGCCACCCGGAGAAAGCGGCAAACGTCGAACTGGACGCGGGCGTGATGGAACGCGCCAAACACTGCATTGACGAAATGTTCCGCTATGCGGCCATGTAAAATGAAAAATTCCGCCGTAAAAATTCTTGCGCTGCTTTTGATACTCGCCGGGTTCGGCTTTGCCGGCGAAAGGGTCATTTGGCACCGTTCCTATTTTGTGGGCCTCGGGCTCGACGCCTCTTTTTCGTTTGCGGGAGACCTCGACGGAAAAGGCTTTTTTGATGCGGACGACGATGACGGAAAGGACGGCGAGCGCATCTTTATTCCCTACCTGGGATCGTTCCCGATTCCCGTCGTCGAAGCGGGCGTAAACTTTAACCAGCACACGGTCGCCATCGCCTTCGGACTTTGGAATCCCGACGTCAACTACGGCAAAAACTCCGACGACTTTACGGAAACGGACGCCAACTACTGGAAGTTTTCCGCGGAATACCGCTACTACTTCTTTTACCCCGAGGATTTTGAAGTGGGTCCGGGACTTTCGTACACGTTTTCGCGGTACTCGGTCCACGGCGCGGGATTTTACACCGACAAATACGGCGACGAAAAGCACGAGGCGGCGGTCTATGCGGCAAATTCCTTTGCCCTGTCCGCCAATTTACGCTACAAGATGCGCCCCATCGGAATTGACGTTGCATTTCGCTACCGGGCCATGTTCGTCCGCAGCGTGAGCACCGATTATGCGGGCTACAGCGACCTTTCCAGGACGCTTTGGCAGCACCAGGCAGAGGTGCACGCCAAGGTCTTTTACGAATTTTAATCCTTACCAGTCCTTGTCGGGCCGGGCGACGCCCTTGGCGGGTTTCCACGGCTTGCGTTCGCCGTGTTCCTCGTCAAAGTCCTTGAGCAGCTGGGAAGCTTCTTGCGGGCTCATCTGACCGGGCGGCGGATTTTCCGGAGATTCGTCCGGCTCGCCGTTTTGATCGTTCTCGTCATTTTGGTCGTTTTGGCCCTGGTTGTTTTCGCCCTGGGAACTGCTCGAATTTCCGGAATCCTGATTGTTGGCCGCGTCCGAGCCATCGCTCTCTGAACTGCTCGATTCGCCGGAGTCAGAGCTCTGATTTTCATCGGAATTCTGTTGTTCCTGATTCTGGTCCTGATTCTGATCTTGCCGGTTTTGATCCGAATTTTGATTCTGGTTATCCTGATTTTTGTCCTGGTTTTGATTCTGATCCTGGTTTTCGTTCGAATTCGAGTTGTTTTCCTTGTTCTGTTTTTGCTGCTCGTTTTTCGATTCCTCAATACGATCGGCGAGCATCTGGAGCTTGGTATCGTCCGGATAATATTCGAGGCCTTCCTTGCACGTGATTTCCGCGGTGGGGAGCCTGTTTTCAATATACTGGAAAGCGGCGTCCGAATAATACTTTTCGGCGGACTTCGGAGCCTTTGCGCCAAACGCGAAGGTTCCCGCGGCAAGAACCGCCAAGCCAAACGTAAACTTGTTCATCAGATGACCCCCAAATCGTTGTCCGCATTGGACTGGTCAATTTTGCTCTTGGGCGCGCGTCCCGCCTTGATGTCGATAACGTCCTCGATTCGCTGGATATAAGAACCAAGGCTCGAAGCGGTCGAATCTGCCGACATGGTATTTTCGAGAAGGCTCTTTGCCGAAGAATAGGCGCCGTCGCGACACATCTGGAGCGCCCGCGCCAGGGCCTGTTTGGCGGCATCCGAAAGCTCGGGCTGCTTTTGGTCGTTGTTCGGGTTGTTTTGATTCTGTTCCTTTTGCCGGTCGATTTCCTCTTTCAGTTTGCGCTGCACGATTTCGACGTTTCGCTTGGCGTTTTCAAAGTTCGGGTCGAGATCGATGGCCTTTTTGAGGTAGCCGACCGCTTCGCGCCATTTGGCGATTCGCTCCGAAGGCTCTGAAGACTTTTCGCCAATCCGGTAAAAGGTGTTCGCCAGGTTGAACGCGGCCTTGGACGCGAGCGCGGAATCGGGCATCCGCACGGCACTTTCAAGCTCCTTTTGGGCCGCCTCGTAATCGCCGAGCCTGTATTGGCAGGTTCCGATGTTGTAAAAGACAAGAGGATTTGCCGGTTCGTCCTTTCGGGCCTCTTCATATTTTTTGAGCGCACCCTGAAAATCGCCCTTTCGAAAAAGTTCGTTTCCTTCGTTGATGGGGCGCGCAAGCGCGGCCGCCGCAAAAATCAGGGGAATGATGAAAATTTTATTCATTTGTACGCAATCCTTTCATCAGCTGAAACGTCCGGCAATCTGTTTCCGCTTTTTCCCGCGCTCCGAAATAAACGCGTCGGCAAGAAAGAGCAGCGCCGCCATCGCAAGAAAGATCTGGTAGCGGTCCTTGTAATTTTCCATCTGGTCCGAGGACGTGTCGCGCTTTTCGAGCGAAGCGATTTCGGAGAGAACCTTTTGCAGCTGAAATTCCCCGGGGCTCGCGTAAAAATAACGCGCACCGGTAATCGAGGCAATATCCTGAAGCGTCTTTTCTTCGAGATGCGTCGTCACGATGTTTCCAAAGCGATCCTTGTGGTAGGCGATGTCACCCGACTTGGACGGTTCGGGAATCGGCACGCCTTCCTTGGATCCGATACCCACCGTGTAAATCCGGACGCCCGCATCGGCGGCTTCCTTCGCCTTTTCCACGGCCTTTGCGTCCTGTTCTTCGCCGTCGCTCATCAAGACCATTACCGCGTATTTGGACGGCACCTTGGAGCGTCTGAACATTTGAAGGCCCTTTTCGATGGCGGCCGAAAGGTCGGTGCCCGGGTAGAGCCAGCCCGGTTCGATGTCGCGGAGAATGAGCTGCACCGTTCCGTAGTCAAGCGTGAGCGGCACAAGCGTCTGGGCCTCTCCCGAGAACGCGACAAGTCCCACCCTGTCGCCCGAGAGCGTATCGAGGAATGCGGAAATTTCGTGCCGCGAACGCACAAGGCGGTTCGGTTTGACGTCTTCGGCAAGCATCGAAAGCGAAACGTCCTGCAAGAGCACAATGTCAAGGCCCTTGCGTTCGATGTGTTCCATTACGCGTCCCCATTGCGGGCGCGCAAGCGCAATCACCAAAAAGGCTACACCCAAAAGGACAAGGCACATCTTTGTAATGCGTCTCCACGGCGAAAGTGACGAGGCGATTTTCGGAAACATCGAAAGGGACGCGAACCGGGCCGCGAGTTTTTTACGGCGACGCCAGGCATAAAGGAACAAAAGCACAAAAAGCGGGAGCGAAAAAAGGCCCCACAAAAAATTGGGTTCGGCAAATCTCATGGGATCCTCACAAAGCGCGTATTCGAAAGAATCAGTTCGAGAAGAATTAAAACCGCTCCGGCGAGAAGCCACGGATAGAACTTTTCCGAATAGCGCGCATACGCAATCGTCTGTATTTCGGTCTTTTCAAGCTGGTCGATTTCCGAATAAATTTTTTCGAGATCGTCCTTGCTCTCGGCGCGGTAAAAACGGCCTCCCGTCTGGGACGCGATTTGCGAGAGCATTTTTTCGTCAAGGCTGTTTTCTGTCGGAATGGGAACTTCCGCCCACGAAATTTCGCCCGTCCAAGGATTTTGCTGAAACGCGAGATAGGTTCCCTTCTTCTTTCCGACGCCAATCGTATAGACCCGAACGCCGAGCGCCTTGGCGACTTCTGCGGCATGCAGCGGCGGCACAAGGCTCGCATTGTCGATTCCGTCCGTAAGCAGCACCACGACCTTCGACTTGGCGTCGGATTTTTCGAGGCGCGCAAGCGACGTCATCAGGCCGTCGCCAATGGCCGTTCCGTTTCCCGAAGCCGAGGAATCGTTGACCGAAGCGAGAATTTCGAGAAGCGCACCATAGTCGAGCGTCAGCGGCACCATCGTATAGGAGCGACCCGCAAAAACGGAAAGTCCAATCCGGTCGCTCTCCCGTTTTTCGATAAATTCCGAAATCACGTTCTTTGCGTATCCGAGGCGCGAATAGTTCCAAAAGCGTCCCGACTTTAAAACGCGTTCCGCATTCATCGTCCCGAGCTTTACCTGGTCCGTGCGGGTCAGCATGTCAAGCGTTCCCATCGAACCGGAGACATCCAATGCAAGCATAATGTCCACGCCGTCCGTCGAAGTGTATTCCACCTCGGTCGCATTCTGCGGGCGCGCAAGCGCGACGACAAAACAGGCAAACGCGCAAATCCGAAGCGCGGGCACAATGTAGCGCGCGGGAAGGCGCGACTTTTTTGCCGCCCGCTTTGCAATGGAAAGCGCCGGAAACTTGATTGTGCTTTTTCGTTTGCGGGAACGATACCACCAGTCGAAAACGAGCAGCGGAATCAAAAGCAAAAGCAGGAACGCTTCCGGATTCTGAAAATGCAAATTACCGAGATCCATTTGCACTCTCCTTCTTTTCCGATTCGGGAGCGGGCTTTGTCGCGTCAAAAAGTTTTTCGGCCCAGTCGTCCCAGAAAATTCCGCGGTCTTCGCCTATCTTCATTTTGGCAAACTTCACGGGATAGGTTTCCTGTTCGAATTCCACGAGCGCCGAACGGTATTCGTCCGAAAGTTCCGCGAGCTGCAAAATGCGGATTTTGAGCTGCGAAAGCGTCGCATCGAGAATGCCTTCCGTCGGATGTTCGCCGAGGAACCTCCGTTCCACATAGCGCCGGACGATAAAGCTTAACGACGTGTAAAACTCGGCCTGGTTTCCGAGCGCGAGCAGCTGTTTTTTGCGGAGTTCCTTCAGCGCGAGGACCGCTTCCTCATACGGCGGAAGCTTTGGCGCGGCCGTTTCCCGGCGGAACTTTTTGTGCAGGAACCATCCGAGAACTATCAAAAGTCCCGCGCCCAAAATGCAAAGCAAAACCGTCACCCAACCCGGAAGCCGCGGATCGTTTAGCGGCTCTTCCGCTTCGAGGATGTCCTCTTCCGAGCCGTTTGTCCGCGTCACGACCTTCACCGCCACCGGATCCGTCCGCGTCAAAACGGAATCCGTTCCGAGCACGGCCCGCACTTCCTGCGGCGCAATCAAAAAGTCGCCCGCCACAAACGTGTTGAGCGTTGCGAGCCAAATCCACTTCTTTTGCCCCTTTGGAACGCCCGAAGTTTCTTCGTCGTGCCGCATGTCCTTCACCTCGAAGTTTCCGAGGTTCCCGACAAAGCTCGGCAAATCGACGGAGGCGCTTTCCGGAGCGGTCACGCAAATTTCGTAATCAAACCTGTCGCCCACAAAAACCTGCGAAGCGGTCGTCATCGACTTGACGGAGACGTGAAACGCAAAAGTGGCGGTTGCCAAAAGCGCAAGCGTTCCCAAAAAGATTTTCAAAAATCCGAACCTTTGATTTTTTTGCATGCTAACTCCGCCTTCTGGAAAGCATCCGGAAATGTTCCACAAGAGGACTCACCGTATCGCGGAACGAGTCCTGCACCACGCAACGCACATAGTCCACGTTCATTTTCTGAAAAATGCCGCGGGTCTGCTTTTCCGCTTTTTTTGCCTCATGCATAAACGCCTCGCGAAAAGCGGCGTCCCCCGTATCGACGAGCATCGTCTCGCCCGTTTCCGGATCCTCAAGCTCTACAAGTCCCACCGGTGGAAGTTCCGACTCCCGCGGGTCCGCAACCGAAACGGCAAGCATATCGTGCCGCTTGCAAAGAATCTTGAAAGCCTTTTCGTAACCGGAATCCAAAAAGTCCGACATCACGACAATCATCGCGCGACGGTTCAAAACGCCTCCGACATATTCGAGCGCGGTTTCCAAATTGGTCCCGTGATGGGAAGGCTTAAAATAGAGAATTTCACGAATGAGCCGCAGCACGTGCTTGCGGCCTTTTGCAGGCGGAATAAAAAGCTCCACCTGGTCCGTAAAAATCAAAAGCCCGACCTTGTCGCCGTTCCGGACCGCGGCAAAAGAAAGAAGCGCCGTGATTGCGGCCATGGCTTCGCCCTTCATTTCCTTTCCTGATCCAAATTCGGAACTTGAACTCGCATCGACCATAAGCATCAGCGTAAGCTCGCGTTCTTCCACGAACTTTTTGATGTATGGCGTCCCCATTCGGGCGGTCACGTTCCAGTCGATGGTGCGAACATCGTCGCCGGGGACATATTCGCGGACCTCGCTGAACTCGACACCGTTTCCCTTGAACGAGCTGTGATAGGCTCCGGCCATCATCGAATCGAGCGGTCCGCGCACCGAGAGCTCGATTTGACTCACCGTCCTTAGAATATCCTTGGAAAGCATATCAGGGCACTTCGACGGAATCCAGAATTTTTTGGACGATGACTTCGGCGGAGACTTCCTCGGCTTCCGCCTCGTAGCTCAAAACGATGCGGTGACGGAGAACCTCCATTGCAACGGCCTTGATGTCTTCCGGGGTCACGTAACCGCGGCCCTCGATAAAGGCGTGGGCCTTTGCGGCGCGAGCAAGTCCGATGGATGCGCGCGGAGAGGCTCCGACCGAAATAAAGCCCGTCAGTTCCGAGCGTTTGATGCTCGCCGGGTCGCGCGTCGCAAGAACCAGGTTTACGATGTATTCGCGGATGCGTTCATCGACATAAATTTCGCCCACAAGGCTCCGAGCCCGGAGAACATCTTCCTTGGTCGCCACGGCGGAAGGCTTTTTAAGGCCGCTTCCGCTGACCGCGTCGAGGATTTTCATTTCGTCTTCCTTTCCCGGATAGCCGACCTTTACTTTTAAAAGGAAGCGATCGACCTGCGCTTCGGGCAGAGGGTAGGTACCTTCCTGCTCAATCGGGTTTTGCGTTGCAAGAACGAGGAACGGTTCGTCGAGCTTGTAGGTTTCGTCGCCGATGGTAATCATCCTTTCCTGCATCGCTTCGAGAAGGGCGCTTTGCACCTTGGACGGGGCGCGGTTGATTTCGTCGGCAAGAACGAGATTTGTAAAAAGAGGCCCTTTGCGGGTTTCAAAGCGGGCTTCCTTCGCATTGTAAATGGTCGTTCCGAGAAGGTCCGCCGGGAGAAGGTCAGGCGTAAACTGGATGCGCTTAAAGTCCAGCGAGACGGCGTTTGCAAAGGCCTGCACCGCGGTCGTCTTGGCAAGGCCCGGAAGACCTTCCAAAAGAATGTGACCGTCCGCGAGAATGCCGGTGAGAATGCTCTTCACCATTTCTTTTTGACCGATTACGGTTCCTTCCACTTCGCGCAAAAGATCCGCGCAAAAGTGTCCCTGATCCTTGATTTTATCCGTTAGTTCCTGAACATTTGTCATAGTGACCTCATTCGTCTTCGTCGATGTTTAAAAGTTTTGCGGCGGTTTTCCACGTTTCCCTGTTTTCGAAGGTGTCGCGAGCACCGCCGCCATAGCGCGCATGGGCAAAGTTTTCGAGCAGGGATTCCCAGCCGACGAGCATCCCGGCGGAGGCGAGCTCTTCGAGATTCTCGCTTCCGAAACGCTTCTTTGCCCATGATTTACAAATTTTTTCCAGTTCGAGCAACCAGGTTCGACTGTCCGCACCGGCAATGCGCTTTTTCAGCAAAAGAAATTCATTTTTCAGGGCGTCGTCCTCGGCGGACTGGGCCTTTTTCCTTGCGGCAAGGCGCTTCTTTTCCTTTGCGACAAGAAGCACGCCGACCAAAACAATCAGAACGGCGAGAAGCCCGAAGACGGTAATGACCGCCGCATGGGATGTTTCCCCGATGTGAAACGAAACGCTTTCGGACTGAAACTCGAACGGGCCGTTTGCCGTCGGAATTTCAAAGCGGAGCTCCGGGATGGAAACCGCACCCGTATCGTCCGCGGTGATCGTGTAGATGAATCGGCTGTTCGAAACCGAAGCATCCCCTTGCACCGCGCGGGAATGTTCCTCGCGCATTCCGATTTGCGTAATGCCCTTGGCATTTGCGGAACTTTTCGGAAGAATCAGAACGGCGCTTTCGGCCGAAGGGGCTTTCCATGCGACGTTCACCTTGAACTCGAACGTATCGCCTTTTACAATCGTCGGAAGGGAATCCGTATGCACCGAAATTCCAATTTCCACGGGCGCCGACGTCGAATCCGCCAAAACATTTAAACTGTCATTTTCCATCAATTGAGAAAATACAAAAAAGATTTCTTTTCAAGCGTCATGATTCGTTCACGGGAAAGTAAAAAGTTGTCTCATAATTTTAGAACTGCAGACTTTTGTATCCAAGCAATTTTATTCATTAATAAGTTCCTGCACCCACCCAAAGAACCAACTTTGGATTTTTCAATTTCTTAAGGAAGTCATCTTCATCTTCCAAGATTTGAAGAATTATCGTCACCTTTTGATTTCGATCAAAATCCTGAGGGAGACTAAAGCCGCCCACAGTCCAACCATTACCACCACAGCCCCCCCCCCCCGCGGCATAAACATGTATTGACTTCTTGACGCTCTATATCACCAGCAATCATTGTAGATAAGGGGATGCGGACGAAAAGTTGGACACAAACGAGGTCCATACATGCCCCATTATTCGTCATCGCAAATCGCCAAGGCGCTTGCAACATACCGCGATTTACGTTCCGTAACCAGAACGGTTCAAAGACTGGGCTACCCGACCAGAGCGTGCCTATACAAGTGGATTCGCGAAGAAGGCAGGCCCAGGGAAGGGAAGCGCAAATACAGCTATCGGAACACCCGAGCCCACCCGAGAAACCCTCCCGCAAAAGTTAAATTGGAGGCAATCCGGAGATGCTTCGAAAGCGGCGAGAAGGTTGCCGACGTGGCCGGGCAAATTGGCTATACAAGAGCAAGCGTCTATAACTGGAGACGGCTTTATCTATCGAAAGGAGTTTATCTATCGAAAGGAGTGCTTGCCTTGCAAAATTCACATGACGTCCCGAGAGGGCGACTCAAGGAAGGAAACGACAGTTCCTCGTCGGCGGAAGTCGATGCGCTGAAGGCGAAAATCCGGGACCTGGAGATGGACGTCGCCATCCTGAAGGAGACCCTGAACATCATAAAAAAAGACCCAGGCGTTGACGTTTCCGCCCTGAAGAACAGGAACAAGACGGAAATAGTCAACGCCTTGAGAAATCGGTTCGGCCTTGCGCCGATGCTAGACAAGATGAGCCTGTCGCGCAGCGTGTACTACTACGACACGGCCCACGCTGGCGACAGGATCGAAAAGGACTCGGAATCCCTCGAGGCCGTGGCCGAGGCGTTCCGGAAGTCGAAGGGACGGTACGGCTACAGGCGGATACACTCGGACCTGAAGAATGGCGGGACCGTCATGTCTGAAAAGGTCATTCGACGGGTAATGAGGCGGAACGGGCTATCCGTCCATCGTCCGAGGAAGAGACGATACAGCTCCTACAAGGGCGAGATAACGCCCGCGGTCCCCAACCTGCTGAACCGGGACTTCCATGCCGACAGGCCGAACGAGAAGTGGCTTACGGACATAACCGAGTTCGCCCTGGCGGACAGCAAGCTCTACCTGTCGCCCATGATAGACTGCTTCGACGAGAGGCCCGTGTGCTGGACAATAGGGGAAAGTCCCGACGCCCGGCTGGCGAACAGGATGCGGAAGGCGGGGCTTGCGCGCTCGATGTCAAGGAAGGGCTGCTCCCC
>CAVBPX010000002.1:58371-77714 GCA_963597395.1 Eggerthellaceae bacterium | reverse complement strand
CTAAAAATTCAATTTTCAAAAATTTGGTTGCATTTTCTTAACCAAAGCAATTTTTGAGGTGACCCAAAGCAATTTTGGAGGTTCCCTTTGGAAAAGGCGCGTCACGAATAATTTGTGCGTAGTGCGTAGGCGAGGACGGCAAAAGCTCCGGAAACGTTCATGCTCGCCTTGCGTCCGGCCATCGGAATTTCGACTTTCAGGGAACATTCCCGCAAAAGTTCCGGCGCGATTCCCAACTCTTCGTTTCCGAGGAGAATCAGGCCTTTGGAGGGCCACTTGACGGCTTGAATCGGAGCCGCGCCTTCGCCCGTTTCGAGCGCGATGATGGCATAGCCGTTTTGACGGTGCGCTTCGATGCATTCGGCCGGGGATTCCCAGCGCTTCCACGGAATCCATTTTTCGGTTCCGCGGGCGGCGCTTTTTAGCATGGGATGGTTTACACCGGGCGTGTATCCCGAAAGATGGACTGCTTCGATGCCAAAGCAGTCCGCTCCGCGGAAGATGGATCCGACATTGAACGCGCTTCGAAGGTTGTGGGCGAGAACGGCGTAGGGGAGCGGCTTTTCAAGAGGCTCGCTTCGGTCTCCCGGCTCGTTTTCCAGATAGACGTCCCTCTCGAATCCGAGGCCCGCTTCCGTCCGAAATTCTCTGTAAAGTTCGATCAGTTCCGCCTGGTTTTTGCCGTCGAGCTTTTTCTCTTCCGAAAGGCAGAGCCATTCCGCGTAATGTTCGTATTCGCTCCGAATTTGCGCCGTATCGTTTCCGAGCTGTAAAACGAGAATCCGCAAAAGTTCGGCAAGCCTTTTGGCTTGGGACTTCGGAGAAAGCGAAAGAAATTTCCGTTCGGAATACATGAGCCTTTGGACGGAAAAATTCTAGTGAATTTTGGCGCCGTCGGAAACGTCGCATGTTACGGCCTTCCCACCGATTTCGAGCAGGCTTTCACCGCAAACGACCTGCTTTCCGCGGGCTTCGAGCGTAATCTTCTCAAAGTCCTTGACCTTGAGAATGCGGCCTTCCGTCGAAGGAACCGTTCCCTTGAATGCGGCGCGGTCTCCGGGTTTTGCCCCTTCGGGAGGCGCAACGAGAACGCATTTGTGCTCCACGTCCGTGTCGCCAGCAAAAAGCATTCCGTTGCTCATGATGCCGCGGAGCGGGGCCGGTTTGAGGTTCGCAAAGAGGAGGATCATGCGGCCCTGCAGTTCGCTCGGAGCATAGCTGCTCTTGAGACCGGAGCAGATGGTCCGCGGTTCGGCTTCGCCCGCATCGACTTTCAAAACGTAGAGGGACGTCGCATCGGGATGGTCCGAAACTTCGAGAATTTTCGCCGCGCGGATGTTCATTTCGGCGGGAACGTCCTTCGCTTCGAGAGGCTTGTTCTGCTTGGGCTTTGCCGGTGCTTCGGGCTTTTTGGCTTCTTCGACAATCCGCGGGAAAAGCGCTGCGCCTTCGCCGAATTTTTCGCCGCCCCGGAATTTTCCCCATTTGAGGTCTTCGACGCTTTCGAGCGCCGTTCCGAGCATTGCGAGGCCTTCGCGGCTTTTGGACGGGATGACCGGCGAGAGGAAGCTGAGCGCGATGCGGACAGCTTCCGCCGACACAAAGAGGACCGTGGCGAGTTCTTCCTTTTTCGAAGCGTCCTTGGCGAGCTTCCAGGGGGCCTTCTGCTCCAGGTAGCGGTTTACCGCGCGGACGAGCGAAAGAATTTCCTCGACCGACTGCGAAAGCTTGACGTTCTCGAGAAGGTCCGGAACCGTGGCCGAAAGCCTGTTCGCAATTTCCAGAACCTCGTTTTCTTCGGCGCCCAGAGTGCCGGGCTTCGGGAGCGTTCCTTCAAAGTTCGTAAGGACCAGTCTGTGGACGCGGTTCAGCACGTTTCCGAGGTCGTTTGCAAGGTCGCTGTTGATGCGGCGGACAAAGCCTTCGTGCGTAAAGCTCGCATCCTGTCCCACGACCATGTCGCGTGCGAGGTAATAGCGGAACGCATCGACGCCGTATTTTTCCATGTAGTCCATCGGGTTTACGACGTTTCCTGTCGTCTTGCTCATTTTGTCGTTTCCGACGAGCCACCAGCCGTGGGCGAGAATGTGCTTCGGAAGCGGAAATCCGAGCGCAAAGAGCATCGTGGGCCAATAGACGCTGTGCGTCGTGATGATGTCCTTTCCGACGAGATGGTAGGTGGCGGGCCAGATGGTTTCGCCCGACGGATAGGTCTTTTTCGGCACGAGCTTTTTGTTTTCGTCAAACGTCATCACCGCGCTGACGTAGTTCAGGAGCGCATCGAACCAGACGTAGGTCACGTAGTCGCTATCGAAGGGAAGCGGAATTCCCCACGAGAGGCGCGCCTTGGGCCGGCTGATGCACAGGTCGTTCAGCGGTTGCTTCAAAAATCCGCGGATTTCGTTCCAGCGGTAGTCCGGAACAATCCAGTCCCGATGGCTTTCGAGATATTCGATGAGCTGCTCCCGGTATTTTCCCATCCGGAAGAAATAGTTCTTTTCCTTGAGCCAGTCCACCGGGCGGTGGCTTATCGGGTCGCAGCCGTTTTCGTCAAGTTCGTCCTGTGTAAAAAAACGCTCCTCGCCGACGGAATACCAGCCCTCGTATTCCTTGGAATAAATTTCGCCCTTGTCCCACAGCATCTGCAAACAGTCGCTCACAAACTTCTTGTGGTCGGCATCGGTCGTACGGATAAAGTAATCGTAGCCGATGTCCATTTTTTTCCACAGATTCTTGAAGCGCAGATTGTATTCATCGACGTGTTCCTGCGGGGTAACTCCGCGTTTTGCCGCGGCGCGCTGGACCTTTTGACCGTGTTCGTCCGTTCCGGTGAGGAAGAACGTCTGGTGGCCGAGAAGCTTGTGAAATCGCGTGAGAATGTCGGCGAGAACGGTGGTATAGGAATGCCCGATATGCGGGGCGTCGTTTACGTAATAAATCGGAGTCGTGACGTAAAAATTTTTCATGGTCCAAAAATAGAAAAAGGGGAGCCTATTGTTTTGAAAAGTCGTCCTTTCGCCGGATTTTCAGCATCTCGCCCGTCTGCAAAAGGATGGGAATGATGATGAGGACAAGCCCCGCGACAAGGGCGAGACTCCATTCCCGAAATTCGTGAAAGAAAACGGCCGCAAAAAGAATGCTGTAGAGAGGCTCGAGGCAAAAGGTGAGTCCCACCATAAAGGGCGAAAAGACCTGCAGCGACTGAATTTGCAAAAACTGGATCCACGCCGTGCAAATCACCGCGAACACAAGAAGTTTGAGCGTGTCGGAAAGGTCCGGAACGGGGAAGCTTTGCAAATCGCAAAAGGCCATGTAAAAGGGGACTACTAGACACGCAAAGAGAAATCCTCCGGAAAGTTCGCCGAGGAGCATCGTTGATGCGGAATGCCTTTCGCCGACCTTCTTGTTCAGAATGTTAAAGAGCGAAACGCCTGCCGCGCAAAGCGTCCCCGCGATAATTCCCAGCCGGTACTTGCTGTCGAACGAAAAGATGAGCGAAACGCCGAGTATCGCGGAAACGCCAAAAAAGATCTCCTTGGCGGAAGGCCTTTTGTGCGAAAGAACCGGTGCAAAAATCGCCGTGAAAAAACTCGTCGATGACAGGCATATTACGCCCACCGAGACGTTCGAAAGCTTGATGCTCGCGTAAAAGAGAAACCAGTGAACGGCAAGGACCGCACCCACGCCGCCAATTTTCAAATATTCCAAAAGTTCAAAGTCTCTTCGTTTGTGTGTACACACAAAGTAAACACCGCAAACGAGAAACGCAATCAAAAGCCGATACCAGACGAGCGATATGGCGTCGAGCGTTATCCACTTGCCAAAAATGCCAGTCATGCCGGCGAGCGCAACGGCGAGATGCAGTTTGAACAGGTCTTTTTTCATAAGGGAACCTCTAAATTTAGAGGTGACCATAAGAAAGCGCCCCCGACCGGGGGCGCGAGAACATTTAAGTCGGAAGGCTTAGTTGATGGTTCCCACCAGGTTTCCGGTGAATTCCACGTCGCGGGAAGTGCCGTAGCTGTGCGCGCCGAAGGAAAGGGTGAAGCGCTTCGAAAGTGGCTTCTCGATGTAGAATGCGGCGAGAACGTCCTTGATGTGCTTCTTGTCCTTGTCGGCGTAGGCCGTTTCGGCGCGGTCGTGGATATATTCCGCTTCGAGAATAATCCGGTAGTCGCGCGGCGTAAAGAGAAGGCCTCCAGTAATCGGGGTCACCATGTCAATCGAGCGGGTGTGTTCCTTGCCCGAAGCGTCCGTGTAGGTCTCTTCGGCGTCAATTCCCATGAGGGCGCCTTCGAGGAAGAGGTAGGCGATGCCGTTTACGATGGGCGTCTTGCCCTGCAGGGCTATCGTGTGGCGCACGTCCGTGTCGTCGTCGTGGATGAGGTCGAAGACGTTCGTGCGGTAGCCGAGGTCGAGGTTCAGGAACTCGATTCCGGAGAGATCGTGGAAGCGGAACATCAGTCGGAGGTCGCCCGTGTTGAGGTTCGGGGTCGTGCTGATGAAGGCGACGTCCATCGTCATCGTCTCGGTCGGGGTCAGCGTAAACTGCAGCGCGTTTTCGCTTTCCGTTCCGGACTTGAATCCGCGGTAGTAGCCATCGACGTAGTTGCCGAAGAAGTCACCGTTCTTCTGCGTGAATTCCCAGCGTCCGAGCTTGAACGCGAGGTATTTCGTGTGCTGCTCGGCCCAGGCCTCGTGAATTTCGAAGAGGTCGCGGTATTCGTAGCTGTCGGTCGCTTCGCCCTTTGCCGTGTGGCGGGCGTGATACTGGTTGTCCATCAGGTCGCCCGGATACATATAGACGAGGATGCGGCCGTTAAAGTCGTTCGAACGCGTCTCGAGTCCGAGGTTTGCGCGGCCCCACCATTCTTCGAGGTTGTCGCCGTTTTCGTCGTCTTCGCTTGTCCAGAGAACCTTGCCCGCCTGGATTTCGAAGCTCGCGTTTACGTCAAACACGAATTCGCCCGCCTTGAAGAGCGGAGCCTTTTTCACCTTCTTCTTTTCTTCCGTCCCGGCTGCGGCCATGGAGTAGTCCTCTTTCGGGGCTTCCTTCTTTTCGGCCTTTGCGGTATCGGCCGCGGCGACTTTCGCCGTGTCGGCTTCAGTCTTTGCGCTGTCGCTTGCCGCAACCTTTGCGGTATCGGCTGCCGGCGCCGCTTCGGGCGTCTTTGCCACCGCGGAGTCGGCCTTTGTCGTGTCGGAAGCGGCCACTTGGGCTACGGCTGCGGTATCGGCCGCGGGAGCGACCTTCGCCGTGTCGGCATTAGCCTTTGCGGTATCGGCTGCCGCAACTTTTGCCGTATCGCTTGCGGGCTTTGCCGCTTCGACTGCGGGGGAGGCCTTTGCCGAATCGGCCTTGGCTGCGGCGGGAGCGGGCATAGCCTTCGCCGTGTCCGCGACAGCCTGCGGAGCGGCCTTTGCGGAATCCGCAACTGCCGGTGCCGCTACGGGAACCGTTTTTGCCGAATCGACCGGTGCCGCCTGGGCGAACAGCGCGGTTGCCATTGCAAGGGATGCAAATAGTACTTTGTTCATCTGTTTCTCCTTATCCAATAAAAATTCCACTTCCAATAATAACAAAAACGGCTCCGCTTTGTTAAATTTTATTTATGCGCCGCGTGGAAAATGCAAGAATTCTCTTTTTGGACGAGATGCCCGTTCGCCGCCTGCTCGAATTTCGCTCGGAGTTTTACCCGGTAATGCTCCGGGTGCTCGACATCGCCTATGCCCGCGGAATCCAGATGGTCGTCTCTCCGGCAACGCTCGAAGGCGTTTGCCACCGGGCCTTTGAAAAAAACGAGCCCGTTCTCGCCCGCGAATACAAGGAATTCTTTACCAAAAGCGCACAGCTCGTGCTTCGCGAAACGGATGCGGAAGTCGCCTTTTTTGCGGCGAAGTTTCGGGCTGAACACCGTTTGCAGGCTCGGGAAGCCTTGCAGCTCGCCACCGCCTACGTCTCCGGTGCGGACGTCCTTCTCACGGAAAACGCCGCGTTCCGGGACGCTCTCGACCTGAATGTCGTTCTCCTTTCGGAGCTCGTCTAAACTTTTTTTTCGGATTTGCTAAATTTTCGTCGAACAAGTTTTGGAGTTTTTTGCCATGTCCAAGTATTATCCTGTGATAGGTCTTGAAATTCATTGCCAGCTCGCGACAAAGACGAAGATGTTTTGCGGATGCGAAGTCGAAGTCAACACGAGTCCGAACAAGCACGTCTGCCCGGTCTGTCTGGGATTTCCGGGCGCGATGCCCGTTCCGAACAAGAAGGCCGTGGAATATGCGATTCGACTGGGGCTCGCGCTCCACTGCGAAATAGACCTGAACGCGATGTGGACCCGCAAGAACTACTTTTATCCCGACCTTCCGAAGGGCTACCAGATTACCCAGACCGGCGGGCTTCCCATTTACGACCATCCGATTTGCAAAAAGGGATGGCTCGAAATCACGCGCGCGGACGGAGTCGTTCGCCGCATCGGCATCACGCGCATCCATATGGAAGAGGACGCCGGAAAGCTCGTCCACGACATGAGCCCGACCGGCAGCCATTTTGACGCGAACCGCTGCGGAACGCCGCTTTGCGAGATAGTCACCGAGCCCGACATGCGAAGCCCGGAAGAAGCCGTTCTCACGTTCAAAAAAATCAAGCAGATTCTCGAGTATACGGGAGTCTCGCATGCGAACATGGAAAACGGGAACATCCGCTGCGACGGCAACATTTCCATTCGTCCGAGCGAGGACGCCCCGTTCGGGACCCGCGCCGAAATCAAGAACCTGAACAGCTTCACGAACCTCGAAAAGGCCCTCACCGCCGAAATGCTTTTGCAAACGGTGACGCTCGACGCCGGAAAGGAAGTGATGCAGTGCACCAAGCGCTACGACCCGAATGCGGACAAGACGATTGTCATCCGCTCCAAGGAAGACGCTCCCGACTACAAGTACTTCCCGGAACCCGACATGGTGCGCCTTGTGACCGATGCCGCCTTCGTCGAAGAAATTCGCCGGACGCTCCCCGAACTTCCTGACGCGCGCTACGCGCGCTTCATCAAGGACTACAAGCTCACGGAATACGACGCACAGGTTCTCACGGACGAAATCCGCGTAAGCGACTGGTTCGACGTCGCCGCGAAGACGTGCAAAAATCCGAAGATCCTCGCCAACTGGGTCATCACGGAACTTCTCCGCGAAGTGAAGGAACTCGAAGGCGGCTTTGACGCCATCAAGGTGAAGCCCGAGCATCTTTCCCGCCTCGTGAACCTAATCGAGGACGGCACCATCAACGGAAAGATTGCAAAGCAGGTCTTTGCCGAAATGTTCGCTTCGGGCAAGGAACCGGACGTCATCGTCAAGGAAAAGGGTCTTGTCCAGATTACGGACACGGGTGCCATCGAAAAGGTCGTTCGCGACGTCATTGAAAAGAACGCTTCGCAGTTTGCGGAATTCAAGGCCGGAAAGGTCGCGCTCAAGGGCTTCTTTGTGGGCCAGGTGATGAAAAGCTCCGGCGGCAAGGCGAACCCGAAGATCGTGAACCAGCTCTTGGACCAGATTGCAAAGGAATAAAGTTCTCGGTGCGCACGGGAATCTTCCTTTTCCTCTTTCTTTTCACGGGAGTCTTTTCTACGGCGTTTGCCGCGGCGGACTCCTTTGACTCGATGTATGTGAATACGCTCAACATGTCGGATGAGGAAGCGGCGAATGTTTACGGAGTGGACTCGGCGGAAATTGACGTGAAGCCCACCCGGCAGGAACTGCACGAGGATATGGAACCCGAATACGTGATGCGCGAATATAACCACAGGGAACAGCTCATCGTCGGCTCTGTCGTGATGCTTTGCATCGCGCTTGCGATGGTGATGATGAACAACTACAATCCGATGCGTTAGTTTGTACGCGCTTTTCGGGAATCTTCCCAGGCGCGCATCTTTTCGACGAGAACCTCCCGCAGGTTCTCCATGCCGATGTTTTCCTTCGCGCTAATCTGCAGGGCGTCCGGAAAATTTTCCAGAAGTTCCCTGCGACGTTCGGGCGAGGCGCTTTCCGCCTTGTTGAACGCGATAATCCTTGGCACCTCGGGCGGTATCAGGCCTTCAAGAATTTTGTGAGTAATTTCCAGGTGCTCCGCGTAATCGTCCGCAGTCGCATCCACGACGTTCAGAATGCAGTTTGCGTTGCTCGCCGCCCCGAGCGTGCTCTTGAACGTGGCGAGCAGGTGCGGAGGAAGCTTGCGAATGAATCCGACCGTGTCCGAAAGCAAAATGAACTTTCCGTCCCCGACGTAGAGCTTTCGCATGGTGCTGTCGAGCGTTGCGAACAGTTGGTCCTTCACATAGACGTCGCTTTTGGCGAGTCTGTTCGTGAGAGTGCTCTTTCCGGCGTTCGTGTAGCCGACGATTCCCACCTGAAAGATGTCCGCCCGGCGAACGGCCTGCCGTTCACGCGCCCCTTCAATTTTTTCGAGCTTTTTTTTGAGTTCCTGAATTTTTTTGTGGATAATCCGGCGGTCCGTTTCGAGCTGTGTTTCTCCCGGACCGTTCATGCCGATGCCGCGTCCGCCGGCCTGCCTGGAAAGGTGCGTCCACGCATGCGTAAGTCTCGGCACAAGATATTCGAGCTGGGCAATTTCCACCATCAGACGGCTTTCGGCGGTAATTGCGTGCTTTGCAAAAATATCGAGGATAATGCCCGTGCGGTCAAGAACCTTTATGCCCGGAAGCCGCTCTTCGAGATTTCGCACCTGCGACCCGGAAAGATCTTCGTCAAAGACGACAAGGCCCGCTCCGTCTTCCTTGAGGGCGTTTCCGATTTCCTGAATTTTTCCTTCGCCGACGAGGGTCGAAGACCGAAACGCCTGCACGCGCTGCAGGAACGTCCGCGTCACTTCCGCACCGGCCGTCTCCGCCAGCCGCCGCAGTTCTTCAAGGTGGGAACTTGCCGTGGATTTTTTTACCCGCGGCGTCGCGATGCCCACGAGGATGGCTTTTTCTTTTGCGCATTCTTCAAGCATGGCCATAATATATATATTGAAAATGTCGGCGGGACTTTGCCGCGGAGAGTGTTTTATGCGATTTTTGACAACGGATGTCTGTTTTTACTTTTGCGCGGCGTTCATCTCGTTCTGCTGCGTCGTATATTACTACTCGCATCGGAAAAAGCGGAAGGAAAGCGGAAAGATTTTTGAGCTGCTCATTTTCAATATGCTGCTCACGGCGCTTTCGTCCATCGGCGCGACCTTGATGAATCCGCTCGTCTCGACGGACGGGAACATTTTCAATTCCGTCCAGCAGTTTTTCCAGACCCTTTATTTTGCGATGCATGTCCTTTTGGCTCCGCTCTTTGCCCTTTATGTGGCGACGGTGAACAACTGGGGCGAGAGCTTTCCGCGGAATACGGTTCTCTGGTTTCTTTTCCCGGCGTTTCTTCTTGAAATCTTTATCCTGACAAACCCGGTCACTCATCTGATTTTTTATTATCAGGACAACATCCTCTTTACGCGGGGGCCTCTCGAACTTTTGGTCTATGGGGAGGCGGTGGGCTATATCGCGTTTTCCATCGGGCAACTGTTTATTTTTCGGTGCACGCTTCCCAGGTCGGCCTCGTTTGCTCTCTGGTTCTTTATCGGCATGTGCGTCGTCGGAATCCTCATCCAGTTTTTGTGGCCGTGGATCAAGACGGAACTTTTCTTCGAAGCGGTTTCCCTTTTGGGCTTAATGCTTGTGATAGAGCTTGACGACTTTCGCGGAAAGCCTCTCGAAGGCGTTTATGACAGCGAAAATTTCCTGATTGACAACGAGCGGTTTCTTCGTTTGAAAAAGGACTATTCCGTGTGCTTTCTCGAATTTTCCGATTTCAGGTCGCTTTATCCCTTTTTTAATATCGAGCGGCTGGAAAAGGTCGTCTTGAATGTTCTGGGATGGATTCTCAAAAATTTTACGGGATCGGTCTATCGCCTGGGGCAGGATCGCCTTGCGCTGCTCTCGTTTGCCGAAAAGTCCGAAATGGATAATTTTATCTCGGAATTTTTGAAGAATGTCTCCGGGCAGGAGTTTCGCTTTGGGGAAATTCCGATGCCGCTTCACGTAAATTATGTGCATATCCGGTTGCCCGATAAAAAGATCCGGAGCGCGAGCGATTTTGTGAAGCTCGGCGTTGACGGAAATGCATCGTCGTCCTTGGAACATCTTGAAATCGAAAACGCCCTCGAGCGAGCCTTTCAGGAAAAAAGGTTCTCCGTCCTCTACAGGCCCGTCCTGAACCTGGAAACGCAGCGCTTTGATTCCGCGGAGGCGCTTCTCCGCTTTGAAGACTCGAGGCTTTCGGACATTGGACCGGAAGAGATTCTTTCCATCGCGGAACGGAAGGGCTTTGTGAATGAATTCTGCCGGGTGATTTTCGAATCGATTTGCGACCTTTTGCAAAAAAAACGCAACCGGCTGCCCGGTCTTCGGCAAATCGACCTGAACCTGAGCGCGATTCAGCTTCTATCTGAACTTTGCGAGCCTTATTTCAACGGCATTCTGAAGAACTACGGAATCGAGGCGGAGGCTTTCAATTTTGATTTTTTCCGCTCCGAGGCACTCGACCGCTGCAAAATGGCGGAAGAAAATTTTCGGAAAATGCGGGCGATGGGATTCCGCTTTTCTGTCGGAAACTTTGGGGAGGAATGCGTCAATTTGAGGCGCATTCTCCGCGGGGAATTTTATGGCGTTTCGCTCGAACCGGGCCGCATCCGCGTCAAGAAAAACGACGAAGTCGCGCGCGGACGGGTCCGCGCGCTGCCCGAGCTTTTCAGGAGTCTCCACGTCGATGTCAAGCAGCAGGGCGTCTCAAGCGAAATGGAATTTGAGGAATGCCGTCGAAGCGGCGTCACCCGAATTCTGGGCGACTACATTTCCAGGCCTCTGGAAGCGGACGAGCTGGTGAGCTTTATCGCAAAGCAGAACGGCGAACCGAACCTTTTTGGCAAATAAAGGTCACCTCTAAAAATTCGGCAAATAGGCCAAAATAGGATGAAATAGGTCAGTCGGATTTTACAAGAACGGCTTGTTTTTCAATTTCCAAAATGACGGGAAGCGGAGAAAGTTCCACACGATTTCCGGAAAGGTTTCCTGCCTGCAAAAGTTTTCCGTTCAGGTTGTGCGCCCGCCAGATGACGGATCCGTTCAGGTGCAGAACGCTCCTTTGTCCCGGACTGACAAACTGCAGCTTGCTGCCGGATTCCAGTTGGATGTTTTCCACGTACATTTCTCCGGTGGCAATATACAATGTTCCGCCGGGGTGGACTTTCAGCGTCTTGATTTTGTCGCCATTTCCAAGAACGAGACTTTTGCCGTAGGCGACATCCACGACGGAATCCCCGACGGACGGCATCGAAGCGAGTTCCGCGACCCGGTAGGGCCAAAGGGATTGCAACGTGGAAAAGGATGCCCGTGTAAACTTTACATTGTTCTGCATCGCCATTTTCAAGTCCTTTTCGGGAAGCGAATAAATCTTGACATTCTTTCCAAAGTCGCTCCAGTCCGAAAAGTGCAGTCCTAAAGCGAGTCCTCCGCTGTCGGGGAAAATTCCGGGAGAAAGCCGCGGAACGGAAATTTTCAGATAGGGGCGGTCGGAATCGGACTCGACGATTTCGGCTTCGAGATTTTGCGGATGATAGCGGTCCAGGACAATTTGGCGATTTCTTTTTGAAAGAAAATAATGCAGCTCGACATTTTCCAGTGTATCCTGCGAGTCGTTGAAGACGCGGATTCGCAGAAGCGTCTGGGCTGAATTTTGCGGCTGTTCGTCCCGGGATTCAACAATCACATTTGCATTTGCCGTTTCAATTCCCATCAGAAGAACGAATGCCGAAAACAAAATCGAAAAGCTCTTTGGCAAATGCATTTCGGTCTCCTACGAAAAGCTCGCGTTTACTTAAAATAATATAACCTAAGCGACTGTCATTGTCAAGCAGCTCAAAAAATCCTTACATCCATATTTTGGTAAATAGGCCAAAATATTTTTCCCTTCAAAGCAATTCTTAGAGGTGACCATAAAAAAATTCCGAAGCCCGGAAGCCTCGGAATTTCAGGTTTCAAAAATCGACCGGTCAGGCCTTGGCGAGCTTCTTCAGCAGCGCGGCCTTGTCCGTCTTTTCCCACGTAAAGCGCTTTCCCGTGCGACCGAAATGTCCGAGAGCGGCCGTCTCGACATAGCCCGGCGTTTTGAGGTTTAACATCTTGACGAGGCCCGCGGGCGAAAGGTCAAACACCTTCGGGACGATTTCCACGATTTTTTCATCGGGCACTTTTCCCGTTCCGAACGTGTTCACGAGAAGCGAAACCGGATGGGAATATCCGATGGCGTAGGCCACCTGCACTTCGCACCGGTCCGCAAGACCCGCCGCGACGATGTTTTTTGCCACGTAGCGCGCCGCATAGGCTCCGGAGCGGTCCACTTTGGACGGATCCTTTCCGCTAAAGGCTCCGCCACCGTGACGTCCCATTCCGCCGTAGGTATCGACGATAATCTTTCGGCCCGTAAGACCGCAGTCTCCGTGCGGACCGCCGACGACGAATTTCCCTGTGGGGTTTACAAGGAACCGCGTATTTTTGTCGAGGAGCTTTGCGGGAATCACTTTTTTGATAAGCTCGTCGATAATCGTCTTTTCTATCTGCCTGTGGGTAAGTTCCTTGCCCTTGAACATCGGCGCGTGCTGCGTGCTGATAACGACCGTGTCGATGCGGACGGGCTTGTTGTTTTCGTCATATTCGACCGTCACCTGGCTCTTGGCGTCCGGGCGGAGCCATTTGATTTTTCCAGTCTCGCGGAGCTCCTGGATTTTTGTCATGAGTTTGTGCGAAAGCGAAATGGGGAGCGGCATCAGCTCGGGCGTCTCGTTTACGGCGTATCCGAACATCATGCCCTGGTCGCCTGCGCCCTGCTTGTCGTCTTCCTTGCCGTCCGCGGCCTTTGCATCGACGCCCTGTGCAATGTCGGGGGACTGCTTATCGACCGCGACGATGACCGCGCAGCTTCCGGCGTCAAATCCCAGTTCCGGGTCGTTGTATCCGATGTTTTCAATCGTTTTGCGGGCTATTGCCTGGTAGTCGAGTTCCGCCTTGGTGGTAATTTCGCCGGAGATGACGACTAGACCCGTGTTGACGAGCGTTTCGCAAGCGACGCGGCTGTCCTTGTCCGTGGAAAGGGCGGCGTCGAGGACGGCGTCCGAAATCTGGTCGGCGACCTTGTCCGGGTGACCTTTGGAAACGGATTCCGAAGTGAAGAGATAATGGGCCATGATTTTCCTTTTATTCAGTTCTATGCATAAATCTAGAAAAACGCATATATTATGGCAACGGATGAAAATTTTTTTATTCGTTTGGCCATTTTTCCGCTTTTGAACCTAAATTTTCGGTATGGAACTTCAGGATTTTTCGAACTGGCTTTCCGGGCTCCTCGAACCGGAAGCTTTTCAGGATTTTTGCGTCGATGGGCTTTGCGTGGAGGCCTCGACGGCCGTGACGCGCGTCGTGACCGGCGTGAGCTTTCGGGACGCGCTGATTGACTGCGCCATCGAAAAAAAAGCGGACTGTATTATTGTGCACCATCCGAACGGCTTCTGGAAAAGCGATTCGAAAATTCCGGTGGGGCACTTTGGACGTCGGCTGCAAAGGCTCTTTCAAAACGGCATTTCGCTTTACGGCTTTCACCTGCCGCTCGACGGTCACATGGAACTGGGGAACAATGCGCAAATTGCGAAGGCGATGCGCCTGAACCCTGTGCAGGGATTTATGCGCGAAGGCGAACGGACGGTGGGCGTCATTGCGGACTTCGAAAGTCCCGTTTCGAAAAAGGAATTTTTGGCCCGCGCGGAGAGTGTCTTTGAACATGGCGTGCAGACCGCGCTGATGTTCGGGTGCGAGAAAATTCGCCGCGTGGGAATTTGCAGCGGAAGTGGCGCGAGCGGCATCGACGAGGCGATAGGACTCGGTTGCGACGCGTTCATCACGGGAGAGCTCCGCGAATCGGTGCCGATCGCGTGCGAAGAAAAACGGTTCAACCTGATAGGCTGCGGCCACCACCGGACCGAAATCTTCGGCGTCCGCGCCCTCGCCGAAAAAATCCGCACGGAACTTTCCATCCCCGCGGAATTCATCGATCTGGACAATCCGGTGTAAAAGTTTTGGAGAAGAGCATGACGGAAATTGCTTACGGCTGGCATTCGATTGAGGATCTTTCGGCAAAGGAAAGGAACTTTTCGGATTCCGGCCTGAATGCCCTTGTCGCCGTGTGGAACGAACAGCGAGAAGAGTTAACGGAAAAAAAATTCTAACAGTCCAAAAAATTGTCCGCATATCCTATCCCGAAAAGAATGCTGATTTTGCAGCATTGCTTGATACAGAATTGCACATCTTGGCTTCTTGGAGCGATGTGCTACAACTTCTCGCGCCTCGTGACGCTCGAGAAGCTGAAACAAGGGGGACTCTGTGTCCGGTCCGCATAGAGGACGCCCCGGAAGGGGCTAAAACGGTTCGAAAGGACCGGGATTGACGGGAACTATCCCCCGTGCAGAACGCAAAAAGACGGGAAATTGACCGGGACGGAGTTTTTCTTGCGAATTATTGTATTTTTAGAGGTGAACTAAAAGGAGATATTATGAACACTGAAGAACTTGAAAACTGGAAAAAACTTCTTGAGCTCAAAAAGAACATCATCCTGCAAGGCGCCCCCGGCACCGGCAAAACATATAACACGGCGGCGCTGGCTCTGAAAGTGCTTAATGAAGATGTTGATTTTACCAGCCACGCAAAAGTGATGGAAAAATACAGAGAGTTGCAGGGAGACCGTATATTTTTTACGACATTTCACCAGTCTTTTGACTATGAGGATTTTGTAGAAGGGTTAAAACCTCGTGTATTGACAAGCGAAAAGGGCGAAAGCCTTGGCGTAACATATGAGCCGGAAGATGGCATATTAAAAAGGGCCTGTAAAGCCGTGGAAACCGATGACCGTCAGAATATTGTAGAATGCATTGACGATTATCTGCAAAAGATAAAAGGGTTTGAAAATAAAAAAGAAATTCCAACGGTGACGGGAAAGTCTTCGCTGTATGTTTGGTGGAAAGACGGCAATACGACGGTCAGCTGCCGAAGTACAACATCCAAAATTCAAAAGGAAAATTATTCTCCTTCTCCGCTTAATCTCGAAAAAATTAAATTGCAGGCTTTGGGCAAAGGATGTGAAGACAATTGGCAACAGTATGCCCAAGCTTTCATCGAAGCCGTCAAAAAGGAATATCAGGCAAAGGCAGACAATCCTATCGTCCTCATCATCGATGAAATCAACCGGGGAAATGTTTCCAAAATATTCGGGGAACTGATTACCCTGTTGGAGGCCGACAAGCGCGAAGGCGCCGAACATCCTATTTCGGTGACACTCCCTTATTCAAAAACTTTGTTCAGTGTTCCGAAGAACCTCTACATCATCGGCACGATGAACACGACCGACCGTAGCACGGGCTCGCTTGACTACGCCATCCGCCGCCGATTTGCGTTCGTGACGCTAAAGTCGGATGAAGAGGCTTTGAAAAATTATTATGCCGACAAGGATTCAACCGTTAAAGAAGAAGCCGTTAAAAAATTCGAACAGGCAAAAGAAATCATAAAAGAAAATAAATCCCCGGATGTTGACCTTGATGATTTGATGGTCGGTCACAGCTACTTTATGGCAAAGACGCTTGATGAACTGAAGTTGAAGTGGAATTACGAAGTCATTCCGCTTATTGAGGAATATAAAAAGGACGGTCTTCTCAAGTCTTCGGCAAATGTCGAATCGTTGTGTAAAGGCGAAACTCAAAATGCTCAAACTTCGGATTCGTCAAAAGAAACGTAATGATTTCCATTCATGAACATAAGCAGATAACGGACGACGAACTTGCCCAAGCGGAAATGGGCGAGTCCGAAAAGTCCGAACTGCGTTCTGCATTTCAAAAAACGTTCAAAGACGAAAAAGAAAAAAAAGATCTTGCTCCTAGGCATTTGGGTATAGACGGTGAACTGAAGGCAAAGAGCCAATCCCTGTTCAGGTATTGCCCAAAAAATTGGACGATGCGAAAAAGGAAACCGACTACATCCGACTGTTCGCTACGGCCCTGGAAGTGGATTCTTTCGAAGAAGGGGCTTCGCAAGGGTTATGTTCATCGCGAAGAAAATTTGCAGTCCAAGGTTCGTGGGCGCATTTCGTTTATCCGTAATCTCCGGAAGAATGTGTTGAACAAGCGCGAAGACCGGAACTATTGCAAGTTTCAGGAATATACGGTTGATACGCCCGAAAATCGTTTTTTGAAAAAGGCGCTCCTCGTCGCGGAATCGCAGCTGAAAAATATTCCGTTAAAATCATGCGAAGCGCTGTTCCGTAGGCTCGGATGCATAAAGTCCGCTTTTTTCGAAGTCTCGGACGATTTCTCCGAGTATCCCCATTATGCCGAGGCGGTTCGTGTGGCCGAAATGATTTTGCGGTACTTTGACCGCGACATGAACAGATCCAGTTCCCAAGTGCATTCTGTCCGTCCGTTTTGCATCAATATGTCGCGCCTTTATGAAATGCATGTGCTGCATCTTTTGAAAAAGGCGTATCCCGGGAAAATTCATTTCCAGGTCAAAGGCTCTCACAGGACGCAAGTGGATTTTGTCAAAACGGGGGAGGACGAAAAAATCATTCTAGACGCCAAATACAAGCCTCGCTACGAAAAAGGAAATAGCGGGATTGTCGATGATGTGCGCGAAATTTCGGGTTACGCTCGGGATAAGAAAATTCTGAAGGACCTCGGTTGGCCCGATGAGGAAAACGGCACACAGAAAACGGCGAACTCTTTTGATCCGAGCAAAACTGTCGTGGAACAGTGTGTCAAAATAAAGTCTTTTGAGGGCTTCCACAAAATTGCGGTTCCGCTTCCGATAAAAGGCGAATAAAAAGTCCGGGCCTTTACTTTCGCTTGTTCGAAAGGAAGGTGAAGTCCGAGCAGGCAATTTTTTCGAGGCGGTTTCCCATGGCCTGGCTGCGGGTGCGGTCGTTTCCGAGGCGTTCGGGAATGCGGAAGCAGTATTCGTATTCGGTGCCGGCATCGGTCGGAATCGTGATGCGGAACGCGCGGATGCGGTTTTCGCGCTTCTTTTCGCTGCTCAGGTAGCCTTCGATGTATTCGTAGCGGTTCGGAATCTTGTTCAGGCGGGCGTCCTGGTCAAAACGGATGTCCTTCGTGATTTGTCCGCTGAGCGTGACGGGGAAGTTTCCGGGAATGCGGAGTTCCATCCTGTTTTCGGCGAGGACTATCTTCGCGTCCTTGGGGTTTACCAGGTAGCGTTCCTTGGGAATGTTGCGGTAGGACTTGAAGCGGACCGTGCGGACTCCGCACAGTTCTCGCATGTCGGGCTGGGCCACAAAGTCTATTTCCCGGCAGGCGGGCGGCATGTTCTCGGGCATTTCCAGGTTGCCGCCTTCGGAAGTGCCTCCGCATGAGCATAAAAAACAAAGGGCGGAACTCAGCAAAAATGACGCGACACGAAGTTTCATAATTTCAATATAAATTCAAGAAAGGCAAAAAGCCTAGAAAATCTTCGGAATTTTGAGGGCGTCTTCCCGTATCGAGCCCGATTAGCTATCTTTGCCCGAAAGTTCTATTGATGGAGAAATCATGCGCATCTATAGCTGGAATGTCAACGGAATCCGCTCGGCGGAAAAGAAAGGCTTCGGGGACTGGTTCAACGCGACCCGTCCGGAAGTTCTCTGCCTGCAGGAAATCCGCGCCGAGGCCGACCAGGTGCCGGAACATCTTCGCGCGCCGGAGGGCTATTTCTGCTACTGGAACGCCTGCCAAAAGAAGAAGGGCTACAGCGGAACGGCCGTTTTGAGCCAAATCGAACCCGATGCCGTGGAATACGGTTTCGGAATCGAGGAATTTGACGTGGAAGGCCGGGTCGTCCAGCTCATTTTCCCGGACTGGGTGCTGAACTCCATCTACTTTCCGAACGGCGGGCAGGGCGAGGAGCGCGTTGACTACAAGCTGCGGTTCTATGACGCCTTTTTGGACAATTGCGCGAGCTGGCTCAAGCGCGGACGCCACGTGGTGACGCTCGGCGACTACAACACGTGCCATACGGAACTCGACATTGCGCGTCCGAAGGAAAACGAGAACATCAGCGGATTCCTTCCCGTGGAACGGGCCTGGTTCGACAAGTATATTGCGGCGGGCTACGAGGACACGTTCCGGACGCTCCATCCGGACCTTGCCGGGGCCTACACCTGGTGGTCGAACCGGGCGAATTCCCGCGAGCGGAACGTCGGGTGGCGCATCGACTACGCCTTTGTGGATTCGGGACTTTCGAAAAACGTGACGGATGCGAGCATCTTTCCGAGCGTCCAGGGCTCGGACCATTGCCCGATTAGCGTCGATCTGGAACTTCCTTTTCCGCCTATCGAGATGGGCTCGGAAGAATAACTTCCTGTTTTGTCAAATTTTGTCAAATTAAAGACCTAGATTGTTTTGTGCGACCGGAAGCATGACGCTTTCGGAGCAAACCATCCTGCAAAAAGCAAGCGGGCGTTCCTTTGTGGGCGCCCGCTTGTTTGTTTTTCCGCTCGTTCTTGACTGTCAGTTTTGGACGGATGAGGTATCGCGGGTTGCCGTGACCGGGTAGCTGCCCGTCCAGTCGATGTAGGTGGTGTAGGGCGTGGTGTAGCTTTCGAGCGGACGGACTGCCTTGAATGTGTATGTGCAGGAACTGGCGGAGCTTTTGACGACGTATGACAGGACAAACTGTTCGTTGGACGAAAGGGAGAGGTAGCTTGAACCGTAACTTTTTTCGCTGTTGTCGCATTCAATGGAATAGTCGATGTCGAATGCGGGAAGGTGCTCGTCTTCCGCGTTGCGGACGACAAGCTGCAACGTGTGTTGGGTGCTGAAAAAGGCGTCTTCGACGAGGAGCGTTTCGCCCGGGATGATTTGCTTTTTGAGGGCCGGGGCGGATGTAGAACTGCTGTGGCTGCAGGCAAAAAGTGGGAAAATTGCCGCGCACAGCAAGAGCGGGATGAGGTTGCGGAATGAAGGGCGTTTTTTTTGCATCGCGATCCTCCAGAAAAGGGTTCGTATTCAAACATAAATTATTTTCCCGACAAATTTTGACAAAATTTGTCGGGAGCGCTTTTGGCGCCTCCAAAACGCTTTGCGTTCGCTTTGCTCACCGCATTTTGGTCGAACTTTCAGTTCTCATCTGGCTATAAAAATGAAAAAGGATTCCTTTCGGAATCCTAAATCTCGGGGTAGCCAGATTGCTCCGCGTCACTTTGTTCCGCTTCGTCCCTCCGTAGTC
>CAVBPX010000002.1:0-58277 GCA_963597395.1 Eggerthellaceae bacterium | reverse complement strand
AAACGAAAGGAACTTCTTGCGAAGTTCCTTTCTAAAAAATCGGGGTAGCCAGATTCGAACTGACGACATTCTGCTCCCAAAGCAGACGCTCTACCAGGCTGAGCTACACCCCGTGTAGCGGTCCAAATATAGTAAAAGATGGCGGAACGGGCGGCGTTTATGTTATCTTTGAGGGAAAGAGGTCCTTATGAACGAAGAACGGCGAAAGCTTCGCGATGAAGTCTATACGCAAATGATGATGGCGCAGGCGCGCCTTTCGAAAGACGCCAATACGCAGATGGGGGCGGTGCTCGTTTCGGGTGACGGGCGCGTGCTCAGTACGGGCTACAACGGGGCACCGGCGAGTTTTGACGACGGGTCGATTCCCTATACCCGCGAAAACAAGAGGCTCGCTTATGATTTGCTCGATGCGGATACGGGAAAGCTGATTTCGCATCACGAGTTCGAGGCGAACAAGTATCCGTTCATGGTCCATGCGGAAATCAACGCGCTGCACTATGCCCGCGGGACGGTTCCGCCGGGGTCCAAGCTTTATGTCATCGGGTTTCCGTGCGAACGCTGCTCGCTGGAAATTGCGCTTTCGGGCGTCTCCGAGGTCTTTGTGACGAAGGACGATTACGATGCGAAGTCCTCGCTCAACAACAGCCGGGATACGGCGTTCTATATGTTTGCGCAGGCAAAGATTGTGGTGACGCTTTGCGGTCGCCGGATGCGGCCGGTCGTTTCGACGCCAAGGGATTAGTGTTCTGCGGCGTTTGACGAAAAAGGCTCCGCGAAGCGGAGCCTTGATTTTTTTTGACTGAAGATTTTTTGAGGAACTTTTGGAAGAGGGGACTGTCCGATTATTCGAACGGGACCAGTTCGACGCGGCGGTTCGCTTCGCGGCCCTTCCGGTTCTTGTTGTCGGCCTTGGGCTTGCTCGAACCGTAGCCCACTCCGCGGAGCCTTGAGCTGTCGATGCCCTTTTTGATGAGATACTTGACGACCGTGTTGGCGCGCTTTTCGGAAAGATTTCGGTTGTGCTTTTCGGTCCCGACTTCGTCCGTGTGGCCTTGCACTTCAAGTTTTGCCGTCGGATGCTTTTTCATGAGGGTCGCGATGTCGTCAAGCGTTCCGTAGCTCTTTTTTTCGAGCGTCGCGGAGTTTCGCTTAAAGCGAATGCCCTTGCGGAGCTCGTTCAGGTCTTCCTTCTTTTTGAGCGGGCATCCGTGAGAGTCTATCTGGACGCCGGGGAGCGTGTTCGGGCACTTGTCGCGGATGTCGGGGACTCCGTCCTTGTCCGAGTCCGCAATGCATCCCGTGGAATCCACGATGGAATTTTTGGGCGTGCTTGGGCACTTGTCGCGGGAGTCGGGGACGCCGTCCTTATCGGAATCGAGCGGGCATCCTGTGCTATCGACCGAAATGCCTTGCGGCGTGTTCGGGCACTTGTCTATTCCGTCATAGGCCCCGTCCTTGTCAAAGTCGGACGGACATCCGGTGCTGTCGATAAGGGCGCCTTTGGGCGTGTTGGGGCATTTGTCCGCAGCATTCTTTACGCCGTCTTCGTCGGAGTCGAGAACGGTTGCGCAAAGGGTTGCCGTGTCAATTTTCAGCGTATCGTGCACGATGAGCGTTACCGTGTCGGGTTTTAACATGCAGCCCGTGCTGTCAACGGCCTTGCCGGAGGGCGTTCCCTGGCACTTGTCGAGGTAGTCCGGGATTCTGTCGCCGTCCTCGTCCGCGGGGCAGCCGTTCGCGTCAACCTGGACGTTCTTCGGCGTGTGCGGGCAAAGGTCCTTTTTGTCCTTCACACCGTCGCCGTCCTCGTCGTTCGAAACGAAAGGATTTCCGCGCCAGGTGAGGAGGGCCGATACGCCGTAGTCCGCGGCACCCGTCCGGTAGCGGACGATGTTTCCGTTCTGCTTTTTGTTGACCGTCATGAATTTACGCGTCAGGTCGTCTTCGTTGATGAACGCGGTAATTCCGATGTCCGCGCCGACGGCAAAGTCGAATCCATATGGAAGATGGAAGCGCGCACCGGGCGTGAGACGCATCGGGTCGGAAAGCGGATCCCTCCAGTTGGCCGTCTTTTCGACGCGGGTCTCTCCCGAAAATTCAATAAAGAAGTCCACGGGGTCGAGTGCGGTGAGGTTCAGACCCGTTCCCCAGACGAGCGTATTCGCTCCCTCGTGCAAAACGCCGACGTATCCCATGTTGCCGTTAAGGCGGAGCGGAACGCCGATTTTGTTAAAGTCGAACGTGAGAAGGAGAGAGCCTTCAAAGGCCCAGTCGTCCGCCGTGTAGGCGTGTGAATATCCGTAGGAATTGACATACCAGACGTGGCGCGGCCGCATGCCCGTTTCGCGGTCGCCCGTCGGAAAATAGACCTGTCCCTGGAGGGCAACGCTTGTAACGTGCGTCGTGTCGAACGGCAAACGGAACTTGATGAAGGTTTGCAGGTCGCCGATGCCTGCGCCCGTGAGTTCCGCGTCCCCGATTTCCGGGTTCACAAGGTCATAGTGGAAGGGGAGAACTGCGCCGAGGTCGAGAAAATCGAAAGCCCCGAACGCGACATGGAAGTTTCCGCTGATGGACGGGATGAGGCTCGACACCGGACCGGAAGATTCTCCGTTGACCGTGTAAAAATAATCGTAAACGGTGGGCTGGGCATCCCCGATGCCTTCCGCTCCAACGCCGACGGAAATGCCTCCCTGCCCGAGCGTTTTGGCGCTCTGCTGGTGAAGGCCGTCAACGCCTCCTTCGAGACCCGTTTCCGCAAAGACCGTCCCCAAGGCGAAAGCCGCAGCAAAAATTATCAAATGCTTTTTACTCATATTTCCTCTATGTAAAAAATCCACTTCACAAAGAAAGATAATCATAATTTACAAGAATAGGGTGTAAACTTTTCGCAATGTTCGGCACAATGCACGCTGAATTTTTGCCCGAAAATTCGGGCGTTTGGCGAAAAAGGCTCCGCGGAATCCCCGTTCGCCGTGTAGTCTAAAATGGTGGTCTAGGCGTCTCCGACGCCTTCAAGTCCGATGCCGGCCGTAATACCGCACCCATGGCGAGACCGACGAATAGTAATAAAACCCGGGAACAGGCGTGTTTTTTCAAAAAGTCGGGAACAAAATCCCTGCGAACGCCGAAAATTTTCTAAATTGGGCGCAAAAATTAACATCATTTACCGAGGTAAAAACATGGCTGAGAACGAACAGACTAACACCGAAATAAAGACCGAACCGGTTGCGACCGAAGCAAAAGAGACCGCTCCGAAAAGCGAAAAGAACGATTCTCCGAAAAAGTCCGCAAAGAAACCTCGTCGCCGTCCTTCCGGCAAGTTCGGCGCACCCGCCCCGAAAAACAACGCCCCGTTCTCCGACACCCTTGCGGACCGCTTCGGCGAAGCCCTTTCGAACAAGCTCAAGCGCGGCATCGAGGACGACATCAAGCGCAAGATCAAGGCCGCGCAGTCCGACCCCGCCGTGCAGCGCGCGAGCGCAAAATTCGGCAAGTAATCTTTAGGCCAGCCGGTTTGAAAGTCCCGCGAATCCCGCGGGATTTTTTTTGTGCGGCGAGGAATGTTGATGAATAGTCAAAAAATGACTGTATTTAAGTAGTGTTCAATGTAACCATTACCAAAAAGGCCTAGCGAAACGCGTTGGCGATGCCGCGGGCGGTGCAAAACAAGTAGAAGACTCTTTTGCAATCGCTGAAGGTGTCAGACCCTGTTCAACACCGGGGTTCTGGCATTATTCAAAGCTTGGAGATGGCAAGTATCACTGTCACATTGCCTTAAACTGGGTCGCATGTTGGACGTGTAAGAATGGTTTAATCGACATTGTGGTATATTATGTTGGTAGCCGTGAAAAAGCCCCATATTGAGATCCGTTCTCGCGGACGGCTTCCCGTTGGACTTTACGGATTTGTCAAGGACAATTACGAATGCCACGATGCCGTGGAAGTGGACGAAACCGAGGCCGTTCCGTTCAAGGATTCCGAATGGTTCAAGACGCTTGAAACGACGCCGGGTGAGATGATTGTGGCAAACCGTGATTTGCGCGGATGGTCGCAAGTGACGCTCGCCGGCCGCGGGCCTTAGGCCTTTGGCGGCCGAAAACTGGGAGTTTTTGAAAAACGTTGACAAACGTTTTTTTTTTCGTATTTTCCTTGTCTTCAAGGAGAAAAATATGAGAATTGATGTGCTTTTGAATCCCGAGTACAAAGAAATTACATTTGGACTTTTTAACGTAGGAAGATATTTGGGGGCAATGGGAAGCACTTGGTTTTTGAGTTGCCTATATAATGAATTAGTTGATTCATCTCATCGAAATTTTGAGCAGGTAGGAAAATCTTTGTCTTGGAGATTGCTTGCTTTTGGGCGTACTCATGAATTTCATAAGGTGATGTTCTTTTATATTAAGGAAACTCATAAGCTAAGTAATTTGGCTAAAAACACTATAGATCTTTCAATGAAAGACTTAAAATCTATGATAAACGCCCTTTCTTGTTTTTATGACACAAAAAGTTCCTCAGCTTCCCTAAATTTGAAGAAAATCCAGAAGGTGTAGGTTTTGGTTATAAACAGAATATAAAGTAAATCGGTTTTTTGTCAAATCCTCCCCCTTACATAAAAAACCTCCCGGGCATTGGGCCCGGGAGGTTAATTTTTACTTTCGTCTGACGAGGTGCGCCTTAGTAGGCGACGCCCTGCCACTTCATCGCGTCCGCGACCTTGAGGAAGCCTGCGATGTTTGCGCCCATCACGAGGTTGCCCTTGTGGCCGAACTTTTCGGCTGCGTCATAGACGGTGTGGAAGATGTTCGTCATAATGCCGTCGAGCTTCTTGTCGACTTCTTCGAACGTCCAGGAGAGGCGTTCGGAGTTCTGGCTCATTTCGAGGCCGGAGGTGGCGACGCCGCCCGCGTTTGCGGCCTTGGCCGGTCCAAAGAAGACGCCAGCCTTCTGGAAGGCTTCGATGGCTTCCGGGGTGGAAGGCATGTTGGCACCTTCGGCGACGGCAAAGACGCCGTTCTTGATGAGGGCTTCGGCACCGGCGAGGTCCAGTTCGTTCTGGGTTGCGCACGGAAGGGCGATGTCGCACTTCACGGTCCAGACGCCCTTGCAGCCTTCGTGGTATTCGGCGCTCTTGACGCGTTCGGCGTATTCCTTGATGCGGCCGCGCTTGACTTCCTTGATGTCCTTCACGATGTCGAGCTGGATGCCGTTCGGGTCATAGACGTAGCCGTTCGAGTCGGACATGGTCACGACCTTTGCGCCAAAGGACTGTGCCTTTTCGCATGCGTAGATGGCGACGTTTCCGGAGCCGGAAATGACGACGGTCTTGCCTTCGAAGGAATCGTTCTTCATCTTCTTCAGCATTTCGCGGGTGAAGTAGCAGAGGCCGTAGCCGGTGGCTTCCGTGCGGGCGAGGGATCCGCCGTAGGAGAGGCCCTTGCCGGTGAGAACGCCGGTCCATTCGTTGCGGAGGCGCTTGTATTGGCCGAACATGTAGCCGATTTCGCGTGCGCCCGTTCCGATGTCGCCTGCCGGGACGTCCGTGTCGGCACCGATGTGCTTCGAGAGTTCCGTCATGAAGGACTGGCAGAAGCGCATGACTTCCGCGTCGCTCTTGCCTTTCGGGTCGAAGTCGGAACCGCCCTTGCCGCCGCCCATGGGGAGGCTCGTGAGGCTGTTCTTAAAGATCTGTTCGAAGCCGAGGAACTTGAGGATGGAGGCGTTCACGGACGGGTGAAGACGGAGACCGCCCTTGTAGGGGCCGATGGCGGAGTTGAACTGGATGCGGTAGCCGCGGTTGACCTGAATGTTTCCCTTGTCGTCCACCCAGGAAACGCGGAAGATGATTTGGCGTTCCGGTTCGACGATGCGGTCGATGATGCCGTTCGTTTCGTAGGACTTGTCCTTTTCGACGACCGGTTCGAGGGATTCGAGGAATTCGCGGACGGCCTGATGGAATTCGGATTCGCCCGGGTTCTTTGCGACGACCTTGTCGTAAACTTTCTTGAGGTATGCGTTGGTGAGTGCCATTTTGATCTCCAATGATGACAATGTTGTTTGGCGTTTTGAAATATAACAAATGGAATTTGCGAAAATTTCGCCGTCCGCAAAATAAAAAATGACAATTTTGTGGAAAATTTCGGAATTTGTAGCCAAATTCCCAAATTGCCGAAATTCGACAAAAAAGCGATTTTAAAAGATGACAAATTTGTTCTTCGATTTTCGGACTTTTTTTCGGGTAAAAAAGATATTTTGACTTTTGGACGATTTTTTTCGAAAAAGGGCGTGTTTTATGCAAGAAAAGCGATTCCGTTCCATTCCGGGGCTCTTTTGGGAGCTTTGCAATTCCGCGGATTTTCCCGGCTGGGACTGCAGAAGGGACGGCCTTTGGGAGCATTATTCGCCGGAACGCCTCAAAAGGACGCTCTTTGAAGCGGCCCTCGCCTTTTCGAAGATAGGTGTTTCCGAAAAGCGCTCGCTCGGAATTATTGCGAGGACCTCCCCAGAGTGGATTCTCGCGGATTTGGCGGCGCAGGTCTCGCATGCGGTGACGGTTCCGCTCTTTCCGAATATTAGCGAGGAGCATTTCGAGTTCCAGTGCGACGATTCGGATGTGGACTTTCTCGCTATCGATACGGTCGAGTCTCTGGATCCGGCGATTCAAAAGCGCCTCGGGCGTTTTCGGCGCGTGATTTGCTTTGATTCGAAGGCGAAGCTCCCCGCCAACGGCATTTACTGGGAAAAGCTTTTGGAGAGCGGCGCGATTCTCGGAAAGTCGGAGGGAACGCACGACTGGCTGCTTTACAACATCGAAAGCATTCGGCCATCGGATCTCTTTTCGGTCATCTACACGAGCGGTTCGACGGGGCGGCCGAAGGGCGCCGAAATTTCGCAGGAAAACATGGTGTCGGAGGTGGGGATGATTGCTCCGCTTTTGACGACGAATGCCGCCGAGGATTCCGCGATGAGCGTCCTTCCCGTGGCGCACGTGTTTGAGCGGATGGTGATTTGCGTGTATATGGCGAAGCACTTGCGGATATACTTTGCGGATTCTCCGAAGAACACGGGCGTGATTGCGCACGAGGTGCGTCCGACGATTGCGACGTTCGTTCCGCGGATTCTCGAAAAGATGGCGCTTGCCGCTTCGAACAGGGAGCACCGTTTGCGCGGATTAAAGCGCCTTTTGATGCACCGGGCCCTTCTGTTTGCGAAAAAGACTGTTCCGGGTCGCGCGCCCTTGCGGAGAAAGATTTACGACAGGCTGGTGTATCGGCAGATTCGCGAGGCAATGGGCGGGCGCTTCCGCTGGATTATTTCGGGAAGTTCCGCGCTGAATCAGACCGTCTCGCGCTTTTTGCTCAATATGGGATTTCCCGTTTTTGAGGGCTACGGCCTTACGGAATGTTCTCCCGTCGTGAGCGTCAATTTGCCGGGGAGCTTTCGCCTCAAGTCGGTGGGGAAGCCTCTTCCGGGGCTTTCCGTGAAGATTGGCGAAAAAAACGAGATTCTTGTGAAGGGGAGGAGCGTCTTTCAGGGCTACCGCAACATGCCGGAGGTGAATCGGGACGCGTGGACGGAAGACGGCTACTTTCGGACGGGAGACCAGGGAATTATCGACAAGGACGGTTTTCTGTTCTTGATTGGACGGATCAAGGAAATTTTCAAGACGAGCACGGGCAAGTATGTTTCGCCGGTTCCCGTGGAGCTTGAGCTTTCAAGGCATCCGCTGATTGAAGCCGCCCTCGTCGAAGCGAACAACCGGAAGTTCGTCTCGGCGCTGCTTTTTCTTTCCGGGGAAGTCGCTTCGCAAATTCTCGGCGTGGAACGCCGGAAACTGGACCTTTCGAAGGCCGCCGCGGACGAACGGATTCTTTCGGCTGTCGGGGAATACGTGGAACGCGTCAACCGCAAGCTGAACCACTGGGAGCAGATTCGGAAGTGGACGCTTGTGGGCGAACCCGTGACGGTCGAATCCGGGCTGATGACGCCGACGTTCAAGCTGCGAAGGAAAGCGGTGGAAGCCCGGTATGCCGAAAAAATAGAGGCGATGTATCGCGACTAGTCGGGGTAGGCGCAGCAGCGGAACGAGATGGACGGTTCCGTGTAGAAGAGGGCCGCTCCGCGGTAGGCGACGCTTTCGCCCGTAAAGAAGACGGGTTCCTTGCGGATGGGTTCGTAGGTGAGGTTCCCGGCGAGTTCCTTGAGCCACGTCTCGCCGCCCTTTTTGTATTCGGAAAGCGGTGCGTAGTCTTCGCCGAGTGAGTCCCCGTCCGCGGTGGAAACACGGAAGAATTGCACGGTGTCGGTGAAAGTCTTGACGGTGAGAATCCTGTAGAGCGTGCGCGACGTGTCTTGTACGAGGCTCGTATCGACCTTGGAGCCTTCGCGGTAGAGATAGACCGTGTCCTGTGTGTAGCCCGCCCGCGTGTAGTTCGGGATGAAGTAGGTGGTGCACTTCGAGAGCGATTCGCGGGATTCGCCCGAGTAATAGACGTAGCTCGATCCGCGGAGAAGCGCGGGGAGCGTGTCGGGCCCCATGACCCATTCCTGGAAGCCTCCCGAGAGTCCGCGGATTCCGTCCGGGCTTGTGCACAGCTTGTTTCGGTTCGAAAGGAGCGTTGCGGTGGTGGAGTCGTCCGTTCCGACGCCGCAATTCCTGTAGAGGAACTCGGATGCGGAAAATCCGGATTCCTCGATGACGCCGTAGGAGCTTCGGCCGCCGGCGAGGCATGCCGCTTTCCAGTCCGCCGACTTGCAGAGCGATACCGCAAAGCCGCTTTCGGAGATGCTTTCGCAGGCGCTGACCGCTTCGCTGTAGAGGACGCCGTGCGCAAAGGTGCTGTCGCTATCGAGATGTTCGTACTTTTCGATGCAGAAACGCGTCGAATCGTTTGTGTGGACGGGGACGAATCCGCCTGGGCAATTGAGGTCCGCTTCGGGACCTTCCGTGACGAGAATCGTGTCGATGAGGGCCTTGGAGTAGAAGCCCGAGGAGTCCACGGCGCGGACCCGGATTACGAGCGTGTCGCCCGGGACGACCCAGCGGATGGTGTCGGAGACAAACGCTCCGGTCGGCGAAATTTTCATCGTGTCGCCGCTCGGTTCGTAGGACGTCCGATATTTTTCGTCGGAGGTTCCGCCCGCGCCTTCCGCAGTCTCCCACGCGGAGCCGTTCCAGAGTTCGACCTCGTAGCTTTTGACGTGGCGGTAGCAGACGCCTTCAAAACATTTGGCCGGGATGTGGAGCGTGGAGTCCGCCGTGATGCCGCTCGAGTTTGTGAGCGGATCGACGCTGCGGGCCCAAAAGATGCGGACCCGGTTCGAATCCAGAAATGCCCGCGAAGCGTCCGTCGTGTCGGGGAGAATGCGAAGCGAATTTCCCATGAGAGGCGCCACGCGGTCCGTTGTCATAAAGAGCTGGTTCGTTTCGACGGAACCCGATCCGGAGACGTTCCCGGCGGAGTCCCAGGCGATGATGCCTATCGTGTAGTTGCTTTCGGGTTCGAGCCCTTCGATTATCATGCGGAAACGGTTCGCGCTGTCGCGCGAAAAGTCGAACCCCTTGCCGTCGAGGACCGCGATGCGGAGAAAGTTCGTGCTCGAGGTGGACGTGGTGTCTATCCAGAGGGAGTCGCTCGTGTAGCGGAATCGCCTGTGGCGCAGCCAGAGGCTTTCTCCCGTGGAGTCCGTTTCGCCGTCATGCAGTAGGCGCACTTTCGCGTTCCGGATGTCCTGCGTCTCGTTTTCGGCCCAAAGAAGAACGTTGTAGCCCGCGATGGGGCCCGAGAGGCTTTCCGGTGCGTAGTAGTCGTACTGGTCGGTGGGACGCGACCAGTCGAGGGCAACGCCCGTGGTCCACGTGGAATCGCTTATGGTGACGAGGGAAGGCGCAAGGTCGTCCCCGAAGTGGATGTAGAGGTGCTGGACGTCGCCCGATTTGTCGTTGTCGTCGTATTCGCTCCAGAGGGCGACGGCGAGGCTATCGCGCGAAAGATAATCCTTGACGTATTCGGTGAGGTCCAGCGTGTCGTAGAGGATTTCCTCGTTTTCGAATGGAATTTGGATGGAACTTTTGGTGGCGCCGCTCGGAACGTCCTTGGTGGAATCGTTTACATCAACCGTGTCTATCCAGACGTGAAAACGGAGAAGGTTCTTCGTCTCGATGGGGATTCTCCAGCGGAGCCTGTAGCAGGAACTCGTCGTGTCGCTTTTTTCGGCGCAGCTCCGCAGAACGGAAAGGTCCTGGACGGCCCGCTCGAAGCGATAATCGTCTTCGCTCGAACTGTCGGAACAGGCGAGAAAGGCCGAGAGGAGAATAAGGAGGACGGTTCCGCTTAAAAATTTCATCGGCTTCAAGATACAAAAACATCCGACGGGAAATGTTCCGCGTCGGACGCAAAGGCTCTTTTAGAGGGCGAGAAGTTTCGAAATGTTCGTGCTGACGAAGGGACAGACCCCGGCGAGAAGAACGCATACGGTGAGGGCTATGACGCAAACCTTTTGACGCGCGTTCACCCGGAGCGGGAGGGCGTTCGGGTCGGAAGGAATCACCCAGGCGCTTTTCACGAGCTGCAAATAGTAGTAGAGCGCGATGACGTTGTTCAGGCACGCAAAGGCGACGAGAAAATAGGCGTGCGAAGTGGCTGCGCTTTCGAAGAGAAAGAATTTTCCCATGAATCCGGCAAGCGGCGGAATCCCGGCAAGGCTAAAGGCGGAGACGGCAAGCGCCACGGCGAGCGTCGGGGATTCCCTTGAAAGTCCCGCGAGGGAATCGAACGTTTCGTGGCGACGCTCTCCGATGATTCCGAAGACGAAGAAGGCGAGGTAGTTCGAAAATGCGTAGAGCAGAAGATAGAAGAGAATGGCCGTCTTTGCGGTGAGGCCGAAGTTTTCCGAACCGGCGAGCGCGACGAGAATGTAGCCCGCCTGTGAAATGGAGCTGTAGGCCATAAAGCGGCGGAGGCGCGTCTGTTTAAGGGCTCCGAGGTTTCCTGCGAGTATCGTAACTCCTGCAAGGAGGGAAATGAACGGGATGAGCTTTTCGTGCATGCCGGCGAGAGGCCCATAGACGAGAACGGCGAGAAACGCGATGGCGACCGTCTTGCTTGTGACGGCGAGAACCGCGGTGACGGGCGTCGGGGCGCCTTCATAGACGTCCGGAGCCCAGGTGTGGAAGGGGAAAAGCGTCAGCTTGAACCCGATTCCGCAAAAGAGGAAAAGCACCGCTATCCAGAGCAGCGGATCGAGCGGGTTTGCCGATACGGCGTTTGCGATGACGTCGAACCGGAGACTTCCCGAAAATCCATACAGGTAGCTGATGCCGAAAAGCTCGAAGGCCGAGGCGACGCTTCCCATGAGAATATACTTGGTGCCGGCTTCGGAACCTTGCGGGTCGGACTTGTTCCATGCGGTGAGGGCGTACATCGGAAGCGTGGCAAGCTCGAGCCCGAGAAAGAGCGTAAGCAGCTCGTTTGCGGAAAGAACCGTAAAGCCTCCGAACGTCGCCGCTGCGAGGGCCGCCGCAAATTCCGGGAACTCCCGGAGCTTTTCCTTTCCGTCCGCGGAGTGGTCAAAATAGTCCTTGGCAAAGAGCAGCGCGAGCAGCGTCCCGACGACGAGAACCTCGCGCATGAGGATGCCGAAACTGTCAATTTTCCAGTTGGAAAGATACGTTTGCGTCCCGCCCACGAGGAGCAGGTTCAAAAGCACGAGGAGAAGCGCAAAGAATCCGACGGAAGCGTAAAACGGGAGCGCCTTTTTTCCGGGGAGAATCTGGTTGAGAAAAATGAGAACGAAAGGAAAGGCCAGAAGCAAAATGTCGGGCAGAATGAATTGGGTCATCTTCTTACCTCATAAAGTTTGCGTAGATGGGGGCGATTGCCGTATCCAGAAAGTCCGAGATCCAGCCGGGGAAAAGTCCCACTCCGAAGAGGCACGCCGCGATGATGACGAGGGCCGTCTTTTCGGTAAAATCCGCATCGGGGAGCGCCTTGAACTTTTGGTTCAGCGGACCGGAGAGCATCCGGTTTGCGGTCTGCAGAATATAGACCGCGGTGACCGTGATGGAAAGGATTCCGAGGATGGTGATGATTTTTACATGCGGCACGGGACTCTGGAAGCTGCCGATGAAAATGGTTGTTTCGGCGACAAATCCCGAGAGCCCGGGAAGCCCGAGGCCCGCGAATCCCGCAATGGTAAAGGCGACGCCGAGGAAAGGCATCACGCGCATGAGACCGCCCATCTCGTCGATGTTCCGCGTGTGCGTGCGGCCGTAGATCATGCCGATGCTTGCAAAGAAAAGTCCGGTGAGAAAACCGTGCGAGAGCATCTGCAGGGCGGCTCCGCGGAAGGCGAGCGGCGTTGCCGCGACAAGTCCAAGAAAGATGAGGCCGAGGTGCGAAATGGAGCTGTAGGCCGTAATGTATTTAAGGTCGCGGTGACGGATGGCGATAAAGCATGCAATCGCGACGTTGAAAATCACGAGGAACGCAATATAGGGAAGGTAGATGCGCGCGGCTTCGGGCATTAAATAGATGGCAACGCGAAGGCATGCGAACGGTCCCATCTTCATCATGACGCCCGCAGCAAGCATCGAAACGGCCGTCGGTGCGGAAGAGTGTCCGTCCGGGGACCAAAAATGGAAGGGGAAAAGCGAGCCGGAAACGGCGAATCCCATAAAGAGCATCGGGAAGGCCCACATCTGAAAATGCATCGGGAGCTTTACGTCGGCGAGGTTCAGGATGTTCCAGGTGGTGGCGCCGCTTTCGACGTAGATTCCGAAGATTGTGGCGAGAACCATGGCGCTTCCGAGGGCGAGCGTGAGCGTGAGCTTTTTTCCGCCGTAGTCCTTGTTGCCCGTTCCCCAGCCCGCAATCATCAGATACATGCACAGCGCTTCCATTTCGTAAAAGACAAAGAAGAGGACGAGGTCAAAGCTCATAAAGACGCCATATACCGCGGTGCCGAGAATTTGCATCAGCGCAAAGAATTCCTTTTGCCGATGCTCGATTTTCCAGCTGGCGAGCATTCCCGTAAAGACGATGACCGCGGTGAGGAACACGAGGAGAATTCCGAGCGCGTCCGTTCCAACTGTGTAGTGGGCGTGAATCGCCGGAAGCCATTCGAAGTCCGTCAGAAACTGCACAAAGGGCTTGTTTCCGGTTGGAATTCCGAGCGGCATGGTGAGTTTGTATGCGATTGCCACAAGGCTCCCCGCAAGGGCGAGAACAATCCCCGCGGAGGCGAGATGAATCCGCTTGATGGCGACCGTATGGGCCCGCGAAATGGGAACGCACACGAGAACGGCGAGAAGCGGGATTATCCAGATGAGGTTGAAAAGGATCGTGCTTATCATAGAAAACCTTTAGACGGGAAGCCCGCCGAGATAGCGCCACAGGATGACGCCGACGATAAACGTTCCGATGTAAATGAAGAGATTGCCCGTCTGAAGTTCGCGGACGAGCACTCCGCCGAATTTGACAATTTTTGTCACACCCGTGACGAGGTTTGCAATCACGACGTCTTCGAAGGCTCTTGCAAGGCGTGCTACGCCGCCGAAGATGAACTGTCGCACAAATGCGTAATAGCCTTCATCGAAGTAGAACTTGTTGTAGATGGTGCGGTAAACGGATCCGCGGTTCGTCGAATCGAGCGCCCGTTCGACGTTTGCCCGCGGGCTTGCGTAGAGGAACCAGGCTAGGGCAATTCCGAGAATTCCGGCGGCGGTCGCAATAAAGGGGACGGCCGATGCAAAGGCGCATCCCGAAACTTCCGGAGCCTTTCCCAGGTAGCTTTCGAAAAGTCCCTTGCACAGGAAGCCGCTTGCGACGGAGGGAATGGCGAGGCATACGATGGGGCATGTCATCGCAAAGTCCTCGTGGACGTGCCCGGCCTTGACGGCTTCGCTCCGCGGACTTCCGTGGAACGCGAGGAAGAAGAGCCTGAACATGTAGAAGGCCGTGATGGCGCTGGTGAAGAGTCCGACGGCGAAAATGACAGGATGCCCGTTTACGAGGGCGCCGGAGAGAATCTCGTCCTTGGAGAAGAATCCGGAAAACGGCGGAATTCCCGAAATGGAAAGGCACGCGATGAGGGCCGCAAAATAGGTCCACGGCATCTTTTTGCGAAGTCCGCCCATCTGGTCGAGATCGTTTGTCGAAACCTGATGGATGAGGGAACCCGCCACAAGAAAGAGCATGCACTTGAAAAACGCGTGGTTGAAAACGTGGAAGGAGGCAGCTGCCGAAGCCGAGACGCCGAGGCCGAACATCATGTAGCCGAGCTGCGAAAGGGTCGAATAGGCGAGAATCCGCTTGATGTCCTTTTGCGTGCATGCGATGACCGCGGAGAAGAGCGCCGTAAAGGCACCCACGGCGGCGACGATTTCGAGCGTTCCGTCACAGGCCGAAAAGAAGGGGAAGAGACGCGCTACCAGATAGACTCCGGCGACGACCATCGTTGCGCTGTGGATGATGGACGAAACGGGCGTCGGACCTTCCATTGCGTTCGGAAGCCAAATGTGGAGCGGGAACATGGCGCTTTTGCCCCAGCCGCCGATGAACATCAGAACGGAGCCGAGGATGAGCGCGTCCGAAATGTTCACGTCCCAGAATCCGAGCGAAACCGTGCCAAAGGCCATCCGCGGATTTGTCGCGTTGAGCGTCGAAAAGTCAAAAGTCCCCGCGACGAAGCTCACGATGACGATGCCGAGAAGGAAGAAACTGTCGGCAAAGCGCGTGACGATAAACGCCATTTTTGACGCGGCGACGGCCTTGGGCCTTTCGTACCAGAATCCGATGAGCAGGTAGCTTGCGATGCCGACCAGCTCCCAGAAGAAATACATTTGGAAAAGTCCCGTCGCGACGACGAGCCCGAACATCGAAAAGGTGAAGAACGAAAGCAGCGAGAAAAAGCGCCCCTCGGCGCGGTCTTCCCGCATGTAACCGAGGCTGTAGATGTTTACAAAGAAAGCGATGACGGCGACGACAAAAAGCATCATCGCGGAAAGCGGGTCGAGAAGGAACGCCGCGTCGGCCGAAAGCTTTCCCGTAAACGAAAGGAACGTCCACTTCCACGCGACCAGTTTTTGGGGTGCTGCCGAAAGAAAGTACGAAACGACGAGCGATACCGCGTAGAGCATCGAAAGTCCGTTGAGCGCGCAGGAAAGGGCTCCGGCGGCCTTCCTGTGGTTTTTGCAAAGGAAAATCCCGTTTACGATAAAGCTTGCAAAGGGAAAAAGGAGAATCCAGTAGCTATGGGAAAGGAGAAATTCATTCATGGAGATCCCTCAGCTGGTTGACGTCCAAACTGTGATGGCGACGATACATGCTCACCACGATGGCAAGCGCGATGGCCATTTCGCAGGCGGTAAGCGCAATGACGAAAATTCCAAAGACGGAACCCGCCGTCGCATCGGCCGCCTTGAAATAGGCAAATGAAATAAAGTTCAGGTTTGCCGCGTTCAGCATAATTTCAATCGAAAGGAGCATTCCGACGAGATGGCGTCTCCGCAAAAGTCCAAAGATGCCTATCCCGAAAAGGACAAAGGAGAGGACGAGACAGTGTTCGAGCGTCATTTTTCCTCCTTGGACTTGCGCGCAACCGTAATGGAAAGCACGAGCGTCGTGAGCAAAACGAAGCTCACCAGTTCAAACGGAATGAGGAATCCGGACGGATCCGCCGAGAGAAGCCTCAGCGCAAGGGACGGAAGCGAAGCGTAATCGCCGGCCGCAAGCGGTGCCGTTGCGTTTTGGATGGCCTCCGAGCGGAACAGAAAGCGGACCATGGTAAAAAGAAGCCCGAGGGCGATGGCGCCCGCGATAAAGTTCCGCGGAAGCTTGATATTGAATGTGGTTTCGCCCAGATGGCTTGTGAGCAGCACCGTGAAGACGACAAAGATGACGACGCCTCCTGCATACACCATGATTTGCGCCATCGCGATGAATTCCGCATGGAGCATCAGGTAGAAAATCGCCGTCCCGATGAAGGAGACGATGAGAAAAACCGCGCTTTGCAGCAGGTTCTTAGCGACGACCGTCACAATCGACGCGATGATCATCAGGGCCGCGACGGCGTAAAAAATCACGTCCGTAAAAAGGGCGTCGGGAATAATGGACATTAGGCGCGCCCCTCCTTTTGGTTGAGTTGCATTTCGAAACCTTCCCGCGAGGTGCGCGAAAGTTCAAAGTCCTGGCTCATGCGGATGGCCCCGAAGGGGCACGATTCGACGCAAAGACCGCACAGCGTGCAGGTATCGAGCCTGTAGATATACTTTCCGAGAACCTTTTTCCCGGCGATGTTCTTGGTCGGAAGGACGTTGATGGAACCGTTCGGGCAGTTGCGTTCGCACATGCCGCAAGCGGTGCAGCGGTTTTCGCCGTTTTCGTCCTCGATCATTTCGAGCTTTCCGCGAAAACGGGGATGCATCTTGAGCGTCGCCCGGTTTTCGGGATACTGTTCCGTGACGATTCGTTTAGGTTCAAAGAAGTATTTTACCGTGACGGAGAAGCCCTTGAGAAAGCTGGTCGATTGGGCGATTCGACCGAAGTAGCGCTTGATAGCGTCCTTGCATGAAACCTTTTCGTCTTTCATTTGAGTATCCATCCGAAAGAAACGGCGACCGCGCCGAGGATAAGCAGGAGGAGGCTCGCGGGCAGCATGAACTTCCATTCAAGAGCCATCAGCTGGTCGATGCGCGGACGGACGAGCGTCCAGCGGATGACCATATACACCCAGATCATCGTGAACACCTTGGCAAAGAACCAGATGAGTCCGGGAACCATATTCAGAATTCCATCCACGGCGGGAATTCCGATGCACGGAGGCAGGTAGCCGCCAAAGAAGAAGACCGTTGCGAGCGAGGAGGTCGTGACTAGATTGATGTACTCGCCGAGGTAGAACATCGAGAACGCCATGCCGTTGTATTCCGTGTGGTAGCCGCCGGTGAGTTCCTGCTCCGCTTCCGAAAGGTCAAAGGGGGCGCGATTGAGTTCCGCCGTGGAGCTGATGAGGAAAAGAATAAAGGCGACGATGCCGAGAAGGGGCGCTTTTAAAATCCACCAGTCAAGAACGGTTCCCGACTGGCTGAGCGTAATTTCGCGGAGGCTCGCGGAACCCGAAAGCATTACGATAAAGAGGAGAATCAGCGCATACGAAATCTCGTAGCTTATCATCTGGGCGCCGGAGCGGAGAGAACCGAGCAGGGAATACTTGTTGTTCGAGGCCCAGCCGCCGATGAGAATGCCGAGGATGCCGAACCCGTTTACCGCAATAATCAGAGGAACCGCGACCGAAATGTCCGCGACCTGGAGCGTTTCCGAAAACGGAATCATCGCAAGGCACATAAAGGGGGCCGTGAGCGAAATCATCGGGGCCATGTAAAAGAGAAGCTTGTCCGCGCCGCGGGGCGCATAGACTTCCTTGAGCATCAGCTTGATGGCGTCCGCAACGACCTGGATGCAACCGTGAAAACCGAGGCGCATCGGGCCCAAACGGCACTGGATGTGCGCGCAGACTTTCCGCTCCATATACACGAGGACAATCGCGGACCCGAATGCGACGGCGCAAATTCCGCAAATGCAAAGGACCGCGTTGATGAGATAGGCAAGTTCCGGAACGGGAACGTTCGCCCGAATAAAGTCTCCGATGGGATTTGTAATGGAAGGTGTCATCGCTTACCTGTCAATTTCCGGAATGACCGGGTCGAGTGTCGCCATAATCGTCACGATGTCCGCGACCTTTCCGCCTTTCGCCATGGTGTTGAGCGCGGAAAGGTTCGCAAAGCTCGGGCCGCGCGTATGGATGCGGTAGGGCTTGTCGCCGCCCGCGGCCACGACGTAGGTCGCATACAGGCCCTTTGCCGTCTCGGATGCCGCATAGTAGCTTCCGGCGGGGAGCCTTACGGGCTTTTCCTTGGAACGGTACGGACCGTCCTTGGGGAAGCGCGCAATGCATTGCTCGAGGATTTTCATTGACTGGTGAATTTCCTCGATGCGGACGAGATAACGCGCGTAGCAGTCGCCTTCTGTCTTTACGGGAACGTCAAAATCGAACGTGTCGTAGATGCTGTAGGGATCGTTCTTCCGGACGTCATACCGGACTCCCGACGCCCGCAAAACGGGCCCCGAACATCCGAACGCAATGGCGTCTTCCTTTGAGAGAATGCCCACGCCCTTTGAACGCTCGAGAATAATCAGGTTCGTCGAAAGAAGGCGCTCGTAGTCTTCCATCGTGGGCTTCAGATGTTCGAGAAAGGCCTTTACCCGCGGAATAAAGGCGTCCGTCACGTCAAAGCGCGAACCGCCCGGTCGGAAGAAGTTCGTCGTGAGCCTCGAACCGGTCTCCTGGTCGAGAATGTCGTGGATCATCTCGCGTTCCTTGAACCCGTAGATGAGAGGCGTCTGTCCGCCGAGATCTCCGCCGAAGCATCCGTAAAAGACGAGGTGCGAAGCGATGCGCCCGAGTTCCGCCATCATCACGCGGATATATTCCCCGCGTTCCGGGACGCCTATCCCCATGCCCTTTTCGAGCGCAAGGCAAACGCCCAGATTGTTCTGGATGGCCGTCAGATAGTCCTGCCTGTCGGAGAGGAGAATGTACTGGACGTAGTTCAGGCTCTCGGCCTGCTTTTCGAGACCGCGGTGGATGTATCCCAGATGGGGGACGATTTCAATGACCGTTTCGCCGTCGAGCCTCACCTGCAGACGCAACGCACCGTGCGTACTCGGGTGCTGCGGGCCCATGTTGACAAAAAAGTCCTCGCTTTCCGGGTCGTGAAACTCTTCCTTAAAACCGGGCAGATTGAACGATGCGTTTTGCGTCATGCTTCCCTCCGGATGATGTGCGGATGGGTAAAGTCCTTGCGGAGCGGAAAACCGGGAAAGTCCTCGTCGAGGAAAAGACGCCGCATGTCGTCATGGCCCTCGAAAGAAATTCCGAACATATCGAATACTTCGCGCTCCTTCCAGTTTGCGGCGGGGTAGAGCTTCGAAAGCGTCGGAGCCGTCGCAAGAATGCTCGTCGCCCGCTTTTCTTCGGGAATCGAGGAGTCCTTTTCGAGGGAAAGTCTCACAAAGAACTTGTGCCCGAGTTCCGTGCTCATCAGCTGGGCGATGACGTCAAAGTGATCCTTCCAGTCAACCGCGGTGACGTCAATCAGGAAGTCGAATTTTGTCCGCGGATCGGTCTTTAAAAATTCGACGAGCGGAAGGTAGTCCTCTTTTGAAACGCACACGTCGAGAGGCGTGTCGGCGGGCATTGACGCAAAAGCTTCGTCCTCGGAATTTTCTTTCCCGTAGAGCGAAACCTTCAAAAACCGTTCCTTCGCAATGTGAAAAAGTTCCTTTTGCGAAAGTCCCGAGGCTTTTCGAGGCGTGTAGGGAACTTCCGGAAAAGCTTCCTTGACGATGCGCGTGGGCTTAAATCCGGACTTGTAGTCGGGATGCTCTTCCTTGAACCTTGCGCGGGCTTCGGACATTTCCTCGTCCTTAATCCTTTCGGCCGCTTCCCAGGCTTTTTTCGCCTCGGCGTAGCGGTTTCCGAGATCCTTCGTGTCGAGGTCGCCTTCGTGCCACGGGTTTCGGCACGTTTCCTTCAGAATTTTTTCGCGGAGTGTAAGGAGCCCGTTAAAAAGCGCTTCGGGCCGCGGCGGACAGCCCGGGACATAGACATCGACCGGGATGATGTTTGCGGCGCCGCGTACGACGGAATAGTTGTCGTAGTAGAAGGGGCCGCCCGAGATGGTGCACGCTCCCATCGCAAGGACGTATTTGGGCCCTGGCATCTGTTCCCACAGCATTTGTACGGCGGGAGCCATCCGCTCGGTTATTGTCCCGGCGAGAATAAAAAGATCGGCCTGCCGCGGCGAATCGCGAAAGACCTCGGACCCGAACCGTGCAATGTCGTAGCGGGCCATGGAACTCGACATCATTTCAATCGCGCAACAGCTCGTTCCGTAGGTGAGCGGCCAGAGGGAGTTGGCGCGGGCCCAGTTTACCACATAATCGACCGCGTTCACCATGTATTTTCCGCCCGGAATCGGGTCGAGAAGCTTGGGCAGGTAGTTGATTATTCCCATTTGAGAATTCCTTTTTTCCATGCGTAGGCGAGACCGGAAACGAGAATCGCTAAAAATACGACGAGATCGAGTGCGACGAGAATCGGCGCAAGGGAAGTCTTTCCGGCGACGACAGGTCCGAACTCGAGAAGGACGGGAAAGAGAAAGAGAGCCTCGACGTCAAAGACCAAAAAGAGAAGCGCAAAGAGGTAATAGCCCACCTTGAACTGGATGCGCGCACTGCCGACGGTCTGCATGCCGCACTCGTAGGGCGCGAACTTGTTTTTTGTGTCGCGGCTTTTATAGCCGAGAAGTTTCCCGACGATCATCGCTCCGGCGGCAACGCCCGCGCCGAGGACGAGGAAGAATATCAGGATAAAATATTCCGAGAGTTCCATCGCGTTTCCTTAATAAAAATGTTGGACTTCCTGGAGCGTTCCGAAAATTTCGTTTCCGATTTCGAAGCGTTCCTTGACGTGCGCGTGCAGGTCGCGAAATTCCTTTTCGGTCGCGAGGTTCAGCGCGTTCAGGTTCTTGTGCATGTTCGAGATGAATCCGGAAATGTAGGCCCCGCTTTTTTTGACTTCCATCTCGGAGTCCATGTTTTGCAGTTCCTTGTCCGTCTCGATGCGCGAAATCAGGTAGCGGGTCGTCGATTGCAGCTCGCACAGAAAAAAGACGAGCAGGAGTTCTTCCTGCAGAATTCCCCGCGGATTTTCCGACGAATAGCGCCCGATTTTTTCGATTTTTCCGAAGAAGACGGAAGCCTGTGCATATTCGATGCACGCTTCGAGCGAGGCTTCGCACACGGCGACCTTTTCGCCGATGTCCGCAAACCATTCCCGTCGGCTTTTGACGTCTTTTTGGGTGATGACCGGCGTGAGCGCGCTGAAGGCGTAAAAGACCTCCTCGTAGCGGCGGTTTCGCATTCGGCAGTTGAATGCGCGGTTTCGGACCGTTTCGTCTTCGTGGGGATGTGCGAGGGAAAGTGTCATCATAGGCGGTTGACCTCGTGAACTCCGGAAATGTTTCGCAGGGATTCCATCAGCTGCTCGAGAAGGTCCCGCCGGGCGATGCGGAACACGAGCCGGATGCGCCCGGACTTTTTGGCCGAAACGACGCTCATGCGCTCGATGAAAACCTTGGCCTTTGAAAGTTCGTTCAGAACGTCCGCGGTGATGCCCTTGCGGTCATCCGTTTCGAGTTTCAGATGTACGACGAATTCCTGCTTCGAATCGCGGTTCCATTCCATCGAAATCCGTCTGGATTCCGGGATGAGCGCAAGTTTCGGGCAGTCCTTGCGGTGCACTTCGATTCCGTGCTTCGGAATGAGCGCCCCGATGATGGATTCGCCGGGAATGGGCGCGCAACAGGTGGCAAAGTGAATGAGCAGGCTCGATTCGTTTCCGACTTCGACGGGAAGCTGCGACTCGTCGGATGCGTCCGTCACAAAAAGCTTGACGGGGGACGCCGGGTCCGCTTCGCGGAACTTTTCGGGGTGCAGCTTCTGGATAAACTTTTCGAGCTCGGAAAGTTCCATTTCGCCTTGCCCGAGCCTGTCGTAAAATTCCTCAACGCTTTTAACGCCGAAAAAGGCGCAAATATCCTCGGGCTTCGGCTGTTCCTCGGCCTTCTGGATTTTAAAGACGCGAAGTTCCCTCTGCCAAATCGCCTTGCCGAGCGTTTGGGCTTCCTTGTCGATGCTTGTGCGCATCCAGCGGCGAAGTTCCTGTTTCGCCTTTTCGGTGCGGACTATTTCGAGCCATTCGGGAAGCGGATTCTGGTTGTGGCTCGTGAGAACCTGGACCGTCGCGCTGTTCGGGACGACGCTCGTCGCACTGATGACGTCGCCGTTGATGCGCGCTCCGACGCAGTGAAGCCCGAGTTCCGTGTGGACGGCAAAGGCGAAGTCGAGAACGGTGCTTCCTTCGGGAAGTTCGACGGAGTCGCCTTTGGGCGTGAAGACGGTCGTGCCTTCGTTCTTGAGGTCCATCCGCAAAAAATTGAGGTATTCGACGGAATTGGGAATTTCGGCCTGGAGCTTTGCCAGACGGTCAATCCATTCGAGTTCTTCGCCGCTCCGGCTCGTTTCGAGTTTGTAGGCCCAGTGCGCGGCAAATCCCTTTTCGGCGGTCATGTCCATGTCCTTGGTGCGAATTTGGACTTCGACCATTTTGTTTTCGGGTCCGATGACTGTCGTGTGGATGCTCTGGTAAAGGTTCGGCTTGGGGGTTGCGATGTAGTCCTTGAAAAGTCCCTGGATGGGCGTCCAGAGGTTGTGCACGTAGCCGAGCGCGAGGTAGCATTCGGAAATGGTTTCCACGATGATGCGGACCGCAAAAATGTCGAAAATCTCGTCGAGCTTGCAGCCGCGGCTTTGCGTTTTTCCGTAGATGCTGTAAATGTTCTTGGTGCGCCCCTGGATGGTGCAGTCGAAGTCTTCGAGGGCCATCTTGATTTGGAGCGGCCCGATGACCGCCTTGATGTAACGCTCGCGCTCCGCCTTCGTAGAAAGCAAATGATCGACAATCTTTTTGTATTCGACGGGATTCAGATATTTGAAGGCCAAATCCTCGAGTTCGGACTTGAACTGGTAAAGGCCGAAGCGGTGGGTGAGGGGCGTGTAGATGTCGAGCGTCTCTTGTGCGATGATGCGCCGCTTTTCGGGCTTCATATATTGAAGCGTTCGCATGTTGTGCAGCCGGTCCGCGATTTTAATCATGATGACGCGCGGATCCTTGGCCATGGCGCTGATGAACTTGCGGTAGGTTTCCGCCTTTTGCTCTATCTTGTTTCCCTGCTTTTGCGCCGCGGAAATCTTGGTGACGGCATCGACCATGAAGGCCGTCTCCTTCCCGAAACGGGTTTCTATCTCGGAAAGCGTATGGGGCGTATCCTCGACGACGTCGTGGAGGAGCCCGGCGAGGACGGAGGACGTGTCGAGCTTCATGTCGGCAATGATCTTGGCGACTTCGTAGGGATGCTCGGTATAGGGCATTCCGCTTTTTCGGAACTGTCCCTTGTGGGCATCGGCAATAAAGGCAACGGCACTCCGGAGCTTTTCCTCGTCCAGCGAGGGATTTTTTTTCATGAGCACGTGGATGATGTGCTCCTGGGTGGGTTGTAGAACTTCCGTCGGCATATCCCAAATTTACCAAAAAAAGGGCCAAACGTTTGGATTTTTCGCTTATTTCGCGAAAAAGGGGGATGTTTCGGGGATGAAACGCGACGTTTTTGTCGCATGTAAAACCGGGGTGAAATTTTGTAACCGGATGGTAAAAAATGCGGCGGATTTCGCAAAGCGTTTAAACGAATTTATATTATCCCTATGCGAAAATCAGGAATCTGGATTGTGCTTTTTTCGGCGGCGTTCGCGCTTGCCGCAAATGTCCGTTACAACTATGCAGGCTACGATGCGGCGCTTCCCAAAAGCCTCGTCGTCGAGTCGAGCGCGGATCTTTCGGGGACGGCCTATTCGTTTGCGGATGCTTCCGGAAAAGCCGTCCTTTCGGGAACGTTCCCTTCGGCCGTTTACGTTTCGGACTGGGCGCTCGGCCTGGCCTTTTACCGCATCGATTTTTCGTCGGTCACGCTCCCGGGAACCTATACGCTCTCCTTTTTTGAAAACGGGTCCGCGGTTTCCTTGACCGTAACGGTTCTCGAAAAGGCCCTTTCGGATGCGACGCTCGGACCGGTGCTCTCCTACTTTAAAAACGACCGGAACACGAATTCGGACCTTGCCGTCGCCGTCTATGGCTCATCCGCGACCCGGGACGTTCACGGCGGATGGAACGACGCTTCGGGGGACGTGAGCAAGTATCTTTCGCACCTTTCCTACGCAAACTATCTGAATCCGCAGCAAATTCCGCTTACCGTCTGGGCCCTTGCCTTTGCATCTGAGCGGATGCCGCTTCGCGTGGCGGCGGTCGCAGGAGAGGGCTTTGCCCGCACCGAGGCCCTTTACGGTGCGGACTTTCTCCTTCGGATGCTCGATCCGGAAGGCTTCTTTTATATGACGGTCTTTGACAACTGGGGAGCGGGAAGCCGTTATCTTTGCGCGTTCAGCTATAGCGACGGCGTGAAAAGTTCCGCCTATAAGACGGCGTTCCGCGAAGGGGGCGGCATGGCGATTGCGGCCCTTGCGCGGGCTTCGACGCTTGGAGCTTCCGGAGATTCCTCGAGTGCCGCCTATTATGCGGGCGCCGCCCGGGCCTTTTTGCATTTGCAGGGAAAGCAGTCCGCGGAAGCTTGCGAATACTGCGACGACGGCAAGGAAAACATCATCGACGACTACACGGCTCTTCTCGCCGCCGTGGAACTTTACAACGCGTCTATCGTTTTCGAAGGCTCGGCAAACGCTTCCTATCTCGAAGCGGCCCGCTTACGCGCCACGAGCCTTGTAAACCGCCTGTCGGACGACGGCTACTTTTTTAGCGATGCCGCAAAAAGCCGTCCCTTTTGGCATGCAAGCGATGCCGGGCTTCCCCTGATAGCCCTTGTCCGCTACCTGGAACTGGAACCGGAACTTTCCTATTCGAATAAAATCGCTCCGCTCGCCCAAAAACATCTGGAATGGCTCGTAAAGGTGACGGACGTTTCGACGAATCCCTATGGATACGCAAAACAGGTTTATCGCACAAGCGATACGCTCCGGACGGGATACTTTATTCCGCATGACAACGAATCGGAATACTGGTGGCAGGGCGAAAGTGCGCGAATTGCGTCCCTTGCCGCGGCGGGCGTCTATGCGGCGCGTTCCCTCGGGGTAAGCGACTCCCTGAAGGCTTTTGCCTATGCGTCCGATCAGCTGGACTGGATTCTCGGAAAAAATCCGTATGGCGTCTCGTTTATGGAAGGCGTCGGCCTCAAGAATCCTCCCGACTACACGGGAACGCTCGGAAAGGGAATGCTCGAGGGCGGCATCGCGAACGGCGTCACCGGCAAAAATACGGACGGTTCGGGAATCGTCTGGAACAACGTCTCGGCCGCGGGATTTTCGGAGTCCTGGCAAAACTGGCGCTGGATCGAACAGTGGCTTCCGCATTCAACGTGGTATCTGATGGCCCTTGCCGCCCGTTACGATGAAGCATCGAAGACGCTTTCGCTTCCGCGGAAAGGAAAGAAGTCTCCGGCTTTTGCGGTGGAAGTCCTTTCCGGGACGCTCCGGGTTTCCGCAAACGGGCCGCTCGGCGAAGTGGAAGTCTTTGGGCTTGACGGAAGGAAAGTCCTTCGGGCGTCCGCGCCGCAAAGCGAGGCCGTCGTTTCGCTCGGAACCGTCCGCGCAGGCGTCTATTTTGTGCGGGCCGGGACGCTTGGAATCCGGAAGATTGTCCTTCGGTAGAATTTTCGGAGGCTCTTAGCGGAAAACCGAAAAGATGCCGCGCCGATAGATTTCGCCGCCTTTCCTTTCGGATATCCGCTTTTTCAAAAGTTCCATGTCGGGAATGTGTGCTTCGTCTATCCGAATCTCGCTCGTCCGCTCCACCGGGCTGTATTCGTTCCATTCCACGGGAACGTTGTGCATGCGCCCGTCTCCGCCCGGGACCGGAACGTAGTCGATGCGACGCGTGGAAGCGTATCCGTAGGCGGTGACGTCTATCCGGGATTTTCCGTCGGGCGTAAAGTCTTTTTTCCGCGTCTTCAGAATGCATTCCGTTGCGCATTTCGGATGGCGAAACCTTTCTTCGCCGTAGAAGTTCGCGATGGATTCCCATTCCCAAAAGGAGGAACGCTCGGCGTTTTCTCCGTAGAGGGTCTTTTGCGAGCGCATCTGCTGGTAGAGCGGAATCGAAAGCAGGGGAGCCATTGAAAAATAGACGGCCCGGAAATATTCCCTGTTTGCCTGAATAAAGTTTCTTCGCGCTTTTTCGTAGTCGTAGTGCATAAAGTTCGCGGGGTCCGTGTTCAGGTCGAAATTGTTTAGGTGGCCGGGGATGATGACGTTTATTTTTTTGTCCTTGACAAACGTGAAATCGTCACCGTAGGCGTCATCGCGTTCCTTGATGAGCGAGAGCATCTGGTGCTGGGCGAGTGCCGTAAAGAGGATCCTGTATTCCACTTCGTCGTTTCGGTCCTTCGTTTCGAAAAGCGTTTCGAATTCCTCGTTTCCCATGAGCGTGTATTGGGAGCTGTCCTTCAGGTTGCGCGAAAATTTTTTCAGTTCGCGGAGTTTTCGCTTGCGGCGAAAGTTCTGCAAAAAGCCTTCTTCGACAAGATGCGAGGGCTTTCGCGTAAAGCGGAGATGCGGCGCGGCATCGTTTCCGTAGAGCACAAAGGCGAGCTTTGTATAGACGGGACATGGTTTGGTGACGCTTGCGGAAAGGGTCTGGCTTCGAAGGACCCGGTGACGCTTGCCGTCGGCCCCGATGACCGTTTCGCTCCAGTGGATGGTCCTGTAGCCCGTGTAGATTTTTTCGCCCATTTGAAAGTTCTTGGTGTTTGCGACGACAAAGGGGTTGCCGCTGATTTCCCCGCTAATCGAAAAGAGAACGGAGGCGTCTTCGTTAAACGAGCCGTCGTAGCCGAAATCGCTTTGCAGCTCCGCGAGCCGGGATTCGGTAAAGAACGTGTCGAAGTGGAGCTTCGGGACGGTCTTTTCGATGAGCCTTGGCGGAATGTCCCAGTAAAACAGGGCGTTGAGAGGCTCCATCTGTTCAAGGGCCTCTTCCTTTTTCTTTTGAATCTGATAGTCGAAGTTCGAAATTTCTTCGTCGAGCTTTCGAATCTTTGGCCCCAAAAGAGCAAAAATGCAAACGAGGAGAACTCCCGAACCGCCCCAGCACACGGGCGCCTTTTCCGTGCATTCGAATAGAAGCGGTCCTGCGAAAAGAAGCGCTGCGCAAATACAGGCGAGAATGCGAAGCACTGAAAAGAATTTTCTTGAACCGGAAAGTTTATCGCGGGAGATCGAAATGTTCTCGATTTCCGCGCAAAGGGCCTTATTCCTTTCCTTGTCGATACCCGCCTTTTGGGCCAGAGCGTCAAAGGTTTCTACCGCGTTTTTGTAGAACGCGTCCCGATAGACGCTTTTGTAGCGTTCAAGCGGATCGTAGATGACGTCTTCCACGGAACTTCCGAGGGCCGAAACGCCCGGCTAGAAGAAGGTTTCGCGGGCGCGGGCCTTGACTTCGGCGGATGCCGTAAACGGAATGCGGGTCGTATATCCTGCGCGGGCCGCGACTATCATCTTGGTGGGCCACGCGAAAATATCGGTGTTCCACTGGTTGACCGTGTCGTTGTAGAGGCTCCGGGCCGCGGTGATTTCGCGCTGGAGGTAGCTGTTTTGCTGCATGGCGTCGGCGATTGTCGCGTGGGCCTTCAGTTCGGGGTAGGCTTCCACTTGCGGAAAGAGCCGTCCGAAGCTCCGGTCGATGTCGCGGGAAACGGTGTTGCGGGTCTCTTCGGAAAGATGTCCTCCGCGGAACGCCGCCACGGACTTCATCACGTCCTTGTCAAGGTCTATCGCCTTGTTTACGAGAGGGGCGACGTTCTGGAGAATTTGAACCCGCTGCTCCAGGTAATTGTCGATTGTGGAGGCGTCGGCCTGGATTTTTTGTTCGAGCTGGCGAAAATAGTTCTTGGCGCCTATTTTCATAAAGAGGAAGATGACGCCCGGCAAGATTCCGCAAATCCACAGGAGAATTTCAAAAAGGAGCGAGCCTGCGCCTACGCGGACCGGAATCTGTTTTTCGATGACGTTTACGTCCCGGCCGTTCGGGTTGACGTTTCCGGTCATTTCGTCGAGTTCGTTTGCCATAATGCTTAACCTCCTATCGGTCCTTTTGAATATACAAAAAAAAGCCGCTCCGTTTGCGGAGTGGCTTTGGGTCTCACTTAAAAATAGTCGGCGCCCTTATCAGTCCTTGCCCGTGAAGATGATGACGAGGACGCTTGCGATGAAGGCCGCGCTCACGATGATGAATTCGAGCGGGTTCTCCATAATGGTCTGGCCGGCGGTGCGGGATTCTTCGGACTTGGGTTCGGCTGCCGGAGCTTCGGTCTTTGCGGTGTCGGTTGCGGCAACCTTTGCGGTGTCGGCCGGGACGCTTGCCGTGGTGTCGGCCTTTGCGGTGTCCGCCGGGGCGGCCTTCGCTTCGAGCACTTCGGACGTGTCTGCCGGGGCCTTCGCGGTGTCGGCCGGAGCGGCTACGGCGTTTGCGGTATCGGCTGCGGCAACTTTCGCGGTGTCGGCCTTGGCGGTAGAGTCGGCGGGGGCCGCCGCTACGGGTTCGGCCGCCTTTGCGGTGTCCGCCGGGGTGGCTTCAGCCGATTTGGCCGTGTCCGCTGCCGGAGCGCTTGCCGTGGAATCCGTCTTGACTTCGGTCTTTGCTTCCGTCTTTGCCTGTTCGGTCTGAGCGGGCGCTGCGGCCTTTGCCGTGTCGGCCTTGACGGCTTCCGTCTTTGCCTGTTCGGCCTTCGCCTGTTCAACCTTTGCCGTGTCCTGCTTCGGCGCGGGCGCCGCTGCGGCCTTTGCGACTTCCGCCTGTGCGGCGGCTGCCGGAACCGGTTTTGCCTCGTCGGCTGCAAAGGCGAATGCGGTGAGCAAAAGCGCGGAGAAAAGAGTCTTGGTCAGTTTCATTTTGATGTCCTCGTTAAAAAGTCATGGCAGGGTTGTCTGCCGGTGTCGGTAGAAAAATAACTCTTGTCGTCGAAATGTGGTAAAAAGATTTTCAGAAAAGCGCGAAAATTCTATTTTCTTGGGGACTCATTTCCAAAAAAGAGGCTTTCTATGGCATTTCATTACGAACCGACCGTCCAACACGGCGAAGATACGACGGAATACGTCAACCTCGGAAAAGAGGGCGTTTCCGTTGCGGAATTTGAAGGCAAAAAGATTCTCAAGGTGTCGAAAGAGGCCCTGACGAAAATTGCCGAGTCCGCTTTCGGCGAGGTCAGCTTCCGCTTGCGTCCCGCCCACACGGCGAAAGTCGCCAAAATTCTCCAGGATCCCGAAGCGAGCGATAACGACAAGTTCGTCGCGCTCACGCTTTTGAAAAATGCCGTGGTCGCCTCCAAGGGAGTCCTTCCGTTCTGCCAGGACACGGGAACCGCGATTGCGGTCGTTCATAAGGGTCAGCAGGTGTGGACCGGCGTCGATGACTTTGAAGCCATTTCGGAAGGCATCTACAACGCCTACACGAACCTGAATTTGCGCTACAGCCAAATAGCCCCGCTCTCCATGTACGAAGAGAAGAATACGGCGTGCAACCTCCCTGCGCAAATAGACATCCACGCCGAGGAAGGCGCGGAAATGAAGTTCCTCTTTGTCGCGAAAGGCGGCGGATCCGCGAACAAGACGTATTACTGGCCGATGACAAAGGCGCTCCTCAACCCGAAGTCCCTCGAAAAGTTTATCGCCGAAAAGGTCAAGACGCTCGGCACCGCGGCGTGCCCGCCCTACCACCTTGCCATCGTCATCGGCGGAACCTCTGCCGAAATGAACACGCACACGGTCAAGCTCGCAAGCTGCGGATATCTTGACGACATTCCGACGAGCGGAAGCGAGGGCGGCCGCATGTTCCGCGACCTCGAAATGGAAGAAAAGGTCTTGCACATTTGCCAAAAGACGGGAATCGGTGCGCAGTTCGGCGGCAAGTACTTTGTGCACGACGTCCGCGTCATCCGCTGCCCGCGCCATGCGGCGAGCTGCCCGGTTTCCATCGGCGTTTCCTGCTCCGCGGACCGGAACATCAAGGCGAAAATCGACGAGAACGGTCTTTGGCTCGAAAAAATGGAACATCATCCGGAAAAGTACATCCCCGAAGGAAATGTCGTGAAAATGGCGCCGCCGGTAGAAATCGACCTGGACCGTCCGATGGGCGAGGTCCTCGCGGAACTTTCGAAATATCCGGTCAAGACGCGTCTGAACCTTCGCGGAACGATGATTGTCGCCCGCGACATGGCCCATGCGAAGATTGCCGAAATTTTTGACAAGGAAGAACGCGGCGAGGCTCTTTCCGACATGGAAAAGACCGTTATCCGCGCCGTCTCCGACCATCCGATTTATTACGCGGGACCGGCGAAGACCCCGGCCGGAATGCCCACCGGAAGTTTCGGTCCGACGACCGCGAACCGCATGGATCCCTACGTGATGCGCTTCCAGTCCAAGGGAGCCTCGATGATCATGGTCGCCAAGGGAAACCGCTCCGAACAGGTGACGGAAGCCTGCAAAAAGTACGGCGGATTCTTCCTCGGATCGATCGGAGGTCCGGCGGCGATTCTCGCCGAACAGAATATCCTTTCGAATGACATCGTCGCATTCCCGGAACTCGGCATGGAAGCCATCCGGAAAATTACCATCAAGGACTTCCCGGCGTTTATCCTCGTCGATGACAAGGGTAACAACTTCTTTGAAGGCCTGATCTGATTCGGACAAATTCATGGAACGCTTTATCGTTGTCGATTATCATGCGGGAAACCTCACTTCGGTTTTGAACGCGTTTGAACATTTGGGCATTTCCGTCAAGGCTTCGAGCGACCCGTCCGAAATTTCTTCGGCGGACCGTCTCGTGTTTCCGGGGGTGGGTGCCGCCCGCTCCGCAATGGAAACGCTTGAAAAAACGGGAATCGGAAGCGCGATAGTTCGGGTCATCGAGCGGAAACGCCCGGTCCTCGGCATTTGCATCGGATGCCAGATCGTTTTGAAATCAAGCGAGGAAAACGGCGGAGTCGAGTGTCTCGGGCTGATTGAAGGGCGGGCAGTCCGCTTTCGGGAAGAGCCCGGGATAAAGATTCCGGAAATGGGATGGAACCAGGTGGAATTTTTGAAGCCCCATCCGATTTTCGAAGGCGTTCCGTCCGGAAGCGACTTTTACTTTGTGCACTCCTTTCATCCCGATGCGATTTTGCCCGAAAACGCCCTGGCGAAGACGACATTCGGGTCGCAAACCTTTGTGTCGGCGGTCTTTCGCGAGAACCTGGTCGCGACGCAGTTCCACCTGGAAAAGAGCGGCGACATCGGGCTTCGGGTGTTAAGGAACTTCAGCGCGTGGAGCGGTCTATGCTGACAAAGCGCCTCATCATTTGCCTGGACGTCCGGAACCGCAAGGTGACGAAGGGCGTCCGCTTCAAGGGAAACATCGACGTTGGCGACCCCGTGGAGCTCGGTGCGAAATACAGCGCGGAAGGCGTTGACGAACTTGTCTTTTACGACATCACGGCGAGCGCGGAAAACCGTCCGTGCGACCTTGAAATGGTGAAGGAAATCGCAAAGAACGTCTTTATTCCGTTTTCCGTGGGCGGCGGCATCCGAAACCTGGACGATATGCATCAAGTTCTTCTTTCCGGTGCGGAAAAGGTGAGCGTGAACAGTCTTGCCGTTCTGCATCCCGAAATCATTGCGGAAGGCGCCCGGGCTTTTGGAAACCAGTGCATAGTGCTCGGCATGGATGCGAAGCGCGTCGGCATTTCGGAAAAAATCCCTTCCGGCTACGAAGTCTTTATCAAGGGCGGTCGTGCCGCGACGGGGCTTGACGCCGTCGAATGGGCAAAACGCGCGGAATCCCTCGGCGCGGGCGAAATATGCCTGAACGCGATGGACACGGACGGCGTCCGAAACGGCTACGAGCTTGAAATTACGGACCGGGTCGCGAAGGCGGTCGGAATTCCCGTGATAGCGTCGGGCGGAGCGGGCGAGCCTTCCCACATTGTGGAACTTTTCCGCAAAACCGCGGCGGATGCGGCCCTTGTCGCAAGCATGGTGCATTTTGGAACCTATTCCGTCGAAGACATCAAGCGGGCGATGGATGCGGCAAAAATTCCGGTGCGAAAGGCGGCTCTCCAATGAACCGGGACGTTGCAAATTCCATTTTGGAAGCGGGCCTCGGCTTCGGCGCGGACTACGTGGAAATTTTCGAAGAGGAAACGCGGTCTTCAAGCCTTTTGCTCAAGGATTCCCAAATCGAGACGGCGTCGGCCGGAACGGAATTCGGCATCGGAGTCCGGCTGCTTTTCGGAACCGAGGTCCTTTACGCCTTTACGAGCGACGAAAGCAGGGATGCCCTGTTGAATATGGTCCGGACGCTCGCCTTCGGCCGTGAAAAGGGTTCGGGTCCAAAGGTTTTGAATTTTAGCCCGGAAACGCTTTTGAAGGCTGTAAACTATTCGGGATTTTTGGACCCGGGACTTCTCGGAAATTCCTACAAGCTCGACTTTTTGCATTCGGCGGATGCGAGCGCGCGCCGCGTCTCGCCCAAAATTTGCCAGGTGGCGGCGAGCATTTCCGATTCTTCGTCGCACGTGAACATTATCAGCTCTTCGGGCGTGAACGTGAGCGATTTTCGCGTGCACACGCGCCTTGCGATTAACGTGACGGCCGGGGACGGCGCCGAAAAGATCGTTTCGAGGGAGGCGCCCGGTGCGCTAGCCGGATACGAATCGCTCGAAGCCTTTAACGCGCCTTTTCTTGCGCAATCGGCGGCGGAGCGTTCCCTTCGGATGCTTGACGCTGGCCACATTGCGGGAGGCATGATGCCCGTTGTGATGGGACCCGGGTTTGGCGGCGTGATTTTTCACGAGGCGGTGGGGCATCCGCTCGAAACGGAATCGATTCGACGTAATGCGAGCCCCTTTGTGGGGAAGCTCGGACAGGTCGTTGCGAAACCGTGCCTTACGGCCATCGACGACGGGACGATTCCGGGCTCCTGGGGAAGCATTGCGATTGACGACGAGGGAATGCCCGCGGAGCGAACCGTGCTCATCGAAAACGGCGTTCTTAAAAGCTACATGTCCGATATGGTCGGCGCCTTGGAAACGGGCGTCGCCCGCACGGGAAACGCCCGTCGGGAGTCCTACAAGTATGCGCCTGTCAGTCGGATGCGAAACTCATTCATTGCACCGGGAAAGGATTCTTTCGATTCGATGATAGAAAGCGTTGAACACGGACTTTATGCGTCGAAAATGGCCGGCGGATCCGTAAACCCGGCGACGGGGGAGTTCAATTTTGCGGTCGAGGAAGGCTACGAAATCGAAAACGGAAAAATTGGACGCCCGGTGCGCGGCGCGACCCTTATCGGCAAGGGCGACCGTGTCCTTTCCGAAATTTCGATGGTCGGAAGCGACTTTTCGCTTGCGGCCGGCGTGTGCGGAGCTTCTTCGGGATCCGTTCCCGTCACGGTCGGGCAGCCGACCATCAAGGTGGATTCCATTCTTGTCGGAGGACGGTAGCCGGTGCGAAGCGCCCTCTTTTTCGTTTTGGCGATATGCTCCGCCCTGTGGGCTTTCGAAACCGTCGAGGATTCCCGTTCGCGGTTTGTTTTTAGGGACGGTGTCTCCGGCGTTTTGCCCGTTCCGTGCGAAGGAAGCGGGCATCGGATGTTTCCGGAAAATGCGGTTTACAGGGACCGGTCAAAGATGCCCTATCGCTCTTACCGGATTGCCGTTCCTGCAAACGCAAAGCCTTCCGTCCGCCTTACGGACTCGCTTTCGGAAAGTTTTCCCAAAACATGGTGTGCGGAAGATTCCCTTTCGAACGCCTCCGTCGAAGTTTCTTCGCCAAAACTCTGGGACGGCGTTTGGACGGTGGACGTCCTTGTGCCGCTCCTCCGCGTATCGGGCACTTCCGTCCTCGTACGTAAAAATTTCCGGGTGAGCGTCACCTTTTCGGGAACGGCGGAAAACATTCGCCCCGGTAACCGCCTTCTTTCAAACGTCAAAAATCCGAAGGGAGCCGCCTCTTTCGGCACAAAGTCCCGCGCCTCGAAACTCTTGCGGAAAAGCGCCTCTTCGGACTTGTCGAACGTAAACTGGCTCGCTCGTTTTTTAATTGGCGACAAGGAAAACGGAAGCATGTCGGAGGACGGGCTTTACGCGGTCACGTTCTCACAAGTCTATTCGGCGTGTCGGGAAGCTTCGCGGGCGTCCGACTGCGAAGGAATTCCCATCGAAAAGATTCGCCTTTACGGCGCCCCGCAGGATACGATGTCCGACGTAATTCACTCTTCCGCGGAAACGCTTCCGAACCGGGCCTTTGAAATTCCGATAGACGTCCGCGACCACGGACCGGGAACGCTTGCGGCCGACGGTACGTTTGACGACGGCGACACGCTATTTTTTGCCGGGTATGGAAGCTCCCTTTGGAAGCGTGCGGACCTTTCGGACTTGAGCCTTTCGGGCTCCGGCATGGAATATTTTTATTCGTCCTCGCCCTACAGTTTTTACCAGTATTTTCAATTGGGATGGTCTCCTTCGGGAACGGGCGCGAGGCTCTCGGAACTCTCCGCGGGGTCTTCGGGAAAGGAACTTTCCGTTTTGCGCTATGTCCGCACCGAAAAGGATGCGCTTCTCCGCGACACGTACTTTGGTAATGACGGCGGCTGGGAAGAATCGACCGGCAAGGAATGGTTCTGGTTCTGGAATTCCCCGAACGATACGCTCGAAGTCTCTTCGGCTAGCCTCTATTCGATAAAAAACGCGACGCTTCCGAACCTGCAAAGCGGAAAAGCCTACGTATCCCTTTCCTACATGCCGCACCGTTCCACCTACACCTCTTCCTTGTCGGACGGAACCAGGCAGGAAGCGAACACGGGACTTTCGGACCTGGATTACGCTTATCGCATGGCGGACATCCGCTTTCGCTTTGACGTCAACGGCTCCTCCTACACGGACTATGCGCGGCTTCTCCCCGGCGGAAATTTCGAGTTCGAAACCTCCGCACTCAAGGCTTCCGGAAATGCTTTTTCGCTTCGCATGCTTCCGAACGGAAAACACTTTGACCGCTTTGACGGATTTTCGATTGCCTACCCGTGGAATCCCGCCGTCGAAAACGATACCGCGGACTGGATCCTTCCCGGCCGCGCAAGCGGAAACATCCGGATTCCCGTCTCGGGCGGGGAAAATCTCCGTGTACTGAAGTTCCGGAACTTTCGGCCCGAAGGGCTCCTTTCCGTCCAAAACGGATACTTTAGCGACAGCGTTTCCGCAAACGAGGATGTTCGTTATCTTGTGTACAATGCAAAGGCTTTTCGCAAGCCGGCAAAAATCGAGTCGGTTCCCGCCAAAATCGACGGAGTCCTGCAGGACATTTCGCGAATATCGTCCAAGACCGAATACCTGATTGTCGCACCGGAAGCGTTCCAGACTCCGGCCGTGGAACTGGCGCGTTTTCGCTCCGAAGGAAAGGCTTTTAAATCGTATCGGACTTCGGTGGTTCTCGCCGAGGACATTTACCGCGCCTATTCGGGAGGGGCCGCGGACCCGGTCGCCATCCGGAACTATCTCGCCTATGCCCGGAGCGTTTCGCCAAACCTTTCGTTTGTCGTTCTCGCCGGGAACGGAAACTTTGACTACCGCGGCGTGCATTCCGGTTTCAAGACGAACTGGATTCCTCCCTTCGAAATGGAAAACGGCGTCTTTGAGGACTTTTTTGCCGTTCTCGATTCCGGTGAAAGGATTTTGGGCGGAAACTACGACCTGGACTTAAATGTGGGACGCCTCCCGCTGTCGAGCGTTTCGGATTTTAACGCCTACAACGAAAAAATCGAGGAACACGAAAACGTTTCCCGCGCGGACAACGGTTCCTGGCGAAATTCCATCGTGGTTTCCGCGGACGACGCCTGGACGGGATATGCCGCGGACCTCATCGAGCATACGGGATCCGCCGAGGATTTGGCCCGTTCGCTCTTTGACCGCGCCGAAGACGAAAACTTTCACCTGGACATAGGCAAAATTTACCTTTTGGACTATACGGCGGACGGCGCTGGCCAAAAGTCTTCCGCTTCGACGGATCTCATCAGCCGCATCAACCGGGGCTCCCTTTTTACGATTTATTTCGGACACGGTTCCATCACCGATTGGGCCTATGAGGGCCTCATGAAGCCATCCTACATTTCGAACCTTTCGAACGAATCCCGCTACACGATTCTCGGATCCTTTTCGTGCACGGTGGCGCGCTTTGACACAGGCGACGAAACGTCCCTTTCCGAGACGTTCATCCAGGCCTCCCGCCGCGGAGCGATAGCCTCTATCGGAGCGACCCGCGAAACTTTCGGAAGCTACAACCGAGTCTTTGGAAAGTCCCTGATGCAAAATGCGCTGTTCCCGACGGGGAAAACGCTCGGCGAGGCTTTCCGCGAAGCGAAGAACGCGACCCTCTACCTGGGAAAGAGCCAGCGCGAAAACAACGAACGTTACGTCCTTCTCGGCGAACCGGTCGTCCAGATGCCCATTTCAAAGCTCTCCGTAAGGCTCGATCAAAAAATCGACACGCTTCGCGCCCTCGACAGCATGAAGATTTCGGGAACGGTCGGAGGCATTTCGCAGGGAACTCTCCACGTTTCCATTTTGGAACAGACCTACGAGAAAAAGCTGAGCGAGGAACCCGCCCGCGAGGATTCCGTCGCGGTCCTCTATGACGGCGCGCAAATTTTTAGCGAGGATGTGGATGTGAAGGACGGACGCTTCTCCGTGGAATTCATTACGCCGAGAAAGCTCGCCTTCGGCGATACCGCCGCGGAAATACGCCTTTGGGCAAGCGGAAAATCCACGTCATCCGTCGGGCGTTCCCTGGTTTCGGGCCTCGCCATTTCCGGAACCTCTCCCTATGCGGATTCCATCATCAAAAACGATACGCTCCCGCCCGAAATCCGCATCCAGAGCTGTCTTTCGCCCGCATCCGGAACGTTCTTCTCGGAAGGGGAGACCGTTACGCTCGCGTCCCCGGCGTGCCTTTCCGTTTCCGTGACGGATTCAACGGCCATCGATTTTCGCGAAGAGGCCGACGAGGGAATTTCTTTTGAAGTGCTCGGCGAGGCCGTTTCCGTCGCCCCGTTCCATCCTTCTCCCTATCTGGAACAGACGAGCAAAAAGGCCGTCGCCCGGATGACGTTCGGCGAAAGCAAGTATCCTGCGGGCCTATACACTTTTAAGGTCTTTGCGCACGATATCGTCGGAAACGCCGCGTCGCGAACCGTCAAGGTCCAGATTACGGACGGTCTTTCCGAGGGGCTTGCCGACGTCTTCAATGTTCCGAACCCGATGAAGCGGAAGGGCACCACGTTCTACTTCAAGGACCTCGCCGTCGGACATTCCGCAAACGTCACCATCTTCATTTACAACCAGAACGGGCGGCTGGTGAACCGCATCCCGAATGCCGTTTCGGGCGTCACCACGTGGGACGGCAGGGACTTTTACGGTCGAAAGCTCGCCAACGGGCTTTACCACTACATCGTACAGTCCAAGGTTCCCGCCTCGGACGGCGTCAAGGCCAGGACGTTCCGCAAAAAACAGAAACTCGTCATTTCGAGGTAGTCTTATGGATTTGAGAAAGAAAACGACTCGCTTGCAGGCTTTTGGAGAGATTCTTCTCCGCTTCCGTCTGATTTTTCTTGTGGTCTTTGCCGTCCTGTACGTGATATTTGCCCGGGACTTTTCCGCGTCCATCGGGGACGTTCAAAATTCGGGCTTTGCCGCGGCAAAGGAAATTTCCGCGCTTTCTTCCGGGGAGGCGTCCTCGGACGTTCTCTTCCTTTCCGTTTTCGGCGGAATTTTCCTGGCTCTCTTTCTTTTGCGCGTTTTTCTCGGCGGGTTTTCGGCGGCGGCCGGCTTTCTCGTCTCGGCGGTCCTTGTTTTTGCCGGGTGCGTTTCGCTCGGCTGCTGTCCCTATGCCGCGTATGTCGTCGCCTGCCTTTTTGTCGTTTCCATGGTCTTTTATTTTGTCGTCCGCGTCGCACTTTTCAAGGCGTTCTTGCCCGTGATGCTCTCGGCGTTTTTCTGGATTGCCGTTTCGCATTCCGCGGGGCTTCCGCTCCTTTTTACCTTTTCCTTCGTCGCGCTTTCCCTTGCGGACGCTTTAGCCGTTTCCGCTCGGACGGGGCGTGAACTTTCGCTCGGAACGCCCGTTGCGGGCTCCCTTGTCGCCGGATTCTCGGGGGCGGTTCTTTCGCGGGTTGTTTCCGCGGTCCTTCTCGGCGGATTCTTCGGATACTTTTACTTTGGCGCGGTTTCGACCGTCCTTTTCGTCGTCTTTCCGCTCGTTTCCGTCGCTCTCTTCCTTTTTGCGGAATTTCCGATGGTGAGCTTTGCGCCTCTTGCAAAACTCCGCGCCGAGCATCGGACCATGAAGATTTGACCCCGAAAACGGCAAATTTTTTGAAACAGCCGAAAAAATGTTGCACTTTCATTCGATAATAATCTAAATTGGAATATCGGAGAATCCAAGAATGAATCGTTACGACCTCGTTTTGCTCGGCCTCATCAAGGAACATGAGCGCAGCGGCTATGACATTATGACGGAAATTCGCACGCGCGAACTCGACCGTTGGGCAAAGATCAGCACCTCGACCATCTACAACCGCCTGACGCGCCTCGAAAAGAACGGGTCCATCGAAGGGCGCGTCGAACGCGACGGCAACCGCCCGGAACGCACCGTCTATCATATTCTGGACAAGGGTTCGGAGGTCTTGAAGAAAGAGGTCCTGCGTCATCTGACGGGTTTTAACGATGACCCCCGGACGCTCGGCTACGCCTTTTTGTATGCGGTCGATCCGATTGACACGGCCCGCGTACTCGAAGTCCACGAAAAGAAGCTTCTCGAGGAGCTCGAACGCCTGCAGAAGATGATAGACGAGGAACCTCGCCCGACGCTCTACCCGGAAGGCCCTTTCCTCAACTGCATGAGCCGCGACCACATTCTGGTTGAACTCAAATACACGCGCGCCGCCATCTCCATTTTGCGCGATCCGCAAAAGAAGTCAAAGCTCGGCGGCTACTTCTACATCAATTTCGGCTCCCGCCAGTTCGGCGGAAACACCTGATTTTTCATCAACCATCCACGGAGATAAAATGAAAGCAAAAACGAAGAAAAAGCCGGTATCCAAGGCGACAGCCTGCAAATACGGCTATTTCGATGATGCGAACAAGGAATACGTTCTGACAACTCCCGCGACGCCCATCAAGTGGTGCAACTACGTGGGAACGCTCGACTTCGGCGGCATCGTCGATACGACCGGCGGAACTCTCGTCTGCAAGGGCGACCCCGCCCTCAACCGCATCACGAAGTATATCGCCCAGATGCCCTGCTCGGACTTCAAGGCGAGCACCGTCTATATTCGCGTCAAGGACGGAAAGGGCTACAAGGTGTTTTCTCCGTTCTACGTGCCAACGCTCACGAAGCTCGACAAGTGGGAATGCCACGTCGGACTTTCGTATAGCCGCTGGATTGCCGAGGCTTTCGGTCTTCGCGTCCAGGTGACAATCTTTGTCCCGACCAAGTCGAATACGCTTCTCCAGGACATCCAGGTGACGAACATCGCCGGCGGTGCAAAGGAAGTCGATATCGTTCCGGTTTACGAGTTCAGCCACTTCGAAGCCGAAAAGCAGCTGACGAACGCGGACTGGGTTCCGCAGACGATGACCCTCAAGGCCCACAAGGAAAAGGACGGTCACCTCGTCCTCGAACAGTATGCCTACATGAAGCGCGACTACGCGGTAAACTACGTGACCGCCGACTGCAAGGTTTCGAGCTTTGACGGCGACCGTCGCGTTTTCCTCGGCGCAAACGAGATGGGCTCATGGGCTCGTCCGCTTTCCCTCGACGGCAAGGAACTTTCTAACAGCGAATGCGACCGCGGCGACAATATCGCAGCCCTGATGATTCACGCCGGAAAGATCGGCGCGAAGAAGACCTTCCGCACCTGCACGCAGCTCGGTCAGGAACAGAGCCTGAAGGTGGCTGCCAAGGCCATCAAGAAGTACCGCGACCTGAAGAATGTCGATAAGGCCTTTGCCGATCTCGCCGCCTTCTGGAACAAGTATCTCGAAACAATCCAGGTGAAGACCCCGGACGCTTCCTTCAACACGATGGTGAACGTCCACAACCCGCGCCAATGCCACACGACCAAGAACTGGAGCCGTTACCTGTCGCTCTATCAGCTGGGCTACGGAACGAGCCGCGGCATCGGATACCGCGATTCCACGCAGGACCTGATGGGCGTCATGAGCCACATGCCGGAAGAGGCCCTTCTCCTCACCAAGAACCTCATTTCCGTCCAGCGTCCCGAAGGCAACGCCATGCACCAGTATGCGCCGCTCGCCCTCGCCGAGGACACCGGAAGCGAAGCGAACGAAGGCGACTCCCGCGAAAAGGCAAATGCGGTCGATGCCGACGGAAACCACCTCTATGCGGACTGGTATGGCGATGACCATCTCTGGATCGTTCTGACCGTCGCTAGCTACCTCAAGGAAACGGGAAAGATGGACCTTCTGAAGGAAGAAATCCCGTTCTACGAGAAAGGCAAAAAGCGCGCCGAACGCGAAAAGGGAACCATCCTCGAACACCTGAAGCGCAGCCTGAACTTTACGCGCACGCATCTCGGAAAGCACGGTCTTCCGCTTCTCGGATTTGCCGACTGGAACGACTGCATGAACCTTCCGCTCGGTGCGGAGTCCACGTTCAACACGGCCCTCTATGCAAAGGCCCTGCTCGAAATGATGGACATCGAGGAACACCTCGGCGACACGGCCGCTGTCGAAATGTACAAGGGCTGGTACGAGGACGTGAAGAAGGCCTTCAACGAAAGCGCCTGGGACGGCAAGTGGTGGGTCCGCTGGTTCGACAAGGACGGCAACGCCTACGGCACGAACAAGGCGAAATACGGCAAAATCTATTGCAATGGCCAGTCCTGGCCCATCATCGGCGGCATCGCAAGCGGCGAACACGCCAAGCAGGGCATGGACAGCCTGAACAAGCTTTTGAATACGCAATATGGCGTCAAGAGCTCGACCCCGGGCTACCGCGGATTCGACCCGACCGTGGGCGGCATTTCCACGTATCCTCCCGGAGCGAAGGAAAACGGCGGCATCTTCCTCCACACGAACCCGTGGGTGATGATTGCCGAAACAATCCTCGGCCGCGGCGACAACGCCTACAATTACTACTGCCAGATCAATCCGGCGGCGAAGAACGACATTCTCGACGTCTTCGAATCCGAGCCGTATTGCTACCCGCAGAACATTCTCGGCAACGAACACAAGCAGTTCGGCATGGGCCGCAACGCGTGGCTTTCCGGAACCTCGACCTGGACCTACCAGGCCGCGACGCAATACATTCTGGGCATCCGCGCGAGCTACAACGGCCTCGTCGTCGATCCGTGCATTCCGTCGAAGTGGGACGGCTTTGAAGCGGTCCGCAAGTTCCGCGGCGCCACCTACGAAATCTCCGTGAAGAACCCGGACCACGTTTGCAAGGGTGTCGCGAAGATGGTCGTTGACGGCAAGGAAATCGACTCGAATGTCGCCCCGATCTTTACGAAGGGGACGCACAAGGTCGAAGTCGTCCTCGGCTAAGTTCGTTACTATTCACAAATTAAAGGCTTCGCCCTGACCGGCGGAGCCTTTTTTGTTGTATTGAAAGTACTTGACAGAATTGTTGTACTTTTCTAAGTTTTTCCTGTTGGATTTTTTATGGAGAAAAATATGATCGAATTAAAAAAAGTGATTTTGACGATTTTTTGCGTCTTGCTCTTTTTGTTGTCACCTGTAAAAGCTTCTTTGTTCGTGGAATCATTTGATGCAGGAAATCAAAAACTTTCCATTCCTCATATACGGTTGAAAAATGCCGGTTCAAAATTGTCAGGGTTTAAACTTTACTATTATTTTTCTGCTGCAGATACAAAAGATATTTTGATAGATTCTTATTATCTGCCTGACGGGACGTTCTCGCTCAATAAGGTCTCGAATTATCAGTATCAGGTTGTATTGGATTTTAAAGATGTTCAGGTCGATTCAGGACAATGCTTTCCACAAAACGGAAATTTACAATTTGGATTGCATTATTCGGATTGGAGTGATTTGAAAAAGGAAGATGACTATTCCTTTTCGCTCGGGAACACCTCTTCCCTTAATGAAAAAATTGTGGTGGAATCTTCTGATGGGGTGGTCTTATTCGGAAAAACGCCATCAAAAGTGAATTTAAGTCTTTCTCCTGTTCAAATCAAAATGTATGCGAACTCCCAAAGTGAAAATAATTATGGGAAATATCAATTTTATGCAAAAAATGAAGGAAATAGTCCTGTGGCGAATTTTGACTTCGATGTTGAATTTGTATCGGAAAATGGAAATATCCCTATTATTGATGAGTGGTTTTTGCCGAATACCACATTTGAATTGAAAAAAAAAGACTCCATCTCATGGATTATTCATTTTTCTGTTCGAAATGTAAATTTGGAACCTGGTTCTGTTTATCCGAGTGAGTCCGGCTTCTCTTTTGGAATTCACTATGTAAATTGGTCAGAATTCGATGAGTCAAACGATTATTCTTTGTCGGGGCTAAAAAATAGTTATTCGGTGAATGAAAAAGTTCCGGTGTATGTTGATGGAAAATTGATTTTTGGAAGTCCTAAAATACATGATTATTTGGACATTAAGAAAATTCTTGCCGAGGAAAATGAATTTGAGTTGGAGAATTTTGAAGTTCCCCTTGAAACATTATTGGATACGTTGAAGGATGTTCGGCTAACTTGGGACAGCTTGGCAAGATTGGAAAATGTTTTATTTGAAAACATACCCAATTTTGATACGACATCTGTTGCTTTTTTTCAAATTCTTGAAAAATTTCCAGGGTTGGATACTCTGTTCCTTGTTGAAAATTTCAAAGGAATTAAAGCTATTTATGAAAGAGTTGTTCAGTTGAAAATGTTAAATCTTTTGAAAGCCTTTTCTCAAAATAGAAAGTTCCTTCTGTACAAAAAAACGTCTGATTATGAAATTAATGATACTGAACTCACTAGTGATGAATTCTGGTCGTTGTTTTGGAATCCTATGAGAATACCAGGATCTCGACGGGCTTCAAATTTTGCTACTGAATGGGCTCAAGAATATGCAAAAAAAAGAAAATTAAAGGGTACAAACCCAAACAATACGACGGACAATCGGGCTGATGGGTTTAGACATTCTGTTTGGAATGCGTTACTTTGTAGAGAAACAGGGACGCAATTTGATGATATTTCTGAGTGCTTGAAATGGGCTGAAAAATTTTCAACAGCTCACGAACAACATAGTGATGTTGATGCGCTTTCGACTTTGATGGATTTTCATAATAATGAATTAGGTAGAGATAAATATTCTCCCAAGTTGAAGGTCCAATGTGAATGGAATTGGGGCTTTACTTGTGTCAATGAAGAAGTTGTTGGGCCGTCTCGTGAAGAAACAAAAAAAATGTATAGTGAATTGGCTGAAAACGGAGTTCCTTTCAACGATGCGGCGCAGCTTGGAAAATCCCCCTGGATTCGAGCCGTTGTTTTCTTTCGGGATGATAATGGTAGTTATTACTGCCCGACAAAAGAAAATTGTGTGGAATTTGTAGCTCCCGTGCTTTTGGCCAGAAAAATTGGAGTTTTAAAAAAAGAATCAACGCATACTTGTAATGAAGAATTTTCATTTCGGCTTGATTTGGAAGATGATGAAAATGGCAGCAGAATTGTAAGTGGGGATCCGAATCCTCCTGGAATTATTGTTGGTTCTGGAGGAGTCTCTTTTACTTATTGTGTTTTGAATCTTGATGAATTTGATAATCAAGTTCCACGAGTCCCATATGATTATATTGTTTTACGAATGGATCGTGATTGTCCTAATGGAACATATGCTTTTGCCCGTCATCATGATACAGAAGATTCTGATAATTCAAATTCTGTGAAAGGCAATTCAGGACCGAGCAGTATCACCAAAAACGCCACATTGGAATATTGCTTTGTTCCGGCTGATACAAATTCGACTTTGGAATTCCCTTTCGACAAGGAATACGGAGTATTTGCCAATCACTCTTCGATAAACATTATACATACTGAAATTTTTATGGATGATGAAGATAGTGACAATTCGAATGCTTGGAAATGGTATGATACTCCGGATAAAATTCAAAACCGAATAAAAAATATTATGAATGGTTCATCCAATACAATATATTATGTGATTAAATGGATTGAATTGGTTTGGAATAAACTGTTAAGTGCTTTCGAGGTATGAGATGAAAATGTTCAAAATTTTTGGCATTCTGTTTATCGCCTGTTTTTGGGGCTGTGATTTTTCCGAGGATTTTTACAATTGCAAGGAATTGGGGGATTCCGGAAATTTTTCAAATAAAGTGATGATTGGAAAATATCACTCGCTTTCCAAAACTATCGTGGAAAATAACGAAGGCATTTTGTTTGATGTTGCAATAAATGAAGTTCTGGAACTTGAACAGGATTCTTCCTATCGGCTTTATGGCTTGGATTCCTTGGGGGATACCTTGAAAGTGGAGACGGGGCGTTTTTCCATCCACAAAACACCCAAAAGTGAGTGGACTGGGGAAAATGATGTCTATGGCTTTGTTTTTATGGCGGATTCCGCAACGAACGCCCTTCCTGTCGATTCCATTTTGCTGGATGTTCGAAGTTCCGATTCCTGTTTTACTTTGGCAGTCGAAAACCAGGATGATTTTTGCCACGGATATCATTATTATTCGGCGAACCGTGTTTTTTGCGCGAATCCGGAAAAGCTCTAGCAGTGGCGTGTTGGCTGCTATTGTTATATTTTCCCCATATGAAGTTTTTTTACACGGTGTTCCTGGTTCTTCTTTTGAATTTTGCTTCGGCCCTTGCCGCGGATTCGACGGCGACGGTCGAAAAGAAGGGCGGACTTTTGGGCGGGCTTTACCCGGTCGGGGAGAACGAGGCCATTCAAAAGGGAAACTTCCTTGCCGGCGCGACGCTTTTTCTTTTGCAGGGGAACACGGACGAAGAAACGCTGAACATCCTGATTGGCGACCTTTACGAGGCGGAGGGATACACGTTTACCGCCAAATGTTTTGGGGCTTACTTTGTGCGAGACGCAATGGCGCTCGGTGCGCGGGCGGGGTATTCCCGGACGTGGCTCGACATCGACTATTCGATTCTCGAAGACCTGGCGGATATTTCCGAACATCGGAAGTATGTGAAAAACGGATTCTTCGTGCAGCCCTTTCTCAAGAACTACCTCAAGGTTTTTGATTCCAGGACAATCTACTTTTTTAACGAAACCTCGATTTCGGTTGAATACTCCTACGGAATTTCCCAGTCGGATGACGGCGAGGACATTTCCAAAACGCGGACGCGCGGATGGACCATCGAATTCGGCATCAATCCCGGCGTGAGCGTGATGGTGCTCGACAGGCTCGCCTTCGAAACCTCGGTCGGGCTTTTGGGCTTGAGCTCGAACATCATGGAAGTCGAGGAAAACGGGGAATCCCGCAGCGAATTTACATACAACATTGTGAACTTTACCATCAATCTGCTCGCGTTGAACTTTTCTCTGGTCTATTTCTTCTAGGCTGCAAGATGAAAAGGATTTGGTCCAAATTTCTTTTATGTGCATTCTCCGCGGTTTTCTTCTGGGCCTGCGGAAGCGACCCGTCCTCGCCGGAGACCGTGATTCCCGCATTCGGGAATATTGAATTTGCAAACGTAAAATGTGAACTGGACTCCGCGGAAAAAACGGTTCGGGTCCTTTCGGACGGAAAAATTCCCGATTCGCTCGTGGTGAAGTCCGTGGAAACGGCTCCCTGGGCAAGGCTCTTTTTGACGCTCGACTCGGACCCCATAAGTCCCGAAATCGGCGAGGAACTTTTGCCGCAAACGGTCGTTTCGCTTTCGGACGCAAGGTCTTTTTCGTTTGCCGTGCTCGATTCTGCTTCGCGGATTCTCGCCGTGTGGAACGTTTTGGTTGATGTCCCCGCATCTTCCGCGCACGAAAAAAGTTCTTCCTCTTCGGCAAAGGCCCTGTCGTCTTCCGTGGAAGCTTCTTCGTCTTCCGTCCCGGGGTCTTCTTCCGAAAAGAGTTCGTCGTCCGCAAAAGAAGTTTCGTCTTCGTCGGAAAAAATTTCCTCGTCGTCGGAAGAAAGTTCCTCGTCGCTGTATAGCGTCCTGGAACTTTCCGTTGAAGGCGGGACTGTGACGGTTTTGGATAAAAAAGTCTATGTGGAATTGCCATACGGAAGCGACCTTTCTCTCGTAAAGCTTTTGCCGCTCGATTCCGCGTTTGACCTTCGCCGGCCGGTCGAAATGGAATTTCTCGATTCGACGGGAGCGGCTCTCGTTTACCGGGTGGTGGCCGGTGTGCAGCTTCCCGGTTCGGACATGAACGCCCGGAACGATTTTTGGGCGACGACAAGCGATGCCATGGAGACCGAAGGAAACGCGAAGGTTGTCGGGACTTCGTACAAGTTTTCGGCATCGAAAAACCTGACATTTGACGACTCTTCCGCTTTTATTTCGACTCAAAATGTCACGTGCGCCTGGACCGTTATTCCCGGCGGATGGAAAGCGGCTTCGGGGTTTTATTTTCTGGGAACGTATTCGGGAGCAAATGCCCGGGATATTTACGACCGCGCATACGAAAGCGGAACGCCTTCGACGGATCCGTCCGACATCTCTCTCGACATGACTTTTGGAAAGCCTTTTACAGGACGTCCGGAAGCCTTTGAACTGGAATACGCCTACACCCATGAGCCAAACAAAAGTTCGGACTATCCGCAAAAGAGCCTCGCCTATGTAATTCTCTTGAGCGCGGACGGAAAGGTCGTGGCGACGGGTATGCTTTCCGATTCGGCGACTGTGGAAAGTGTGACAAAAATTGTCAATCTTTCTTATGGGGCGGATCCCGACGGCCTTCTTACGGGAGGCTATGCGGGAACTTCGGGACTTTCGCTCGGAACGGGCGAGGAGGATGTCGCGGAAATCCGTGTGCTCTTTGCTTCGAGCGCCTATGCGCATGTCGTTTCGGGCGGAACCCTTGCGACGGCGTCTTCCAATTACCGCGGCGGCGAAAATTCGACCTTTGAACTCAAAAACTTTCGACTGATTTATTAGGAAAATTTCCATGAAAAAAATCTTTATTCCGCTCGTTTTTCTCGTTGGACTTTTCCTCGCCTGTACAGCCGACTACGACACGTTCGGGACTTCGGATTACAGGTCGCTCGAAAGCGTGACGTTCGTGGAACAGGACGGGACGCCGACCGTCTATTCCGACGAACACCGGATGGTTTTTGCGTTGAAGGCTCCGCCGGATTCGCTCGAAACGTGGGATTCCGTGACGGTCAAGGATATAGACATGAGCCATTTTGCCTCCTTGCATTTGGTCGAAAGCAAGTTCAGGGAATTTCCATCGGATTCCGCAGCGCTCGATTCCCTCTCGCGGGAAGTTTCGTATGCAAAAAAGTCCATTCGAAAAAAGAGCCGTCTCCGCTTGCCGAAAAGCCAGATTCTTTATGCGGTCGTCGTTTCCGAGAGCGGGGAACCTTCCATCTGGAAATGGAGTTTCAATATTCCGGGAATTGCGCCCGATGCCGCGGACGAAGAGAATTCGGAGGATTCGACGGCGGCGGACACGTCCAAAGCGACCCTTCTTTCGAAGGAAAACGCGCTTGCCGTGGAATTCAAAAATCAGGTTCGCGTCGATACGATTGGCGATACGCTTCAAGTGAAGTTTGCTTCGGGCGAGACGCTCGATTCCGTGGAGCTTGAAAGCTGGTCTGTGAGCAAACGCGCGTCCGTTTCGCCTTCGCCGGATTCCGTCACTCGCTGGGAGGACGCGCAAACCTTTACCGTTCAGGCCGAGGACGGGTCGGTGCGGACGTGGACCGTACGGCTTGCGTTTGCCGGGTCGCTCGAAGTGCTTTACGCTGCGGCTAAAAATCAGCTGCGGGCGGAAATTGACGAATCCGCGGCCAATGTGACGTTCTATTTCGAAAGCGCGGAATCCCTCGCGTCCGTCGAGATTGATTCGCTGTTGCTTTCGGACGGGGCCGTTTCGGACCTTCCGATGTCAAAGCTCGACCTCTCCGCGGAAAAAAGCTTCGAGGTTTCGAACGGGGATTCTTCAAGAACGTGGACGGTCCGCGGACTTGTGGAAGCCGCCTTGCCGCAGATTCTTTCGCTGCAAATCGAGGGCCTTGCCGCGGTTATCGATACGGTCGAAAAAAGAATTTCGCTGGATTCGCTCCCGTATCTTGCGGACCTTTCAAAGCTTGAAATTTCGGCGGTCGAATTTTCGAAGGGCGCTTCGAGCGGGGACATTTCCGTCGGAAGCGAAATGGACCTTTCATCGGAGCGTTCCCTGGTGGTAAAAAACGGCGCGGGCGACACGGCCGTCTATCGCATCGTCGCGGGCTACCAACTTCCGAACGGCAACTTCAATTTGTGGAACGACAACGATCCTGTTCCGGACTCAATCTGGAACGATGCGAACACCATTTTGACGACTACCCGAATATACACGTCCGGAAGTATCATCGGGGCGGAAATCAAGACCGGCGAAGTGCTTGGAAAGGTTGCGAGCGGAAGCCTTTACACGGCGGATTTCAACCCGAACGGTGTGGGAACCCTCGCCATGGCAAGCGCTTCGACATGGCCCGACGGAAACGAGCTTCTGGACTTTGGAAAGCCTTTCCGCGCGCGTCCGAAGTTTATGGATGTCAAGTTCCAGTATCAAGGCCAGAGCGGCGATTCTTGCGACATTTACATTATCCTCGAAAACCGCACGGGAAACAGAAATGTCAACCGTTCCTCGACGGACGTCAATACGATGGTCGCTTCGGCGTGGTTCCGTTCCACGACTTCCACGGCGGACGGCCGAAAGTGCGCGTCGGACGCATCAAAGTCCGCAAACCCCGATGTTGTTTCCGTTTCCGAACCGGATGCAAACGGTTTTCGCGTCTTGCGGTTAAGGCTTCAATACGGGACGCCGCTCGAATGTTCCCCGATCGAAAATTCCTCGGCCTTTGCGACGTCTCTCCGGTCCAAGGATTCCAAGGCGATTTTCAACGGAATGGTGCAGGGGACGGGCGAAGAGACGGTGACGCACATCCGCGTCGTCTTCGCCTCAAGTGCCGCGGGAAACACCTACAGCGGCATCAAGAATTCGATCCTTCTCGTCGATGAGATGCGCCTTGTTTACTAAAGGTCACCTCTAAAAATTCATTTTCAAAAATTTGGTTGCATTTTCTTTACCAAAGCAATTTTTAGAGGTTCCCTAAAAAATTCCCGGCTAAAAATCAGAACGATTCGACGCGGGACTTTTCGCGCCTTTCGCGCAGTTCCTCGACGACCGTGTAGGGCATTTTCATGCAGTTCGGGCTGTAGGGGCTGCTTTCGGTGTGAAAGTCGGAGCCGCCCGTTTCGACGAGGCCGTAGTGGAGGGCGAGTTCCCGGTAGCGCCTGGCGACCGAGCCTTTTTGGGCGGGCGTGTAGGTTTCGATTCCCTTGAGACCCGCTTCGACCAGGTCGGGGATCAGCGCATCGACGCTCGATTTGTAGGGGTGCGCCAGGACGGCGATGCCTCCCGCGTTTTCGATAAGGCGTATCGTCTGCTGGGGATTGAGTCCGCGTTTTTCGACGAATGCGGGAGCGCCTTCGCCCAGATACTTGTTGAAGGCCTCGCCGAAGTTCGAAACGTATTCCTCATCGACAAGGGCCATCGCGATGTGCGGGCGTCCGACGACCTTTCCCTTGCAATATCCCATTACCTTTTCGAAGTGGATGTTTACGCCGAGCTGCGAAAGCTTTTTGAGAATGGCCTTGGCCCGCGAAACGCGTTGCTTTGCGCTTTCCTCGAGTTCCGTATTCATGGCGAGGTTCGTCGGGTCGCAAAAGTATCCGAGAATGTGCACGTCGCGGCCCTGCCACACGGAAGAGACTTCGATGCCCGGGATGATTTCTATTTCGAGCATGTCCGCGTAGGGCTTTGTCGCCGTGTAGGAATCCAGCGTGTCGTGATCGGTGACGGAAATGCACTTGAGCCCGCGGCGCTTGCACAGCTTGACCAGCTCGAGCGGCGAGAGAGAGCCGTCCGAGAGGTTTGTGTGCAGGTGAAGGTCCGCAAAGGCGGTTTTGGGCCGGAAGCTGTTCATTTCGGGGTTCCGGCCAAAAGGCCCGTCAAAAATTCGGCGCGGCTTTCGGACGCGTTCCCGGCGACGAGGCTCAGATTGAGCAGCGGAAAGAGCTCCTCGGAACTGAAGCCGAACCGGTAGGCGGCCCCGCAGTCCTTGGCGAGGTAGAGCAGCTGAAAAATGTGCTTCGGTTCGAGGTAGAGGCTCGCCGTAAAATGCCTTTCGCGGAGAATCGCCCGGATTTTTTGAAATTCGCTTTCGCCGTAGCGGCAGCCCGCTCCCGTGTAATAGAGCGTTTCGGTGCGGACGCCGAGCTTTTCGAGAGGTTCTTCGCTGCGCTTGTTCGCAAGGAGGAGAGTCCCCGGAATCCGAAGCTTTTCGAGCGTTTTCAGGAACGTCGAATAGGCGAAAATTTCGTCTGGAAGTTCGGGCAAAATGACGAGCAGCCCCCGGAGCGACCTGAAGTCTATCGGGTAGCGGAACGGTTCGCTCGAATCCCCGGCGCGCCTGACAAACCAGCGGAAAAGCGACTCCCTTGAACGAAACCTCATGAAGAAGTATCGGAAGGTGTCGGCAAAATAGGGCGAAGGTTTCAAGCGTTGTCTCCGTTTGTAGGCGTTCAAAATATAAATTTTCGCCGATGAGTAAAACGAAATTCTATGCGATAAAGTCCCCGTCCGGCCAAAAAATTGTCACTTCCTGGCCGGAGTGCGAAAAACTTTCACACGGCGTAAGGAACTGCCGATTCAAATCGTTTGCTTCGATGGAAGAGGCGAATGCCTGGATTTCGGGAATCTCGGCCGAAGAGCCGAAAGGGCTTCGCATTTATGTGGATGGTTCGTTTTCTCCGGACTTTGACCGCGCGGGGTGGGCCTTTGTGGCGGTCGAAAACGATAAGGAGATAGCTTCGGAAAGCGGCGTTACGGACTATCCGGCGGAAAGCCGCAACATTGACGGCGAACTCACGGCGTCCCTCCGCGCTCTCGCCTGGCTTGCGCGCTCGGGAAAGGACGGAGTGATTTGTCATGACTACGAGGGCATCGCGCGGTGGGCGAAAGGGGACTGGAAAGCATTGAAGCCCGTTGCAATCCGCTATAGGGATGCCGTTCAAAAATATCCGGATGCCAGGTTCGAAAAGGTTCCCGCGCATTCGGGCGTCAAATGGAACGAGATTGTCGATGAGCGGGCCAAAAAGGCGATAGCCGATGCCAAGGCTTCCAAATCCGAGCTCCCCAAGATGCCCCCGCCCGGCGGGTCGCTCGATCTCTTCGGCTAGTTTTCCTGTTTGCTTGCGCAGTGAAGGCTTCCGCCTTCGCGGATAATCGGCGAACAGTCCATGCCGATGATTTTACGGCCCGGGAAGACTTTCTTGAAGTAGGCTTCGGCCTTTGAGTCGAAAGGTTCCTCGTAGCGGGGATAGACGATTGCCCCGTTCAAGAAAATAAAGTTCATGTAGGACGCCGGGAGCGTTGACCGTCCGAGCTTTTTTTGCGTTGGAATCTGGACGTTATCGACCGCGGCTTCTTTGCCGTAGTGCCTTTTTATCCACGTTTCGAGAATTGTCCGGTTGCGGAGAAGGCGGTCGAAGTTGGGAGCGGAGCGGTTTTCTTCCCAGGCGACGGCGATGCGCGTCTTGGAAACGAATCGGGCGACGTTATCGATGTGGCCGTCCGTGTGGTCGCCGCAAAGCCCGTCGGGAAGAACGAGCAGATCCCTTAGGCCGAGAGCCGCGCAAATGGCGGACGTGACGTGCTTCAGTTCGGATTTGGAATTCCGGTTTTTTCCGACGAGGCAGGGAAGGGTCGTGATGCCGAGACCGTCCCCGTTGACTTCAATCGCTCCGCCTTCGAGAATGTACGGAAATTTTTTGACGGCGAGTTTTTTCTTTTTGGCGATTCGCTGTGGAATTTCGGCGTCGTTTTCCCACGGCGGAAACTTTTCGCCCCAGGCGTTAAAAACGAACTGTACGATCTTTTCGCGGCCCTTGTCGTTGTAGGTGAAAAACGGCCCGTAGTCCCGAATCCAGATGTCGTCCGTCTGCATTTTGATAAACTTCGGCTTGAACGGGGCTTTTGAAAAAAGCCTTTTTTTGTCGGCGGGGAGCCTGAAATCTTCCGGGACCAGGACGTTCGCCTGTTCGAATCCGGAAACGATCTCGATTAATTTGTAATAAAATTCGAAAATGCGTGCGCGGTTTTCGCCCTGCCAGTTGGTTTCGTTGTGCGGAAAGGCGAGCCAGACGGATTTTTGAACTTCCCATTCGGCGGGGTAACGGAGAATCATGGCGTGTCCCAGGTTTTGAGAATGTCTTTGTAGAGGTCCGTGCGGCGGTCCCGAAAGTGCGGCCACCATCTGCGATTGAACTCGATTTCGGACATGTCCAGGTCCGTGACGGACGCTCCGCAAAATTCCGTCCCCAGTTCCTTTTGCACGTAGCCGTCGGGCGCGGCGACGAAGGAATGCCCCCAGAACGTGAGGTCGCCTTCCGTTCCTGTTCGGTTTGCGGCGAGGACGAAGACGCGGTTTGCGATTGCATGTCCGCGCATGACGGTCATCCAGCTTTCCTTTTGGCGCCCGTAGAGACTCTCCGGTTCCTTTTTGTCCCAGCCGATGGCCGTCGGGTAGATGAGAACGTCCGCGCCCTTGATGGATTCGATGCGGGCCGCTTCGGGAAACCACTGGTCCCAGCAGATGAGGATTCCGAGCGTCCCGGCGGAAGTTCTGACCGGTTCAAATCCCGTGTCGCCCGGTGCAAAGTAGTACTTTTCGTAAAATCCCGGATCGTCCGGAATGTGGCTTTTGCGGTAGAGGCCCGCGATGCTTCCGTCGCGCTCAAAAACATAGGCGCTGTTGTAGTAGATGCCCCGGGCGCGCTTTTCGAAAAACGGGAAGACGACGACCGCGTGCAGGTCCTTGGCTGCCTTTTGCCATTCCGAAATCATCGCGTCGCTTTTTTCGATGGCAAAGTTAAAGCCTTTTTCGCTTTCGACTATCGGAAAGTAGGGCGTGTGGCAAAGTTCGGGCAAAACGAGAAGGTCTATCCCGGAATTTTGGAGCTTTTTCGCTTCGGAAAGATACCAGGCGTTGGTCGCCTGTGCGCTTCCGAGCCATTTTCCCTGGAGGGTCGCCGTACGGATGTTTTTCATGTCCAAAAATTTAGAAAACATCCGGCCCCGGAATTTACTTTTCTAACTTGGAGACTGTGAAAAATTTTTGGAATGCGACCCTTTGTCTTTTTTTGTCCGCTCTGCTTTTTGGGTGCGTTTCCGCGCCTGTCAAATCGGTCGAAAAGTCCAAACCCTTGCTGGTTAAAACTTCGGCGAAGACTTCGAACGGTTTTGTGCGCGATTCGGTCGCTCCCGGTGTCGAAATCCGGACGCTTTTTGCCGGGGATTCCTTGCGGCTTCCGACACGTGCCGCTCTCGACTTTGCCATGTATTACAGAAATCCGGTTCGGGAAGCGGGGAAGTCGGAACTTCCCGAAAACGCTTCGCCCGTTGTATGCGACAAAAAGGACTACCCGTTCCCGATGTTCGACAGCCTCCTCTTTATGGAGCCGGAAAATTTCCGGATGCGCGAACCGCTCGCCTGGGAGCCTTTTACAAAGTATCTTTTTGCAAATTCCGCCGGGGATTCCCTTTCGTCCGAACTTCGAAAAGCCGAAGGCGTCAAATGGGGACAGCCGAACGTCTTTGCGGATTTTCAGAAAGTGGAAGTTTTGACTCTTGCGGAAGATTCGACCGGGGCCTTTTGGTGGGTGGAAGTCCATCCGCGGAAGTGGACCGGGCTTTCGACGTTTTGGGCAAGGCTCGCCCGCCGTCCGACCGAATCCGAAATTTCCGCCTACCGAACCTATACGACGGAAACGCTTTCCCGGGAAGCTTCCCTCGACTGGGCCCGCGCGCTTGCCGCCTACTGGTATCCGTCCTTCAATACGGACCTGGAACCTTTGCCGTCCGACGGGAATTTTTACGGGAAGCGGCCCTTCTTTGTGATGCGCGGAAACCCGTTGGGAAGCCCGCTCTGGATGGCCTTTGACGTTCCCGCTTTCCGGACCGTTCCCTTGGATGCGGAAACTTTAACGTCTGCGGACGGCAAATTTGTGCGTCAAACGGATACGGCTTCCGGTTGGAGGCTCGGCGCGCTCGAAGCCTTGCAGGGCGCATGCCCGGAGACGCCCGAAACGGAAGCGTTCCGCGCCGGACTTTCCCGCACGCTGGATTCGCTCCCAAAGGACCAGAATGCCTGGAGTACTGGCGGAATGCTCTGGTTCCGTCGCAATGCGAATTCCCTCCTCGCCGCGGACTTTACGGCGCAGGACAGCTTACACAATCCGCTCCCGCGCCTTCTCGAACTGAAGCGTTTTTTGGACAGTCTGCAAATCCAGCTTTTGATTGTTCCCGTCCCGACAAAGGAAGCGGTTTATGCGGAGAGGCTCGTTTCCGGCACCCCGGATACGCTTTGCGTGGATGTGGCGGGCCGTGACTTTGTGCGGAAAATGCTCGCTTCGGGGTTGGACGTTCTGGACATTTTCCCGGCGCTTCGGGCCGCTCGCGCGGGCGATGACGAAAACGCCTTTTCGTTTGAAAAGACGGATACGCACTGGGCGCTCCCCGGTCTTCTCGCCGCAATGGAAGTCCTGGCCGAAAAGGTGACCTCCTACGACTGGTATGCGTCTTCGGGCGCTCGTCCCGGGACGCTCGAAATGCGCGACACGACGGTTCTCCGCGAAGGCGACCTGGTGGTTCAGCTGCCCGGGAGGGAGCAGGGCGCCTTTTCACCGGAAACGCTCGCCGTCAAAAAAGTTTACCGCGACGGAAAGCCTTATGTCGGCGGCAAGGACAGTCCGATTCTTTTGATGGGGGATTCCTTTACGGGGGTCTTCGAGTCCGTTGACGGAAAGTCCGGCGGACCGGGATCGCTTCTCGCTTTTGCAACGGGGCTGGATGTGCAGGTCATCACCAGCTGGGGCGGCGGACCGGGCGTCCGTCACCGCGTCGTGCGTGACAAAAAAACGCTTTCGTCAAAACGCCTTGTCATCTATATGATGACGATGCGGGATTTTTGGCAGTCGCCACTGGAGTGGGATGCAATTCACTAAGTCCAAAAAAACGGTCATTTTCTTTTTCGCCGTGGTCATTTGCGCGACGGCCGTAGCTCTTGTCTTTGAAGGAAAGGACAAGGCCGTTTCGCTCCGGGATGCCGCCTGTACGTTCGAGGGGCGCGAACCGGGCTGCATGGATTCGGTCCCGGCGTGGACGTTCGGCCTTGCCTATTTTGACAGTCTTCTCGCCAGCGGAACCGATACGGTCGAATCCGTCAGGCGGCTCTTTTGGAAACATTGGAAGCTGCGTTTTATCGGGCAGGAAGGCGTGAACATTCCCGCGGCGATTTTCCCCCGGAAAATTCTCAAGTCGGGCGTCTCCGGATGCGTCGGCATCACATGGCTTGCCCTGATGCTCGAAGAAGCCCGCGGCGTTCGCATTGATGCCGTTCTTTTGCCGGGGCACATCTTTTTTCGCGTCAACGGAAAAAATTTGGAACCCAACCGGTCCGGATATTCCTACACCGACGAGGAATACCGAAAGAAATACGCGGCGGGACCGTGGACGGGCTACGAGTTTGAACCGCTCTACCGCAAGCAGTTCCTCGGACTGGTCGCTTTCAACATGGGAAACGTTGTACTCGAAAGCGAACCCGAACGCGCGCTCGGCTGGTATAAAATTGCGGGCGAATTCTTCCCGGCCTATCCCGGCATCGAAGCGAACCGCCTCATTGCACTGAAAAAACTGGAACGCGACGAAAAGGAAAAGTGAAAAATCTTTTTCCGAAAATTCTTTTTGCGCTTTGCGTCGCGGTCTTTGCCTTTTTTCCGCTGACGGATTCGGACATCTGGTGGCATCTTGCCGCGGCCCGGGACTTTTTTTCGAACGGTCTTTCCCATGTCGATCCTTTTTGCTCGACGCCTTCGCGCACGCCGTGGATCAACGTGCATCTGTTTTTTGAAGTCTTCGTGCATTTTATTTTTGCGCATTTCGGGGCGCTTGGGCTTGTGGTTCTCAAGGCTTTTTTGTGGGGCGTCGTCGCCTTTCTCTGGGTGCTTCCCGTGCGGCGCCCCCTTCGCCTTGTCGAGTTTTCCCTCGTCGTCGCGTTTGCGTTTTTGACGCGCTATGCGTTTGAATGCCGTCCCGTCTTTTTGTCGATGCTTTTTCTCGGCCTCTTTTGGAATCTTTTGCCGGAACTCGAAAAAAAAAGGTCGGTGCGCTTTGGGCTTTCCGCCGTTTTTCTCCTCGGACTCGAATGGCTTTGGGTGCGGAGCCAGGGACTTTTTCCGCTTGGGTTTGCGCTCTCCTTTTTTGCCCTTGCGTTTTCCTTTGAAAGGCTTCCGCGCAAAAGAAAAATTCGAAACGGTGTCTGGTTCCTTCTTCTTTTGAGCGTTCCGCTTTGGCACGTGGACGGGCCGAGGCTTTTTCTGTATCCGTTCGGATTGTTGGACAGGCTTCTCGGCGGAAGTTCCGCGGCCAAAATCTTTTCGCGTGAAATTGCCGAAAACCGCTCGCCGCTTTCCCTGATGCTCTCCGGCGAAAGCGAACTTTTGACGGCCGGACTTTTTTTCGCGGTGATCCTTTCGCTAATTCTTTTGTTGCAAAACAAAAATTCGGAAAGTCTCTTTCGCAAGGCCTGGATTTTTGTCGTCGCCTTTCTCGCCGTTGTCGCGGAGCGGAACATTTGCCTTTTCGTTTTTCCGTTCGCGTTTCTTTTGTTTGAAGTTTCGCCGATTTCGGAGTTCTGTTCAAAGCGTCGCATTCCCGGAAGCGTTCTTGCGGTCCTTCTTTTGGCCTTTACGCTCGGCACCTTTGCGCGGAGCGTACCCGCCTATTTTCGGGACGGAAACTTTACATCCGTTGCCGCGGAAAGGGTCCCCGCGGGAGCCGTTTCGTTTATGAAAAGTCGTCCGATGGCGCCGGGCAAGAGGCTTTTTAACGATGACCGTTCGGGCGGGTATTTGGAGTGGACGCTTCCCGGCGTAAAAACCTTTGCGGACGGGCGCTTTATTCTCAAGGACTCCGCCTTTTTTGCCTCGTATCTGGGATTCGCCCAAAAACCGGAAAGTTTTTTGTCCGCGGCGGATTCGCTTTCGATTGGGCGCGTGTTGCTCCCTGTCCGCTATTTTCCGCTGTGGCATCCTCTGGCCCTTTCCCTGCAAAAAAATTCCGACTGGGAAACCGTTTATGCCGACAGCCTCTACGCCGTCTTTGACCGCAGCAGAAATAATTTTTAAATTGCCCGCATGAGTTTTTTGAAGCTTTTCGGGAGCCGGAAACGGGCTCTTCTTTTGGCTGCTTTTTTTGTCGGATTTTTTGTGTCGTGCGCGGACGAGGCGTCTTCGGCGAAGAGGCTCGACGATTCCTACGAGGGCTTCCGGAGAATTTCCGCCCGCGGCGAAACGGTGACGCTCGAAGCGACGAACCTGAAGGTGCGATTTTCCTACGACTATTACATGGGCGAGCACGAGGTGACGTTCGGGGAATTTGCCGGCCTCATGGGAACCTCCTTCGACGAGGGCAAGGAAGACGTTCCGGTGAGCGGCGTGACGATGTATGACGCCGTTCTTTATGCGAACGCGCTTTCGCGTTCGCTGAAGCTCGACCCGGTCTATTCCTATACGGACCTTTCGAAGGATGCGGACGGCCGGTGCGTCTTTCTCGAGAACCTCGTCGCCGACTATTCCGCGGAGGGGTTTCGTCTTCCGACCGAGGCGGAATGGGTCTTTGCGGCCCAAAAAGGCTGGGACGCCGAAAGGCTCTCGTGGAATTCCGGGAACTCGGACTACGAGGCCCACGCGGTGTGCACCGCCGGAAAGAACGGCTACGGCCTTTGCGACATGGCGGGGAACATCCTCGAGTGGACGGGGGACTTCCTTTCGGATTTGGGCGATACGGCGGTGACGGACTACGTCGGCGGGGAGGCTCCCAACGGCCTGAACGAACGGGTCGTGAAGGGGGGAAGCTTCCGGAATTCTCCGTCCGCCATCACGCTCAAGAACCGCGGCGACGTCTATACGGTGACGTCCTCGATGTATGCGGACTATGTCGGGTTCCGCCTTGTGCGCGGCCCGATTTCCTCGCCGGACTACGCCCCGGACGGCGGAAAGACTTCGGACTATCACGTCACGGTGAAGGCATCCTCCCGCGATATGAAGAGAAAGCTCGGAACGTATGCGAGCACGCTCGCCTTCCGGGACGACGAAACGGGGAACATCGGGTTTGTCCGCTTCGCGAGCTCCGCGCTGAGCGTCGTCGAAATTTCGGACACGCTCGACGCCTACCACCCGGCGATAAGCCCCGACGGAAAGCGCGTCGCCTTCTGCACGCGGCCCGAGGGAATTTC
>CAVBPX010000001.1:0-109630 GCA_963597395.1 Eggerthellaceae bacterium | reverse complement strand
TCAACTGATTCGCGTGGTTGTCCATGCGAGCTTTATACTGGGCGTTGAACCCGGAGGTGCCATTGTTCGGGTTCAGCTGGTTTGCGTGATTGTCAATCGGTTTCATGAAATCTCCTTTTTTTCGCTACTGCGAAAAGGTTTGGATGAGTGTCGAAAGGACTTTCCCTTTCGACACTCATAAAGATAAGAAGAGCATTGGGGACAAAAAGGGACAAAAAGTAATTACCGGAATTCGGCGATCCGGCAAGTCCATTTTATTGGAACAAGTCCGGGATCTGGTGATTGAAAAAGGCGCTTCCCGGGAACAGACGCTTTCCCTGAACTTTGAATCGTTTACCGATGAGCGAGTTCGCGCCCTTGAAAATGTCGTCGCGGCGGTCAATGCGGTTCAAAAAAAGGTCAAGCATAAAAAGATCTACCTCTTTTTGGATGAAATCCAGGAACTTTCCGGCTGGGAAAAGCTGGTAAATTCCATTCTTGTTGATTTTAATGCCGATGTTTACATCACGGGTTCCAACGCAAAGCTTCTTTCTGGGGAACTTTCGACCTATCTCGCCGGCCGTTATGTGGAAATCAAAATGTATCCGTTCGGTTTTAAGGAAAGCTACGAGGCGCTTTGCAAATTAAAAAGGAAGATGACACCGGAAAAGGCTTTTGAATTTTATATCGAGACGGGCGGCTTTCCGTTTCTGTACAACTTTGACCTGAATGAAGCGCAGCGAAAACAGTATCTGGACGACATTTTCAATTCCATTATTTTGAAGGATATTACCGACCGCTACAAGGTGCGCGATATTTCGCTTTTGCGGCTGCTGATCGCTTACTTTATTGAAAATATCGGAAACACCTTTTCTGCGCAAAATTTGGTTAAGTTTTTAAAAAACGAGAAGCGTTCCATTGCGCCCGAAACGATTTACAACTATCTGGAATATGCCCGGGAAGCCTGCTTGTTGCATCTTGTTCCGCGACAGGATCTTGTCGGCAAGGAAGTTCTTGCAACGCAGGAGAAAATTTATATTACCGACCACGGAATTCGGCAAAGCCTTTTTTTGAAGAATCAAAAGGACATTGGGCAGGTTCTGGAAAACATCGTCTATATTGAACTTTTGCGTCGTGGTTACACGGTCACGGTCGGAAGGACAGCCAAACAGGAAATAGACTTTTGCGCACAAAATGACAAGGGAACGGAATATTTTCAGGTGTGCTATCTGCTTGCAACCGAAGAAACGGTCCAAAGGGAATTTGGCGCATTTGCTTCGGTTCGCGACAACTTTCCCAAGTATGTACTGTCGCTCGATAGTTTTGATTTTTCGCGAAACGGCATTATCCACCGGAATTTAATCCGGTGGCTTTTGGAGTGATGGCTTAGCGCTTGGGGACTTTGGCAATAAAGACGATAATGGAAATCAGCAATCCCAAAATGGCGAGCACCAGATAAGGCCAAGATTCGTTGTTTAGATTGAACAGATCGAAAATGTTGATTCCAATTCAGCATAGAGTGAGCGCGCCAAAAACGCCGGTTGCGGATCTGAATATATATTTCAAATGGTATACGCGCTCTTTCAGTGTATCAGAATCGCTTTTTTCGGCTCCAAGTAGAAAGCTCAGCGGATCAATGATAATTTTCCCCAGAACGATTAGAACTTTGCCGATGACGAAAAAGATTATTGCGTCGTAAAAAATTTGGCCAGTTGCAATTTCTTCTTTTAACCAAAGCTCCATTAGATAGGCAAAGAGAAGTCCGGGTAGAAAGGCGTTGAACCATTTCCAGAAAATAGAAATGAGACGTTCAATATAGATGTTTATTTGTTTTGCTCCTTTTCTAGGTGGTTGTCAAATTCTTTGGATGCGTTTCGCAATAGATCTCGGAGACTTTGAGGGAGAATTGTCGTATTGGATGGAAGCAGTGGGACGTGAAACAATGTGTCTGTATTGCCGTAAATTTCTTGCATTTTCTCATATAGATATTCAAGTTTTTCGATGTCGCCTTTTGATGCTTTTCCATTTTTGGCGCGGGTGTAGTATTTTTTGTAGGCCTCGTAATAAGAAAGCTTTAGGCAGTTTTTGATGCAGGTTTTAAAACCGAATCTTCCACTTTTTCCTTTCAAAGTTTTAAAGTCTAGGGATTTATTAATGCTTTGTTCTCTTTCGGAATGGTTTAGCTCCCGTTGCCAGATTTCTTTTTTGCAGGATTCAATCAGGTTGTCTATTTTTTTGACGATGTCTTTTCCTTCTTGGGCTAAATCTGTTTTGCTTTTTTGAGGCATATTGGCTTGATGAATCCTGGAAAGCTTTGGCTAGTCCTGTTCTTCAATTTTCTTTTCGGCTTTCTCTACACATTTATTGAGTTTCTTTACGCTGTAGGAAAGATCATTGGATTCTGCCGCTTTAAACAGCTTTTCGTCGTCTCCGTCATATTCGCATGCCAGGCTTCCGACATAGCAGGAGCAGAAGGTTACTTTTTTTTGATATCGTTCTTGGCCCATATATTGGTTGCTGCTGACGCATTCCGACATTAATTTGAATTCCAGCTCCCGGCTAAAGCGCTTGCTTGTGCAGTCAAACAGTCCCGCATAGGAAAGCGTTGCCAAACCAAAGAGAACAATGGCAAAAGAGAACTTTTCTTTCATTTTTTTTCATTCCTTTATAGAAAAAATTATGCGCTAAATCACCTCTAATAAAACTAAACTTTATTTGATACAATGAGTGTTTTTTTTGCTTACGTTTTTTGTAGGCAAGGAATATCGAGGTCCTTTTCCATTTTTTTGATCAACGAGCTCGTCTTTGCGTGGAAAACTCTCCCGAGCAATGTGTTCCGGTCGTTAACGCGTTCCTTCTCCACTTCGACGTGCTGCACACGCTGGGGAAAAATTATCTGATCAGCGATATTGAAGAATACCTGAAGCCGCGAGGGGAGAAAATTGCAGAAGGCCTTTGATTATGATGGACGATAAGGTTCTTGAAAAAGCTTACCGGGAACAGCTCGAAGAAAAAATCATCACACGCCTTGCCGAAGTGAAGAAAATTGGACTGGACAAGGCAATGAGTATTTACTATGAGCGCGAATTGGCCGACAAGATTTGCGAAGGCAAATACGGAATCCAGTATCTGGACTACAAGGTCCTTGTCGAGATGTTGCTCCATGCGGAATCAGCTCGCTAATCTGTGAGGTTTGTGCGAATGTAGAGGTTCGAACCGTCTGCACCGCGGGCACCTTTGGTTTGCAGAATCTTGGCGCAAAGCGTTTCCCGGAATTTCCAAAAGAAAAACTTTTCGATATGTCGAAAAGTTTTGTGTAAAATGGCAAAAGTTTTCGTTATAACGAAATTTCAACCGATGGCATTCTAATTTGAGATAAACAGGACAGTCATTACTGTGGCGGCAACTGTCGCCAGTATGCCCCGAATGACTCCTTGCCTTCGTTTTTAAGGAAGACGGCCGAGTCTCCTACGGCGTGCCATTCGGCGGCTTCTTCGACGGAAAGAGATTCATAGCTGACGGCGAGCCCGGAGTATTTGCAGGAGTACAAGCGTGTTGCCGCACTTTGGTATTCTTCCGTTTTGACATTGATGATGTCGTCAATGCGCGGGTCCTTGCTGTTAGCGTTTATTAAAAAGTCGATGTCGGAACATTTTGCTTTGGTTTCCAAAAAAACAGGGCCGATGATTTTCGCATGTTCCGCGCCGTAGTTCACAATGTTCGTGCGGTTGTGGTAGGTGATGTCCCGGGTGTTGTTGTCAATTCGGGACATGGCGCAGGATGATAAGAACAGGGCGCATGCCAAAAGGATGAACAGTTGAAGTTTTTTCATGGGTTTACTCCTTGGGGAATTCGGGCATTGCTTCGACATTTTCGCTGTAGATGGGAAGTGCCACGTTTTTGAGGTTTGTGCGAATGTAGAGGTTTGAGCCGTCCGACTGACGTTCGGCATAGAAAAAGTGCAAGTGGTGCCAGGAGCCGTCCGCCCACTTTCCGTCCGCGCCACAGGCGCCCTTCGCCTGCTGGGCCGCGGCGGCGAGCTTTTCGATTGTTTCGGGAGCCTTCGCCTTGTGAAAATATTTGAGCTCATCGTTCTTTATTTTGATTTTGAACGAGCAAAATTCCTTTTGGCAGTTTTCCGAGAGGTTTGTTTTGAGTGTTTCTTTTAATGCCTTGACTTTTTCGGTCCGGGCCGTTTCGGCCGCCTGGATGCTGTCGATGAGCGCCTGACAATTGCACGTTGCGTTGATCTGTATGCACATCGAGTCGTTTGCCCTTTCCAGGCATGGAACGCAGAGCTGGGTGCACATTTCGTTTGCAAAAAGCGGTGCCGAAACGAAAAGCGAAAGCGCCAAAAGACACTTTGCCGTGAACTTTTGCCCATAGAAAAACGAGGCGAATTTTGTCGCCGGTCTGTATTTTTCTCTTTGCATTTGTTTTCCTTGAAAATTGCCCACTCCTTAAAGATAGAACTTATTTCATATAATGGTAGTTTTTTTTTCTTACGCTTTTTTGTAAGCAGGGGGTATTTAACGATTTGGAAAATGAAAAGCCGCCGGGTTCCTTGGAATCCGGCGGCTGGCTTGGCGGTTGTCTGATTTTCGGGGTTAATAGTTATGCGGCCCGACCTGCTTTTGGACGATGGACGGGACGTCCGCGGCGTTGTCGAGCGTGTATTTGTAGGGGACGGAATTCAACTTGACGGGGTCTTTTAAAAGCGTGTACGGGTCGGTCGTGATGTAGCGCTCACCCAAAATGACGCCGTTTGCGGTGCCGTCCTGCGTGCCCGTGGTGTTGTCGAACTTGTTGTTCCGCTGCAAAATATAGGCATAGACGTTGTACATAAAGTGAATCGGATTTTTGACGTCCTTGAAGTAGTTGTTTTCGATGAGGGCGGAACCGTAGGAGCCTACGCCGATGCAATAGAGGTTGCCGGATGCGGTGTAGTAGTTGTTGTAGATGTGGGCGTTGCCGTAGGTGACGCGGGGCATTCTTTCGTTGACGAGCGTGCCGAACCAGCAGTGGTGATAGGTCACCTTCAGGTATCCGAAATCTTCGGGATGGTCCGAGGCGCCGCTTCCGATGAGGGAATTGAGCCGATGCGGGTGGGAAGAGAGCGTGTACCAGAACTTGACGTAAGAAACGGTGACGTAGCTTGCCTGGCCCGTGATGTCGAGGTTTCCGTCCTCGGCGTCCCAAATGTTCAGGTGCGAAAGGAAGACGTTGGTCGATTTGCCGTTGACGGCGATACCGTCGGAAGGGCCCGGGTTCGGGTAGGTTCCCTGGATGTTCAAATTATACACGATGACGTTCGAGACGCCGCTGATGGCGAGTCCGCCGTAGATGGTTGCGCTGGAATCGACGCCCATGATGGTCTTGTTGCTTGCAATTTTAAGGCCGTAGCCGTCGCCGTCCGTGGTGCGGATGGTCCCCTTGACTAGTACGACCTTGGCTTCCTTGGACTGGACGGCCGACTTGAATGCCGCGTAGGTGGAGACGGTTACAGTATCGCCGCCCGCGCCGCCCGTTGTGCCGCCGTTTTCGCTTGCATAGCCGTCCACGACGATTGTTTGCGACTTTTGCGTTTTTTCGGTGATGATGATTTGTCCGGATTTGACCGCTTCGTTGTAGCCGCCGACGGTTGTAATCTTAAAACTGTAAGTTCCGACGGCGTCCGTTGCCGTGCCCGAGATGCTCACCGTCCCTGTTTCGCCGTTTACGGAAACGTTTAGGCCCTTTGGAAACCCTTCGACCTTGACCGTGTCGCAATTTTTGTAGGCATAGCTGAAATCCACGATGTTTGAACCCTGCTCGACGCTCTGTTTGGAACTTCCGGCTCCCAGCTTGAGGATGACCGCGACGGGAACCGTATCCAGTTCGACCGTGAGAAATTTTTGCGGGTCGCTCACCGGAATGCACTTTGAAACGTATCCGCTTTTTTCGACGGAGATGGAATCCGGAACTTCGGAAACTTCGGCGTTCGATTTGGCGAGAAGCATCTTCTTTTGGCTGTTGACCTGCACCTGCAACAGGTAACGGGAATTACTTTGTACGCGGCTCGAAAGGTCGATGGCGTGGCTTCCTGCCGAAAGGTTTTCCGTTTGGCGGAAAAGAATCTTTCCGTTCAGGTCAAAGGCGTGAATTTGTATGCGGCCCGCTTCGCCGGGGACATTTACGTGCAAAATGCCGTTTTGAAAGGAATAGTTCGGACTTTTCGCGCGGGAAAAAATTCCGGTGGCGTCCTCTTCCGCGTCCTTTTCGATGAGGGAAAAGCTCCCGTCCGCGGCGGAAAATGTGAAGGTTCCGGTCGAAAGGCGCGTGATTTTTGCGCTGTCAACCGGCGCGTCGCCGCTTTGGACCTTACCTTCGACGGAAAAGGAAAGCGCGTACGAAAAGGCGCACAGCGCGCCGAATGCGAGGATGGATTTGGCGAGGTTCATAAAAACTCCGGGCTGAAACCTCCTTCAAATTATCCATTGTGATGAAATTTCGAAAGGGATTTTTCGAAAAACGGTTGTCCCTGGACAACCGGAACGGAGCTTTTGTCGCTTCATTTATATACATTACGGAAAGAGACGAAAAGAGAGGTCAAAATGCTCAATGTGAAAAATCGCTGGTGTCTGGTGACCGGAGCTTCCCGCGGCGTGGGAAGGGAAATTGCAAGGTATATGGCGTCGCTCGGCGTCAATCTGATTTTGCAAAGCCGTTCCCGAAAGCATTCGGAAGAAACCGCGCAATTTGTGCGGGAGCTTGGGCGGCAGGCGCTTTCCGTGGAATGCGACATGGAAAATCCGGAATCCGTCCGTTCGATGCTCACGGAAATAGACGCGACCGGGCAGCGGATCGATATCGTGTTTAATAATGCGGGCCAGATGAGCCGCTATTTTTTGGATTATACGACAAATACGATGGAGGATTTTCGCCAGGCGATGGCGGTGAACTTTTTTTCGCCGATTCAGATTGCCTATCACTTTTTGCCGAAGATGATTCAGAACGGTTTTGGCCGAATGATTTTGACGACGAGCGGCATTGCAAACGAGCCGGAGCTTGCCGCCTACGCGTGCGCCAAGGCCGCCCTTTCGAAGTTTGTGAAGGACTTTGCGTGCAAGCTCGAAGGCTCGGACGTGATGATGAATCTGATGGACCCGGGCTGGCTTCGCACGGACCTCGGAGGACCCAAGGCTCCGAACGACGTTTCGACGGTTGTTCCCGGCGCGCTCGTGGGAGCGCTTCTCGACGACAAAAAAAGCGGACGGCTGTTTGCGGCGCAGGACTATGCGGGGATGTCGCTCGAAGAGGCCTTGAAAAAGGCTGCCGACAAAATCTGACATTTTAATTTGTGCGTGGGAAAAAATGTTCCGTTGTTCCGCTTGCAACGGGATTTTCACATGGACCTTTGAAAAATCCGGACAAATAAAATAGATTTAGGACGGTGTGGTTTAATTTTTATCCCAGAGGATACAAAATGAAATTTCTTTCCAAGGCTCTTGTTTTTGGACTTGCCCTTTGCGGGTCCGGAACCCTTTTTGCGGCGGATGCGGACAGCACGCTCCGCCAGCTTGCGGAAAATCGCGGACGCTTTATCGGCTGCATTCTGAATTCGGACTGGTTCAACAATGCGCTCGGGGAGGACGCTTCGACTTACGAGGCGCTTCACAAGGCCAATTTCAACATGGTCGTCGCCGAGAACGAGATGAAGTTCGACGCAACGGAACCTTCCCGCGGAAACTTTAGTTACACGAAGGCCGAAAAGCTGATGAGCTATGCGGCGGAAAACGGCATGCAGGTTCGCGGACACGCGCTTTCCTGGCACAGCCAGGTCCCTGCCTGGGTCGGGGAGCTCGGTGCAAGCGTGGAAAGCGCGGGCGGAAGCGCGCGCGATACGCTTCTCAAGGTTTTGAAAAATCACATCTACAATGTCGTCGGGCATTTCAAGGGACAAATTCGCGAATGGGACGTGGTGAACGAAGCCGTAAACGACAACTCCACCCGCGGATGGAGGTCGGAAGGCTCCGTCTGGTATCAATACATCGGTCGCGACTTTATCGATTCGTCGTTTGTCTGGGCACACGAAGCCGATCCGGATGCAAAGCTCTATTACAACGACTACGCGCTCGAATGGGGAATGGGCGAAAACAGCAAGGCGCAATTCGTGTACGATTCCGTCGCCAGCCGTTTTAAAAAGGCGGGCATCTACATTACGGGCATCGGTACGCAGACGCATATCGAAAATACGCACACGTCGATTCCGGCGAACGTCCGCACGTTTGCCTCAAAGCTCAAAAGTCTCGGGCTGACGCTGCAAATTACGGAACTCGACATCGGGTTCAGCTCTTCCAAAACGTCCATTTCCGCGGCCGAATATGCGGCACAGGGACATCTCTACCGGCAGCTGATGGATGTTTTCCTCGAATCCGACAACATGGAAGCCTTCGTGATTTGGGGACTAAGCGACAAATACAGCTGGCTCAAGGATCAGGGAAAATACAACGGCGTGATTTATGATTCGAATTTTGTCAAAAAGCCCGCCTACGATAGCCTCGTGGCGTCCCTCAAGGCGCATGACGCTTCGACGGTGACAAAGGTGGGAAGCGTTGACCCCGTGGAATGGGAAAGCGCTTCTTCGAAGTTCGGCAAGGCGACCTATGTGATTGTGGATTATTCCGTCGCGGGCTCCGAAAGCGTCGGAAGCTGGTCAAGCGACGTGACGTCGGGTTCCCCGGAATATGTGGCGACGGCTGGATATATGAAGATTCCCCTTGCCGGATGCGACCAGAGCGAATCCTCTTGCGGATACCAGCATGCCATCTATACGCTCCCGGACGATGCCGTTTCGAAGAGCGTGATGAGCAAGTGCGAAAATCTGATTTTGACGATGCAGGGAATTGACGGCGTGAATTATGTGAACGTCGGCGTCAACGCCCCGTGGTTCAGTTTGCAATACGGCGTTTCCGCTTCGGGGACGGCGATGACTTCGGCAACGGTGGATTTGCAGCATGTGCGCGATTCCTCGGCCGCTCCGACGCAAATCACGCTTAACAGCAACGGCTCGGGCATCTATCTTTCGAAGATCGAGGCCGCCGGCTGCCCGGACGATTTCTCCGGCATTTCAAAGGCTTTTGCCCGTGGAAACCTGGACTTGCAGGTCGTCGGAAAGACGCTTGCCGTCCGCGGTGCGGAAAACGCGACGGTCGAGCTGTTTGACATCGGCGGACGCCCGGTTCTTTCCGAGCGGAACGTGAACGGGACGCTTTCGCTGAAGACGCTTTCGAGCGGGCTGTATGTGGTGCGCGTTCGGGCCGGAGCCCTGGACATGACCCGTCGGATTGTCGTCCGCTGACGAAATTCCACGGCGTTTGAACTTTTTTGTGGACGGAACCTTCAATTCCGTCCACTTCTTTTTGACCCGAAAATGGGAGCTTCCCGTGCAAGGAAAAACATTTTTGTCTATATTTACACAAGTTTAACCCTTTTGAAACTGGAAGTAAATGGCTGCTGTGCTTAACGGAACGCTCGAATGCTCGCATGACGGATTGCGGGTTATGGGCGCTTCCATTTCCTCTTTCAAATTTTTCTGTTTTTGTTTTTCGAATGCCGGCCGTCTTGGTTCGGCATTTTTTTTGACTTCAAAAAATTCCAAGGGAGATTCGTATGAAAATTGAAGGTATCGACAAGGTTTTGATTATCGGCTCGGGCCCGATTGTAATCGGTCAGGCGTGCGAGTTCGACTATTCGGGAACGCAGGCATGCAAGGCTTTGCGCGAGCAGGGCTACAAGGTCGTGCTGGTGAATTCCAATCCGGCGACCATCATGACGGACCCCGTGATGGCGGATGCGACCTACATCGAGCCTCTGAACCTGCACCGTCTGGAACAGATTATCGAAAAGGAACGTCCGGATGCGCTTCTTCCGAACCTCGGCGGCCAGACGGGACTGAACCTGGCGAGCGCGCTTTCGAAGGCGGGCATTCTCGACAAGTTCGGCGTGAAGGTCATCGGCGTGAACCTCGATGCGATTGAACGCGGGGAAGACCGTGAAATCTTTAAGGAAACGATGAAAAAGCTCGGCATCGATACGCCGCGGTCGGGCATTTGCCATACGGTCGAGGAGGCGGAAAAGATTGCCGCCGAAATCGGATTCCCGGTCGTTGTGCGTCCGGCCTACACGATGGGCGGCGCGGGCGGCGGATTCTGCTACAACGTGGAAGAACTTCGGAACATTTGCGGCAACGGACTTGAACTTTCGATGACGCACCAGTGCCTTATCGAGGAATCGATCCTTGGCTGGGAAGAGCTCGAAGTCGAAGTGGTCCGCGATGCAAAAAATCAGATGATTGCCATTTGTTTTATCGAGAACATCGACCCGGTGGGCGTTCACACGGGAGACTCCTTTTGTGCGGCGCCTTTCCTCACCATCGACAAGAAGCTCGAAGAACGTTTGCAGCGCGATGCCTTTAAGATTGTGGAATCCATCGGCGTTATCGGCGGAACGAACGTCCAGTTTGCGCACGATCCGAAAACGGGCCGTGTCGTCATCATTGAAATCAACCCGCGGACATCTCGCTCTTCGGCGCTCGCTTCGAAGGCGACCGGCTTCCCGATTGCCCTGATTTCGGCAAAGCTTGCCGCCGGGATGACGCTTGACCAGATTCCGTATTACCGCGACGGAAGCCTTGAAAAATATACGCCGTCGGGCGATTATGTTGTGTTAAAGTTTGCGCGCTGGGCCTTTGAAAAGTTCCGCGGCGTCGATGACGAACTCGGTACGCAGATGAAGGCCGTGGGCGAGGTGATGGCCATCGGCAAGACCTACAAGGAAACGCTCCAGAAGGCGATTCGCGGACTTGAAAACGGTCGCGCGGGCCTCGGCTTTGCCAAGGACTTTAACCGCAAAACGAAGGAAGAGCTTTTGAACATGCTGCGGACGCCGTCTTCCGAGCGTCACTTCCAGATGTATGAGGCTCTCCGCAAGGGCGCTACCGTCGAGGAAATCAACGCGGTGACGTTCGAAAAGGCGTATTTCATTAACCAGATGAAGGAACTTGTCGAGCTCGAAGAAAAGATGCTTGAAACGCCGGGCAAGATGCCCGCCGACGAACTTCTGATCCGTGCGAAAAAGGACGGCTTCAGCGACAAGTACATTGCCAAGATTCTCGGCATCCGCGAAAAGGATGTTCGGAAAAAGCGCACGGAGCTCGGCGTTGTCGAAGGATGGTGCGCGGTTCCGGTGAGCGGCAAGGAAAATACGTTCTACTACTACAGCACCTACAATGCGAAGGACGAGGCTCCGGCCACTTCGAACCCGAAAAAGATCATGATTCTCGGCGGCGGTCCGAACAGAATCGGACAGGGCATCGAGTTTGACTATTGCTGTTGCCACGCGGCGATGGCGCTCCGCGAACTCGGCTACGAGACCATCATGGTGAACTGCAACCCCGAAACGGTTTCGACCGACTACGACACTTCGGACAAGCTTTACTTCGAACCGGTTTCGCTCGAAGACGTGCTGCAGATTTATCACAAGGAAAAGCCCGCGGGCGTCATTGTGCAATTTGGCGGACAGACCCCGCTGAACATTGCCCGCGCCCTTTCCGACGAAGGCGTGAAGATTCTCGGCACGAGCATTGATTCGATTGACATTGCCGAAGACCGGGACCTTTTCCGCAAGATGATGGACAGGCTCGGAATTCCGATGCCCGAAAGCGGAATGGCGACGGACATCGACGAGGCTATTGCCTGTGTAAAGAAAATCGGCGGCTATCCGATTATGATTCGTCCGAGCTTTGTTCTCGGCGGCCGCGGCATGGAAGTGATTTACGACGAACCGATGCTTCGCGAATATGTGGCAAAGGCCGTCGGCGTTACTCCGGATCGCCCGTTGCTCGTTGACAGATTCCTGCACAATGCGCTCGAGTGCGAAGCGGACGCCTTAAGCGACGGCGAACACGTTTATATTCCCGCCGTGATGGAACACGTGGAGCTTGCCGGCGTGCATTCGGGAGACTCGGCGTGCATCATTCCGCCGGTGACGATTAGCGAAAAGAACCTGGCGACCATCAAGGACTACACGCGTAAAATTGCGGAATCGCTCCACGTCTGCGGACTGATGAACATGCAATATGCCATCGAGGACGGAAAGGTTTTTGTGCTCGAAGCGAATCCGCGTGCAAGCCGCACCGTGCCGCTGGTTTCGAAGGTTTGCAATACGCAAATGGCGCGCCTTGCGACGCGCCTGATGCTCGGCGAAAAGCTCGAAGACCTGAAACTGAAGACTAAGAAGTTCAATCATCACGGTGTGAAGGAAGCCGTCTTTCCGTTCGACAAATTTCCGCACGTGGATCCGGTCCTCGGGCCCGAAATGCGCTCGACCGGCGAAGTCCTTGGACTTTCCGACAATTACGCTCTTGCCTACTACAAGGCGGAAGAGGCCGCGGGTTCGGTGCTTCCCTCCGGCGGTTCCGTTCTCATCAGTCTTTCGGACAAGGTTAATTTGTGCGAACAGGCGATTGAGGTGGGCAAGGAATTCGAACGTCTCGGATTCAAGATTCTTGCGACCGAAGGCACGGCGAAGTTCTACGAAAAGGCCGGCGTACATTGCGAAACGGTAAACAAGATTGCCGAAGGGCGCCCGAATGTTCTCGACGTGATTTTGAACGGACAGGTTTCGCTCATCATCAATACGCCGTGGGCCCGCCGCGACGCCATCAAGGACGAAAGCGCCATTCGCAAGGCCGCCATCAAGTACAAGGTTCCCTACATTACGACGCTTGCCGCCGCGAACATGACGGTAAAGGGCATTGCCGCTGCGCGTAACGGCCACGGCGAAGTCAAGAGTTTGCAGGAATACCACTCGACAATTGAAGAAGTGTAAGAAAAACAGAAAATCCAAAAGCGCTTTCGGCACTGCCGAAGGCGCTTTTTTATTGGCGTTTTTTTAAAATTTCGTTTGTAAATTTCACAATGGAAAGAACCGTAACCTTTGGAAACGGAATTTGTTTTAGTACGGCAAAATGACGATCATTGGAAACTATGTATTCCGCCATTCCACAAATTGCACAATCCACAAATTTATTGTCGTCAAGATCTTTTTTTATCAGGTCAAATCGCCAGGCTGGAGTGATTCGGATGAGGTTTTTGCAATTTGTTAAGGCTTCCATTAAAATAAAGGGAACCTCTAAAAATTCAATTGCGGCTGGGGCATATTAGCAATGCCAAGGCGCCTTTGTGGTCGTGCGGTGTGCATGTAAATCATACGTCTGCGTGCTAGATTTTTTGTCTATCAAAGAGTGGCGCCGGAACGGAACTTTTTCTATCTTTTCGCAGGCAATGGACTTGGATTCTAAAAAGCAAACTCCTTGGGGAGATAAGTGGCGCGATGCGGTGTCGCGGGCCTTTGCGGCTTACGCTTTGACAAAATCTGCCGCCTGTGAAATGGATATTTCGGGCCGGACCATCAAGGCAAAGGTCGTTGACGGCTCCTGGAATGTTTATAAAACCGTCGTCGTATTTTCCCGGCTTTTGGATTCCGAGGAATCCCTTTTGATGGATGCGCTTGGAAAAAACGAGAAGCTCGCAAGGCAGCTTTCGCGGCATGTTCAGGCAAAGGAGGCTCTTGATTTTGTACAAGGTCTCGGCGTGCGGATGTTTCCCGAACGCGGCATGAAGTTTTCCGTCAAGTGCTCGTGCGGGGCGCTTGGAATGTGCGAACATGTGTATGCGTCCATCTTGGCGGTGGGGGGAAAAGTCGATAGGGAACCGTTTACACTGTTCTCGATTCGCGGCCTGGACATTTTTTCGCTGGCGGAACAGTGCCTGCATTCGGGCTTGGAAAATGAGCTTTCTTCCCGCGGCAAAAAAGGCTCCATTTCGGCGTTTGACGAAAAGTTCGTTTTGCGGCCAATCGAAAATCAAAAATCCTCGCCAAAAATTTCCGGCGAAGATTTTCTTCAAATTCCCGACGTGCGAAATGAAACCTTGAGCGCCCTTCTTCCGAACAGGGATTTTGATGCAAGGTTTGTAAACGAATACCGCGAAGCGCTCTCGGAACTTTTTGAACGGGACTTTGAACGGTATCCGGAAATGTCCGTGGATCTGGAAGAAGACCGATATGTTCACTACCGGGGAAATGCGCGTTGGTTCTTTGGAAAGATTCCCTTGGAATGGGCGCTGGACGCCGTTTCGGTTGAAGGCCCCTCGGGGCTTGCGCGGGATTCCGAATCGGCGAGGATTCTTTCCGGTGCGCGGAACGTCGCCCTGAAGATTTTGAAAAGCGGAGCGGTCTATCCCAAAATTTTTACGTCCGACGACGGGAATGCCTATGCGTTTTGGCTCCCGCTCAAATCGATTCCCGAAGTTCAAAAAAATCTGGAACTTTTGGACTGGAAAATTCCGCCGAAGTTTGTGCGCTCCAATCTGGAATCGCCGAAAGTTTATGTGGAAAATTCCGCCGAGATGCTTGTGATTGCAATCCTTTCCGCCTATTTGAAGGGTGAGCTGGACTGCGCCTTCCGAAATGAACTTTCCTATGTGTTGTTTGGCGATGCGTCCATCCGCTGCTCGACGACCGTTGCGGAATCGAACCTGAGGGAATTTGAAAACTGGATTTCAATATACGAAATTTCGGACGAACCGTTTTTGCCGATTGTGAACGGCGCCGACGCGGGATTCGGAAAAATCGATGTCGATTTGGACTTTATCGAAAAATCGACCGGCGAAGTGTATCCGCTTTCAAAGCTCTGGACTCGAGATTTCCCGAATGAAAAAAGAACATTCGTACTTTTATCCCTGCAGCCGATTCGCCCCTACATCAAGGGCTATGGCGAATATGTTTCCGGAAAGGCGACGGACAACATTCATCTTTCCGATGCCGGGATGGTTCAATTTTTGAACGAATCGGTACCGCTCTTTCGGGCGGTCGGCGTCTCGCTTGAACTTCCGAAAGGACTGGAACGGATTCTTCGCGGAATCGTTCGGCCGCAAATTGTTCGCTCTGAGGAAAAGGCCCGCGCCGGGTTTTCCAGACTCGAAAATCTTTTGCAGTTCAACTGGTCGGTTTTTGTCGGGGACCGTTCGATTGACGGTAAGGCGTTCCTTGAAAGTTCCGAGCGGCTCGGTGGACTTCAATACGATGGCGGCCAGTATTTTTATGTTTCGCCCGAGGACGTTTCCCTTTTAAAGGAGGGTCTTCGGGACCGTTTTAAGATTCCGGCCATCCAGGTTCTTCAAATTGCGCTGGCGGGGGAGTTTGACGGACTTTCGGTGGATATCGCGCCCGAGGCGCTTTCCGAAATTCACCGCTTTAAAAAAGAGAGCGAAGCGAACGTTGATGTCCCTCCGCAAATTCGGGCGACGCTCCGTCCGTATCAAAAGCGCGGTTTTGCGTGGATGCTCGGAAATTCCAAACTCGGATTCGGAAGCATCATTGCGGACGATATGGGCCTCGGAAAAACCTTGCAGGTGATTACGCTTTTGCAGCAATTGAAAAATGACGGCGCGCTTGACGAAAAAAAAGCGCTGGTCGTCGTCCCGTCGGGACTTTTGCAAAACTGGAAGCGGGAACTCGGCAGGTTTTCTCCGGAATTGCGTGTAATCGTTTACCACGGCATAAACAGGACCCTTGAAAATTCGGATGCGGACATTTTCTTAACCACGTATGGAATTTTGCGGTCGGACGGGAAAAAGCTGAAGGACGTCAAGTGGCAGGTGGTCGTTATCGACGAGGCTCAAAACATCAAGAATGCGGGGACGGCCCAAACGCGAGCGGTCAAAGCTCTTTCGGCGCACATCAAAATTGCGATGAGCGGAACGCCCGTCGAAAACCGTCTGATGGAATTCTGGAGCATCATGGACTTTTGCAATCACGGGCTTCTCGGAAACGCCAAGTCCTTTCGCGAGGAATTCGAAAAGCCCATCCAGAATCTTGGAAACCGGCATCTGGCGGAACTTTTCCAAAAAATCACCGCGCCTTTCCTTTTGCGGCGCCTCAAGACGGACAAGGCCATCATCACGGACCTTCCCGAAAAGCTGGAACAGAACGACTGGGCGAGCCTTTCGCCCGAGCAGTCAAAACTTTACGGGGAAACCTACGACCGCTTTATGGAAGAAATCCAAAACCTGGACCCGGCGGATCCCGGGCAAAGATTTGAACGCGGCGCGAAAATTCTTCAGCTCATTTTGGCATTGAAAAAAATTTGCAACCATCCCGCGCAATATCTGAAGGACGAAAACTTTTCCGTGGGGCTTTCGGGCAAAACGGAACTTTTCATCGACATTTTGTCGGCCATTCTCGATACGGATGAAAAGGTTTTGGTCTTTACCCAGTTTACGGAAATGGGAACGATTCTCGAAAAAATTATCCAAAAGGAACTTAAAACGGAGCCGCTCTTTTACCACGGAGCGCTTTCGCTTGCCGCCCGGGAAAACGTCATTTCCGAGTTCGAAACGGTTCCTTCCCGTCGGATTTTGATTCTTTCGCTCAAGGCCGGCGGAACGGGCCTGAATTTGACAGCGGCGTCCCAGGTCGTTCATTATGACCTGTGGTGGAATCCCGCCGTCGAAGCCCAGGCGACGGACCGCGCCTATCGAATCGGGCAGAACCGTCGCGTGGTCGTCCATCGTCTCATCACAAAGGATACGTTCGAGGAACGCATCAACGAAATCATCGACAGCAAGCGGAAAATCTCCGAGATGACCGTTTCGACGGGCGAAAACTGGATAGCGAGGCTCTCCGACGATGAACTCCGTGAAATCTTTACTTTGGGCAAATCCTAAAATTTTTATCTTTGTGCGGTATTCTTTTTAGGAGATCCTATGGCAACGACGATCATCGTCTTCATCGTTTACCTGCTTTTGATGCTTGGAATCGGGTTCTACTTTTCCAAAAAATCGAACAGTCTGAATTCCTATTACCTGGGAAACCGCAGCATGAACAAGTGGGTCGTGGCGATGTCCGCGCAGGCCTCCGACATGAGCGGCTGGCTTCTGATGGGGCTCCCCGGGGCCATTTACCTTTCGGGCCTTTCGGAAGCCTGGATAGGCGTGGGTCTTGCTATCGGAACCTATGTGAACTGGAAGGTTGTCGGGCGCAGGCTTCGCAAATACACCTATTTTTGCAACGATTCGATTACGCTTCCGGACTTTTTTGCAAACCGTTTCCGCGATAAGCGCGGCATTATCCGCGTTATTTCCGCCGTGTTCATTCTCGCGTTTTTCCTTTTTTATACGACATCCGGCTTTGTGAGCTGCGGCAAGCTTTTTACGACCATCTTCGGATGGGACTACACGGTTTCGCTTTTGGTCGGCCTGGTGGTCGTTGTCGGCTATACGTTCCTCGGCGGATTCTTTGCCGTGAGCTGGACGGACTTTGTGCAGGGCATCCTGATGCTCGTCGCCGTTTTGATGGTCCCCACGATGATCTGTGCGCTGAATGACGGTTTCGCTCCGACGATTGACGCGATGAACAAGGTGAATCCGTATTTGATGAACATCTTTACGAATGCTTCGACTGGCAAGGCGATTACGATGATTTCGCTGGTTTCCTCTCTCGCCTGGGGCCTCGGTTATTTTGGAATGCCGCATATTCTTGTTCGCTTTATGTCCATCAAGAATCCCGACGAGATTACGCATTCCCGCCGAATTGCGATGACGTGGGTCATCCTTTCGCTCGGCGCGTCCATCCTGATTGCTGTTTTTGGACGCTATTTCCTTTTGCAGCAGGGCATTGCGCTCGACGACCCGGAAAAGGTCTTTATGGTGCTTGCGGCAAAGCTCTTCCCGCCCGTGATTGCCACCGTTTTGATGGCCGCCGTCCTGGCCGCAATTATGAGTACGGCGGATTCACAGCTCCTCGTTTCGGCGTCGGCGTTTAGCAACGACCTGTATAAGCGCCTGATTCACAAGAACGCCTCGAACCGCGAACTGATGCTTGTGAGCCGCGGCATTGTGCTTGTGATTGCCCTCGTTGCCGGTTTCCTCGCCTACCAGGGGCGTCCCAATGCCTCGCACGGATTTTTGGACGTGGTGATGAGCCTCGTGAGCTTTGCCTGGGCCGGTTTCGGCGCGACTTTTGGACCGGTCGTTTTGCTTGCGCTCTTCTGGAAGCGTACGAACCTCGCGGGTGCCATCAGCGGCATGCTCGTCGGCGGAATTCTCGCCTTTGTGTGGAAGTTCTACCTTTCGGGCTTTGCGGATTCCTATGCCATCTTTGGCCTTTACGAACTTGTGCCGGGATTTGTCGCGAGCTTTGCGACGATTGTCGTGGTGAGCCTTTGCACCAAAAAGCCCTCGGATGAAATTGTCCGCGAGTTCGAAATGGTGGACTCTTCCCGTTTGAGCGACCTGGTAAAGGCTCCGGAAGCGAACTAAGGCGCCCATCGAAAGATTTTGTGCCTCAGGTCCAAAGGCTCGCCTTTGCCTGGGGCCGTTTTTTTTTGCAAGGGTTCTAAAAAGGAATTGTGCTTTTTTTGAAAAAAAAGAAGACATCCCGTTGATTGAAAGCTTTTTTTTGAATTTTTCTAAAGAAAAGTTGCTTTTTCGTAAAAAAGAATTATACTGCCTTCTAGTAACGTAGTACAAACCCATCTAGAAGGAGTTGTCGATGGCCTACCCCGTCCCTGAAACATGGAACGTCTCCGGAATCCTGTCGGACAACGGAGTCCCGTTCACATCAGGGAAGGTGGAAGCCTACAATCGGCTCCAGAATGGGACTTTGGAATGGATGGCGGAATGCGGAATCGGTTCGGACGGTTCCTTCTCGCTTGTTTTTTCGTCGTATATGTTTCAAAAAGGGGACGAAAGTATCGATCATCCCGATTTGGTCGTTCGCCTTTTTGATCTTGCCGGAAACCTGCTGTGGGAATCCGACGCTTGTGCAGCAACAGAAACTCCTTTCGAACTGGGAAATGTTAACATTTCGACGACTTCCGCAAACGACACTTGGAGCGTGGAAGGTGTCGTTTATTACAACACGGCGGGCCCGTTCTGCAAAGGAACCGTACTTATATATGATATCTGGAACGCCCAACCGACTTTACTTTCCAAAGCGTCTCTAAATACAAAGGGCTATTTTTCCTGCACCTATTTAAAATCGGACGGAATTTAAAAAGCGACCGAACATTACGTTTGCAAGCTGGGTTCCGCAGCGGGCGATCCTTTCTTCGCAGAACCTGGAGTTCGCCGTCATTCACGGCGGACTTGCGACCATCAAGGAATGCGTTTACAACAACAAAAAGTTTTTGATTCTTCCCCTGGGAAAGGATCAGATCGATAACGCCCTGCGGCTGCGGAAATGCGGCATCGAAAATACGGTTCCCGTCGAAAATATCAGCCCGAAGGTTTTGATTGACGCCATCGTGAACCTCTCGTCGGACAGGAAGACGCTTCAAAATCTTGAAAAGCTGAGTGGCGTGTTTAGGCGCGCGGAAAGCGAGAAACCCGGTTTGCAGGTGCTTCTCGACAATTTATAGGGAAACGAAAAAGGGCCCGATTTTTCGGACCCGTTTTTTTGAACCTTGTGAAAATTAAAGTTCCGGCTGGTGCCCCGTGAGGCGCACGAAGATTTCCACGTATTTGGCGAGCGTGTTCTTTACGACTTCGGCGGGAATTTCCGGACCCGGGTAGGTTTTTCCCCAGTCGAGCGTTTCGAGCCAGTCGCGGATGTATTGCTTGTCGAAGCTTTCCTGGTTTTTGCCGACCTGATACTTGTCGGCAGGCCAGTAGCGGCTTGAATCCGGGGTCAGAACCTCGTCAATCAGAACCGTCTTGCCGTCAATTTCGCCAAATTCGAACTTGGTGTCCGCGAGGATGATTCCCTTGGACGCCGCATAGTCGCGGGCCTTGGTATAGACGTCGAGGGAGAGGTCACGCAGCTCGGTGGCGACCTTTTCGCCGACGATGTCGAAGGTCTGTTCAAAGGAAATGTTTTCGTCGTGGCCGACGTCCGGTTTGGTACTCGGCGTGTAGAGAGGCTTTTCGAGCTTTTGGCAAAGTTCGAGGCCCTGCGGCAGAACGTGCCCGCAAATTTTTCCCGTTTTCTGGTAATCCTTCCAGCCGGAGCCGACGATGTAGCCGCGGACGATGCATTCGACGCTGTGGCGCTTCGCCTTTTTCACTATCATCGAACGGCCGCGCAGATAGTCCTTGTACTTTTGGAGAACGGCGGGATATTCATCGACGTTTGCCGTGATCAGGTGGTTCGGCATTCCCAGATGCTTGAACCAGAAGAGCGAAAGCTGGTTGAGAATTTTTCCTTTGCCGGCAATCGGAGTGGGAAGGACCACGTCGAAAGCGGAAAGACGGTCGCTGGCGACCATGAGGAAGCTGTCGCCAAGGTCGTACATGTCGCGAACCTTCCCTTGGTGGAACAGCGGAACATCGGTAATCGGGGTTTCGAATTTTAAGCTCATAGTGTCCTAAAAATAGTTAAATTCCGGACATGAAGACAATTGGAATTTGCGGCAGAATCGGTTCCGGGAAGAGTGCGGTCGGCGTGCTCCTTTCCGAACGGGGAGCCTTGGTGCTCGACCTCGATCACGAAATGCACTTGCTGTATGCGGAGTCGGAGAGCCTTCGCGAAAAAATCGCCGGTCGGTTTGGCGCGGAATGCGTGCGGAACGGGGCGGTGAACCGGGCGGCCCTGGCAAGCGCCGTCTTTCGGGATCCGCGGTCCCTTTCGGACCTGGAAGGGATTGTGTATCCGCTGCTCGAGGCTGCGGTGCGCGAAAAGCTTTCAAGTGCGGCTCGGGCCGAAAACCCGCCGAGGCTTGCCGCCGTCGAAGGCGCGCTCCTTTTCAAGTGGCCCGCGTTTTCGAGGGAGCTTTTTGAAATCTGGGTGGTCGATGCGTCGGAACCGGTGCGCCTTGAGCGCCTTTTAAAACGGGGACTTGCGAGGGAGGATGCCGAGCGTCGGATGCAAATCCAGGCCTCGGATCCGCTCCCGCCGAATGCTCGCTATGAACACATCGACAATTCGGGCTCGATGGCGGACCTGCAAAAGCGGATAGACGAACTTTTGACCGCGAAATTCTAAATTTGTAAAGAATCTATCAAGATTATGTAAAATCGAGCGCAATTGGCGCTCACCACAAGGATGTATCACGATGCTGTTTTCGCAAATCGCCCAGATTGTAACGCTCCTCGTCGGCGGCGTGGGAATTTTCTTTCTCGGACTCCGGTTCCTTTCGATGGGACTTCAGACAATTGCCGGTCCGACCCTCCAAAAGCTCATCAGCAAGGTGACGAACCATCGGATTCTCGGTGTGCTGGTCGGACTTGTGGTGACGTGCCTTGTGCAGTCGAGTGCGGTGACGATGGCGATGGTCATCGGGTTTGTGAATGCGGGAATTATGCAGCTCGGGCAGACGCTCGGCGTGATTATGGGGGCAAACATCGGAACGACCATTACGGGATGGGTTCTTGTGCTGAACATGGACCAGTATGGGATGCCGCTTGCCGGGGCCTGCGCTTTGGTCTATTGTTTTTCCAAGAAGGAAACCATCAAGTATTCGGCCCTCGCCCTTTTGGGCGTGGGTTTTGTTTTTGTGGGGCTTTACGTGATGAAGGGGGCGCTTGCTCCCGTTTCGAATAACCAGGACTTTTTGAACGCGCTGTCGGTCTTTAACGCCGAAAGCCTTCCGAGCATCTGCGCGTGCATCTTTGTCGGATTTTTGATGGCGACGATTATGCAGTCGAGTTCCGCTTCGCTCGGCGTGACGATTGTGCTTGCGTCGCAGGGGCTTATCGGGTTCAATACGGCGGCGGCCCTGGTGCTCGGTCAAAACATCGGATGCACGATTTCGGCCCTGATGATAGCCGCGAACACGTCGCGCCATGCGCGCCGGGCGGCGATTTTTCATCTGCTCTTCAACATCTTTGGCGTTCTGTGGGTGACGATTCTCTTCTCGCCGACGATGAGCGGCGTCCGCTGGCTTTTGAATACGATCTTTGGCATTGCGAATCCGGACGATCCGAAGAACGTAATGCTCGCGATTGCGCTTTACCATACGACGTTCAACGTGGTGAACACGCTCGTCGTGCTGCCGTTTACGGGAAAAATTCCGGCCCTTCTCGACAAGCTCTTCCCGAACAAGGTCAAGCCCAAACACGCCGTGGTGACGAAGCTCGAACCGGCGCTTCTCAAGTCTCCTTTCGCCGCGATTACGCAGTCCGCGTGTGAAATGGGAATGATGAACCAAACCGTCTGCAAGATGCTCGCCGACCTGCGGATTGTGATTGACGGGAAGGCCGACAAGGCAACCGTGGAGCGTATCTTCGAGGCCGAAGCGAAACTGGATACGGCCCAGACCGAGGTCATCGAGTTTTTGACGGGACTGCTTTCGACGAGCGTTTCGAAGAGCATTGCAAACGACGCCGAGCGGCAGCTCCGCATGAGCGACGACCTGGAAACCGCCTCGGACTACGTGACACAGGTGCTAAAGCTTCTGCTCCGGCTGCGCGACCACAACGTCGCCTTCGACAAGCCGCATCACGAAGACCTTGTGTTGCTCCACGAGAGCGTCGAAAAACTCGCAAACGACGTGACGGACGTCCTCGAAAATTCCCGCGACGTCCAAAAGCTCGCCGATGTGCGGAGAGAAGGTCACGAGATCACGGAACAGGTCCGCGAATACCGCGCACGGCACTGGGGACACGTGGCGGAAGTCAACGACGATCCGCTGCTCACGACGACGTTTACCGATTTGCTCGGTGCCTACCGCAAAATCAAGGAACATCTTGTGACGGCGACGCAGGCGCTCGGTTCGGAAATTGTCGAAGACTGAAAAAGAAGTGCCGCTCCGCTAGAGCGACCAGTGATATTCAAGCCCGAGCTGGATAAAGCAGTCGATGGTGGAACCTCCGATTTCCGTGGGTTCCGCAACGGCATCTACCGAGGGTTCCCGGTCGAGAAGCCTTCCGCGGCCGGCGATTCCCGCCCGAATGTCGAGGCCGTAATGCTCAAAGAAAAGTCCGCGGACACCCGCCGAAATAATCGCTCCCTTGTAAAAGTCGCTGAACTCGACGCGCGTCCTGTAGGCGTTTGAAGGCTTTCTTCCGCTTTTGGTGTCGATGGATTCCGAAAAGAAGCTGTATAAAAATCCGAGCGAGGCGTGCGGCAGGACGTCGATGTTCTTTTTGACGTGGAACCGGTGCGAAAATAAAAGGCTGATGCCTATTTCGTAGCGGTAAAAGGTCCAGTGGTCCAGTTCCCTGTAAACGGTGTCGCGGCTGTCGGTTTTTGCGTCGTGTGCGGAAAAGCGGAAAAGGAGTTCCGCGCCGATAAAGTCGTACCAGAGGCCTCCCGCATAGACGTTTAAAAGCGGGGAAGAGTCGTCGAGAAAGTTCCAGGCGGAAAGGGAATCCTTTGTGTTGCGGTAGTTGCGGATGCGGCTTTTGAGGTGGCTGTTATACCAGCTGTCGGGCGTAAGCGGAACCTTGGCGCGGGTGTACCCGCCCGCGACGCCTATCCAGCCGTGGAACCTTGGAATTTCCGAATAGTATTCGTCCGGTTCCGTTGCCTTGCGCTTTCGCTCGTCGGCGGTGAGCCTTCTTTTGGGGCTTCCGCTAAAGGCCATTTCCGATATTTCGTCGCCCATTTGAATTTTGTCTTCCCGGAAGGGAAGCGTCCCGGCGAGTTTTGGAGCCCCGCCCGTTTCGTCAAAAAGCGCGACGGCGAGCGTGTTTCCGCGGCGCGTGACGTATAAAAGAAAGCGGTCCTCGATGGAGGCGATGCGCTCACGGACCTTCGTGTCGCGGGCCTTGAGGTCTTCGGCGGGAATTCCCGGCTCCAGATTGTTCCGCAGCCAGTTCCCGTAAAGGCTTGCGCTTGTATCGCGCTCAAATTCCCCGGCGATGCGGACCGTCGGGTTTCCGATGCCGCTGTTGTTCCGTTTGAGCGAAAGGGCGAACTCCTTCGGGTCGAGAGGCGCTGCGGAATCCGGAGTCCAGACGAGAATTTCCGGATCCTGCCACAGGGTAAAAGGCGTTTTGAAGAACGTGTCCGCGGAAAAGGCCCCGGTCGCTGCGAACGTCAAAATTCCGATGCACTTCCAAAGGCTTTTCATCTGACGCCTCCGTCAATTCCGAAAACGAGACTGTCGGCCGCCGCGGACGAAATGCGTGAAATGTCCGACGGCGAAATTTTTTCCGAAAGTTTGAGCGGAACCTCCGAGACGGCGGAGTAGAGCGCGCGCTGCTTTTCGTTGTCCCACAGCGTGTAGGAAAGGATTACCGTCAAAAATTCGGACGTGCGCTTTTCGGCCGATTCGCGGTTGATGAGCGCATAGTCGTAAAAATCGTCCTTGGACAGGTCGAGCCCGAGCGTAAACTCGTGAACGAGGATGAGGTGCCGCGGCGTCTTTCCGTCAAGGGAAACGGTTTTGCCCTGGGCGGGAAAGCGGCCCTTGACAAAGATGCGGTCGTCTAGGCGTTCCGTGTCTTCGGGAAAGGATTCATAGACGGAATCCGGGAAGAAAACGAGCTTCGGGTAGCGTGTCGTGGAAAGCTCCCGGGTAAAGGCGCTTTTGGCGAGCTCGCGCAAAAAGGCGTGCACGGAATCGCGCGGAATTTCGAGGTTCTTGGCAAACCACTTGTCGCGCGTGACGACAATCGAGCGTTCGAGCCCGACGACGGCAATTTCCTCGGCCTCGCTTGGCGAGGCTCTAAAATAGGGATGGCTCGCACTCCACTTCTTGCCCGAACAGGCCACGATCAGAATCGCGAAGAGGAGAAGAGCCTTTCGCATTTACACACCCCATTCCTTGCGGTAGGCGCGAACCTTTTCGAGAATGTCTTCCGGGGCGCCGATCTTTGCGCGGTTTTCGGCGCTTTCCAAAAAGGCGATGATGTCGTCGATGTCGATAATCGAATGGGCTTCGATGCCGTAGGTCTCTTCGACGGTCGCGAGGGCGGACTTTCCGTTTTCGAGGCGCTCCTTGCGGTCAACGGAGATGAGAAGGCCCTTGATGTGCGCGTTCGGGAAGCTCTTCATCGTCTGCATCGTTTCGTTCACGGAGGTTCCGGCCGTGATGACGTCCTCGATGATGACGACGTTCTTTTCCGTCTTGTAGGTGTCGCCGACGAGGTTTCCGCCTTCGCCGTGGTCCTTCGCCTCTTTTCGGTTGTAGGTGAAGCTCAGGTCAAGACCGTGCCTTTCGTAGAGGGCGATGGCCGTTGCCGTGCACAGGGGAATGCCCTTGTAGGCGGGGCCAAAAAGGTTGGAAGCCTTTCCCTTGAAGTGATGGGCGAACGCTTCGGCGTAAAATTCGGAAAGCTTTGAAATGGCCTTTCCGGTGCGGAATTCTCCCGTGTTGATGAAATACGGCGTGTTCCGTCCGCTTTTGGTGACGAACGCTCCGAACTTGAGCGCTCCCGTTTCAACGAGAAAGTGTACAAATGCGTCCTTGGAAATCATCAGTTGGATCCTCCGATGAGCAGGGAAAAGATTCCCGAGAAAACCTGGCAGTCCGTGAAAACGGCCGCGATGACGAGGATGAGCGTGACGAGAACGCACAGCCCGATATACCACAAAAAGGACTTTTTGAATCCCTTGATTTTCAGTTTGAAAATGAGCCAGACGATTGCCGAAATGATGGCGGCAAAAATCCAGGCGACGGGTGCGGAAAGGGCCGCGATGCAGCTTACGAGATAGACTAACGCAATTCCCGGGATAAAGAAAAAGCAGATGGCGAGGACGGTGAGAAGCGCAAAGCCCACATAGTACGAGACTCCGCGTTCGTGCTGAATGACGACTTGCGGCTTTTCTTCCGTTTTTTTCTCTTCGGGCTTTTCGGCTTCGGACCTGGGGGCTTCGGGTTCGACCTTTTCCGGAAGGTTTTCGGCGGGTTCGACCGAAACGATTTCGGCGTCCTGAATTTTGGATTCGGTTTCGTCTGTCATGGGATGTTCCTTACAGAATAAAGGTGCGGCCTTCGTAAACGAAGACGCGGTGTTCGAGCCAAAGCTTGACGGCCGAGGAAAGCGTGCGCTTTTCGATGTCCTTTCCGAGTTCGACGAGTTCGTCGATGGATGCCGTTTCGGGGACGCGCTGCACGTCCTGGCAAATGATGGGTCCCTGGTCGAGGTCTTCGGTCGCGAAGTGGGCCGTGGCCCCGATGATCTTTACGCCCTTGTGCCAGGCCTGATGATAGGGCTTTGCCCCCTTGAACGCCGGAAGGAATCCGTGGTGGATGTTCACGACCCGGTATTTGAATTCCTCGGTAAACGCCGCGGAGAGAATCTGCATGTAGCGGGCGAGGACAATGCCGTCGGTTTTCGTCTCCTGGATGATTTCGCGAAAGCGGTTTTCCGAAACGGTCTTGTCGCCCGTGCTCGGAACATAGTAGAACGGTACGCCGAAAGTTCCGCCGACCGGGCCGAGTTCCGTGTGATTGCTCACGATGCAGCTGAATTCGCAGGGAAGATCCCCGTCGCGGTGCTTGAGAAGCAGGTCGTAAAGGCAGTGGTCCGTCTTGGAAACGAAGAGGGCGAGGCGCTGCACCTTGGTGGTGTCGTAGAGGTTCCACGTGAGCGAAAGATGCCCTTCGATGGTTTTTAAATGTTCGCGGATTTCCGTTGCCGCTTCCGGTTCGCACTCGAAGACCGCGCGGAGAAAGAAGGTTTCGATGTCCTTGGCCGTGTGCTGCGTCAAGTCGATGATGTTCGCTCCCGCCTTGGCGAGAACCTGTGCCGTGCCCGCAATGAGACCTTTCTGGTCGGGGCAGTGGATTTGCAAAATGTAACGGGTAATAGCCATATTTCAAAATATACAAATTGGAGGTGGACTTTTGAATTTTAGTGGACGCAGCGGAGGCTCGCGCCGAATTCCGGGTTGAACTTTTCAAAGGAGATTTTTTCGGAGTTCTTTTTGAACACGGCGACGGTTCCGCCTTTTGTCCAGAGGTAGGCCTTTTCGCCCGCATCCCGGAACTTTCGGCTTTTGACATCAACGTTCGCCTTTTCGAAGTGGGCGCCGCTTGCCCGCAACCCGAACCCGTATTCGTCGGAACCGTTCCCTTCGTCGTTCCAGCCGAACGACGCCTTTAACTTCTTCGCGGGACTTTCCCCGACCGCGGAAATGAGCTTTTCCCAGTCGGAGCGGTCTGGAATCCGAAAATCGGGCGGGCACGCCTTTTCGGCGCTTTCCTTGTCGTAGAGGCGTCCCCAGACGTTGCACTGCATGCACACGGAACCCTTGGCGGGCGCATACTTGATATTTTCCGCGGTCCACACGGCGTCCCCGATGCGCACCCATTCGTAGCGGTTTCCATCGCGGGAATCCTCGTAGGAACCTTGAATTTCGGGATCGCCGTCGGAATCGAACGTCTTCGGGAACCCGGTGACCGTTCCCATTTGATAGTTCGTGACCGACTGGATTTTTCCGTTTTCGTAATAGCGCGTGTCCGTTCCGTCGAGTGCTCCGTTTTTGTAAAAGCGCGTTTCGCGGAGCTTTCCCGATTCGTAAAATTCCTCGGAAGCTCCCTGTTCCTTTCCGCGGACAAAATTTCGCGTGCGCTTGACCGCTCCCGATTCGAAGTATTCCGTTTCCATGCCTTCCTTGACGCCTTCGACATAGGACGTCCTAAGGCGCAATTTTCCGTTCGGGTATTTTTCTTCCCGGATGTCGTCGCAAGCGGAAAGGAAAAAAATTCCGAAAAGGACGCTCAAAAGAAAAACGTTTTTAGACATTTCCATCCTCCGAAAGAGGCTCCATGTGAACGTTAATTTGTGTGTTCTTCCCGTATTTGGCGCGAAGCCTCTTTTCGATTTCGGTTGCGACATCGTGCGCTTCGACGAGGGAAATGTTCCGGTCGAGTTTGATGTGAACGTCAATGGCGCAGCTGCTTCCGATTCTTCGGGTCTGCAGGTGGTGCAGCCAGCGGACCTTGTCGGTGTTTCGGATGATGTCGCAAATTTCCTTTTCCGTTTCGGGCGGAAGGGAAGCTTCGAGAAGTTCCTGGACGGTGGGAAATCCAATCTGGAAGGCGACCTTGATGATGAAGAGGCTCACGACGACGGCGGCTATCGGGTCGAGGATGGTGAATTTTCCGCCGAGGAAAAAGGCGCCTCCGATTCCGAGGAGAGTCCCGATGCTCGAAAAGGCGTCCGAGCGGTGATGCCAGGCGTTTGCGATGAGCGCCGGGCTGCTTATGCGGTGCCCCGCGCGGGCCGTGTAGCGGTAGAGCAGCTCCTTGACGGCAATGCAGACAATAGCCGCGACAAGGGCGATAAATCCCGGAACCTCGGGAGATTCTCCCCGGACGCTTGCCGCAATCTTTTGGACGCTGTTTACAAAAATGCCGACGGCGACCGCGAGAAGCGCAAGGCTAATGAGCATGGAGGCCATCGTCTCGAACTTTCCGTGCCCGTAGGGATGATTTTTGTCGCGCTCCTCGCCCGAAATTTTTACAAAGACGAGGACGACCGCATCGGTCGCAAAATCCGAAAGGGAATGGATGCCGTCCGCAATCATCGCGGAGGAACTTCCGACAATTCCGGCTATCAGTTTTCCGATTGTGAGTACCAGATTGACGAAAAAGCCGTTCCAGGTGACTCTTTGCGCTATTTTGACGCGATCTTCTTCCATAGGATTTTCAAATCTAGTTAATTTTGAAAAATGAAAAAATTTGTCTTTTTGCTTCTCTTCCTTTCGATGGCGGCCCTTGCCGAAGAGCCTTCCGTGATGGAAGTCTCTGCGGATTCCGTTTCCGCCGAATCCGTTCAGGCGGTTTCTCTCGCTCCTATGGAAACATGTCCGTCTGATTCCATTCTTTCCGCCGATTACGCCAAGTGCAAACAGGCGCTGACGATTGCCGTCGGCGCGCAAATGGACCGGAATGCTAATCGCGACCGATCGATGGAAATGGCTTCGACGGCCGGAGCCTTTGTCGGCGGGGCGCTTCTCGGATTCTTGCTCGGATGGCTGGTATTCTAATATGAATAAAATTTCCTTTGCAATTCTTTTTTTCGGAATCTTTCATGCGGCCATGGCGATTCAGCTCAAGGAACTGGGACGCATTTCCGAGCGGAACGGTCTCGAAGGCGCGGAAATTTCGACGTATGTCGCGGACGAAAAAATGCTCGTGGTCGCCTCGGGCGATGAAGAGGTTTACCTGGTTTCCCTCGCGGACCCTTCCAAGCCTCAAATCGTCGATACGGTCCGCTTTGCGGAAGACGTTCCGAGCGTTTCGTCCTTCGGAAATCTCGTCGCTGCCGTGGAGGTGAACGCCAACCGTTCAAGGCCCGGGTTTGTCCACTTCTTTCGTCTGGAAAACCGCTCCCTGGTAAAGCTCCGGAGCCTTTCGACCGGAGTTGGCCCCGATATGGTCGCCTTTTCGCCGGATGGAAAGAGCCTTCTCGTCGCATGCGAAGGAGAAGTCGATGAGGATACGTGGGAGGACCCGGCGGGAAGCATCGGACTTGTGGATCTTTCGAACGGGATTTCCTCGGCCACTTCGCACATTTTGACCTTTGACGCCTTTGATAGCCTTGCTCTTGCGTCCGCGGGGGTAAGGCTCTTTGGCCCCGGAAGCTACTTGCAAAACATCGAACCCGAATACATCGCCTTTTCGCCCGACGGAAAGCTCGCCTTTGCGACACTCCAGGAAAACAATGCGGTCGCAAAAATCGACATCGAAAAAAAGAAAATTGTCGAGGTCTTTGGACTTGGCGCGGTCGATCATTCTCTCCCCGGAAACGAGTTCGACTATCGGACCGACCAGCGCATTTCGCTCGAAAACGCTCCGGTTCGCGGACTCCTCGAACCCGACGGCATCGCCGCCTTTGCGCATGGCGGAAAGCTTTATTTTGCAACGGCCGACGAAGGCGAAAGCCGCGAGCTTTCCACCTACACGGACGAGACGACCGCGGCAAGGCTCTGGAAGGCAAATCGGCTTTCGAAAGAGGTCTTTACCAAGGAGCTAGTCAAAAGTCTGGGCGAGCTTCCGATCGATGCCGAAAATCCGTGCGACGGCAAGGAGCCCTGCGCTTACCTCAACACGTTCGGCGGGCGGAGCATGAGCCTCTTCGACGGAAACACCGGAAAGCGCATCTGGAACAGCGGAAGCGCCATCGAGAAAATTTCCGCCGAGAAATATCCGGAACTTTTCAACCGGAATTCCAAAAAGGAAAAGGTGAAAGCGGATGCCCGCAGCAAAAAGAAGGGTCCGGAGCCGGAAAACGTCACGGTCGGAAGCGTCGGAAAAGAAAACTTTGCCTTTGTCGGGGTCGAAAGGTCCGGCGGAATTGCCGTTTTCAGCCTGAAAAATCCCGAAAAACCGCAAATGGCGGGATATTTTGCAAAAAAAGAAGATCGCGGGCCCGAAGGCGTCCTCTTTATTTCGGCGGAAAACAGCCCGCTTCCGGGAACGCCGCTCCTCGTCGTCTGCTACGAATACGGGAAGACGCTCGTTGTCTATCGGATTTTTTATTAAATTGCCTTCACCATGAAGTTTTTCAAGCTGTCTTTCCACATTGAAGGTTCGTCCCGGTCGTATTCGATTCGGCTGCCCGAATTTTCAAGGCGCGTGCTCGCCGCGGGGAAGGCTCTTGTGTGCGTGGGCATTGCGCTTCTCCTCGTGACGGGGGGCGTCCACTTCTCTTACGACTTTCTCAAGGACCGGATGATAGGGAACCGCCTTTCGCTTTCGAAGAGGCTCGACCGTGAAGCTTCGCGGCTCGATTCCCTGAACCGCGTCATGGAGGCTCGCTTTGCGGGCGAGGATCTTCTCCATTACAAGTTCGGACTTTCACCGGCGGACCGCGGAAGCCGCGAAATGTCCATCGGCGGACCGGAGAGCCCGGAACGGCGTCTTGCAAGGCTCTCGCAGCCCGTTCTCGACAAGTCGATTTCGCTAGAAACCAAAGCGGAACAGTTCCGCGCCAAGGCTCTCGAAAACGAACGGAACTTCCGCGAAATTGCGAACTTTGCCGGTCAGCAGTATTCCAACTGGCGGCACATCCCTTCCATCTCCCCGACAACGGGCCGCTATGCCTCGGCGTTTGGCCGCAGAAATCATCCCGTCACGGGCGAAATCGGACGGATGCACAACGGCGTCGATATTTCGAACAGCCGCTGGACTCCCATTTATGCGACCGCGGACGGCGTCGTCACCATTGCGCGTCGGAGCGAATCCTTTGGAAATTACGTGGCGCTCGATCACGGAAACGGCTTTGTGACAAAGTATGGGCACATGCAGTCCATCTCCGTCAAGCAGGGCCAACTTATCAAGCGCTATCAGCTGTTGGGCTATATGGGCAACACCGGGCTTTCGGCCGGACCTCATCTGCACTATGAGGTTTGGCTCAATTCCCGGGCGGAAAACCCGCTTCGCTATATTCTCCCTGGAGAATACGCAATTCAATAGTCGAATTTGCGCCTGAACATTCATGCATTTTATTTCCTTGGCCTTTGGCCTTGCCTTGGGAACGTGTCCACGGTTTGTCGAAATTTTGCCCGATCCGTCGGAAGTCGAGGATTCCCGCGGGGAATTTGTCGAAATTCGCTTGCCGCACGAGGCGTGGCACGACACCGTTTCCGTTTTTCATGAGCAGAAAAAAGTTTTTTCCGGAAAGATTCCGGATTTTGCAAACCGGATTCTCCTTATCCGCGACACGACCCTTTGCCCGCATACGTCAAGGCTTTTTTGCGGCATGCTCGAAGGCGCCGCTCTCGCCAATTCCCGCGAGGACCTGTGGACGCTTTCGAGCGGCGCGTGCATCGATACGGCGCGTCTCCCCGTTCCGAAGCCCGGGCGTTCCCTGGTGCGGACCGATACCGCTTTTTGCGCCTGGACACTTTCCTCCCCGACTCCGGGACTTCCGGATGCAAAGTTCGAAACGGGCGTAAACGATTGCCGTCTTGAAATCGACACGCTCCGCTACGAGGCTTCTCGATGGACTGGGGAATGGACGCTTTCCGGGTGCGACTCCGCCCGGGTCGCTTTCAGGTTCCGTGCCATTGATTCCTTTCGGGAAACCGCGTGGGAAGAAACGCTTCGAAAAAACGTTCGCACCCGTTTCGATGTGCGCCTTGACGCAAAGGCCCTTGAAATTTCCGCCGCGTGGAGTGCGGACGATGTTTTCGGAAACGACTCGCTCGACACTCTCGTCTTTCGCCCCGGAGGCTTTCCCGTTCGCTTTACGGAAGTGCATCCCTGCCCGGAGGAAGGCGTCCCGGAATGGATGGAAATTTACAATGGCGGGCTTCGCGAAGTTTCGCTCGGAAAAATGAATTTATGCGTAACGAAACGGACGGAGATTCCGGATGTGACCCTCAAAAGCCGCGAAAGCGCAATTCTCGTAAAGGATACGGCCGCCATGCGGAGCTTTGTCGGAACCGATGACGTACAAATTATTCCGGTGAATTTCGGCTATCTGAAAAATGCGGCCGATTCGCTCTACCTGTGTTACGGAACGGTCCGTGCGGATTCCGTCTTTTGGGGAAAGCTCGAAAAAATTCAGCCGGACTGCCCTTCCGGATTTTCGACTGCGACGGGCCGCAAGGAAAACAGCCCCGGGTTTCAGACGCCCGGAAGCCTTGAAAAAACGGCGGACGGGGAAATTCCTTTTGCTGTCAAATGGAATGCCCGGATTTTTTCCAAAAGGAACCGCGCAAATCCGCTGATGGTTTCCGTCCGGAGCGAAAAGAATGTCCTTGTGGAACTCATCTCGGGCCGCGGGGATCTTCTGTGGAAAAAGACGCTCGAGGCTGATGCGGGCGGAAACGTCTGGATTCGGGTGCCGCTCCTCGAAAAGGGCTTTCCCGGCCCGAACTTCTTGCGCTTTTCGGCCGAAAATCACGAAAAACGCGTCGGCGTTATTCTTCGCCCGTGAGGAATCATGCCCAAAATTTTTCTGTTCTTACTGTGCCTTTGGACCGCGGCGCTTTCCGACGTGCGGATTCCGCATCCCGAGGACCCGGGATTCTTTGACGCTTTCGGCGAAAATCCGGCGTCGAGGCTCTCCGGACTTCGGCTGGGCCTTGTCTGGACGCATCCGATGGAAGGCGTCGATTACGAGGCGTTCGGATTCTTTTCCGAGTGGGGAAGCTCCCGCTACCGCATCGGGGCTTCCTTTGCGAGCTCCTTTTTGGATTCCCTTTACCGGAGCGAGAACTTTGGCGTGGAAGCAGCCCTTTCCTTTGGAAAACTCTCGCTCGGCGCGGGCGGAAACGTCGATGTGCAATTTGTGCCCGGAGACTTTTCGTGGTGGCGGGCTGTCGGACGCGTGGGCCTTTCCGTGTACGGCGAAAAGGGGCTTTCGGCAGGGGCCTTTGTGAGCGTCCCGTCGGATTTCGAGCGGGCGACTTTTGCCGGAAATGTTTCCTTTGAAATTTTCGGGAGGTTTTTGAGCGAGGCCGCTCTTGTTTATCGTGAACCGGTCGGCTTTCTTTTTGTGTTCGGCGAAAAAATTCGGCTGGGCGCCCTGGCCTTCGAGGGAAGCTTTGCCTATCCCGGTCCAAAGGTCGGAGCGGGAATCGTCATAAACTTGCAAAAATGTGGCGCTTCGTTTGGGATGCACCGCGACGGGAATTATATGGATTCTCGGGCCTATGGGCTCTTCTTTTCGCCGTTTTCCGCAAAAAAATGACCCTGAAAAGTAAAATTTGAAAAACATGTAAAGAAAAAATACTTTACCGCGCCTCATTTTGTTATATTATGGGCATGGTTATGGTGTTGGTTGTCTTATTTGCCCTGCTGGTTCTTCTCATCCTGTGTGCCGCTCAGAATGCGCGGCTGAAACACAAGCTTCGGATGGCCGATACAATCTATCGGAATACGAATATGCTGTGGTCCATTGTGGATCTCTCGACAAAGCGCGTCCCGATTGCTTCGGCCGCGCTTATCGATGTGGTCGGGCTTTCGCAGGAAACCCTTTTGGAACACGATCCGCGCGAGTTCATCGACCCCGACGACTTGAAGGCATTTGAATCCGCTTTGAAAGAACAGCCCAAGGCCAAGGTTTTTGAACGGGTCCGTCTCCGCTTGCGGAATGCCCGCTACGGCTGGCAGTGGTATGAATCCTACGGCTTTTTCCTAAGCGAAAACCTTGTCTTCTTTTCTTACTATTCTATCAATGAACGCATTCGGATTAGCGAAGAACTTTCCAGGACAAAACATGAATTGTCCATTATGCTCGACAATTCGTTCAGCATCATCTGGACTTTGGACTGTGCCACGCGACGTCTCAATCTGATGACCGATGTCACTCGGGAACGTTTCGGGGTGGACGATCACAAGGCGGGGCCCATTTCTTCGAACGAGGACTATTTTTTGAAGGAAGACCTCGTTGAATTCCGCAAAATTTTGAACGACCGGATCAAGGCCCTTTTGAAAAGCGGCGATAAGCAAGACAAGCCGCAAAGCTTTGCCGTTCATGTCAAGAACCGGGACGGAAGCGTCGTCCGCTTTATTACGCGGAGTACGTTGGAAAAGAACGAGGTGGGCGGCTTTATGCTCTACGGGGTGAGCCGTCTTGCGATAAACGATGAACTACATTGAACAGGCGTTTGAAGAAGCTCTTTTGGCCGTCGGGGTTTCCTATCCGAATCCGGCAGTCGGAGCCGTTGTGGTCAAGGACGGTGAGATTGTGGGGCGCGGCCGGACGCAGGTCGTGCACGGTCCCCATGCCGAAGTGATGGCGCTCCGCGATGCGGGGGATAGGGCTCGGGGCGCTACTTTGTACGTGACTCTCGAACCGTGCTGTCATTACGGCCGGACTCCGCCGTGCACCAAGGCGATTATCGATGCGGGCATCGAAAAGGTCTTTTTTGCGCATCGCGACCCGAACCCTCTTGTTTTCGGAAAAAGCGAACAGGTGCTGGCCGAGGCTGGAATATGCTCCAAATATTTTCCGCCTTCCGCGGAGTTCTCGCTTTTTTATGAAGCCTACGATTACTTTGTGCAAACCGGGCGGACCTTTGTGGAGTGCAAAATCGCGGAGACCGCGGACTGTTTCATCGCTTCGTCGGATAAAAAGCCTTTTCGGATAACGGGAAGCGAAGCGGATCTCTGGACCGCCAAATGGCGGCGGAGTGCGGAATACATTCTCGTCGGCGGCGGCACCGCGTCCGCGGACAATCCGCATTTGACCGTGCGCGGGGTTTCCGGAAACAGTCCGCACCGGGCCGTTTTTTGCGGAAAACGTCCGCTTTCGAAAACGCTTCGCCTGTTTGAATCTCCCGCCGAAAAAACGCTCGTCTATAGCCTTTCTTCCCAAGGGGATATTTCCGGATGTGCGGACGTCCGAAGGCTCCCTTCCGCGGACTTTGCCGAAAACTGGAAGTTTGTGCTGGACGAATTTTCGAGAATGGGCGTGCACCGTCTTGTCGTCGAACCGGGAAGGACGCTCGCTCAAAACATTTTGCGGACCGGGCTGTGGAACCGTTTTTACGTGCTGCATTCCGAAAAAAAGTCGGGCGCAGGGCTTTCGTGGCGGACTGGTTTAGAGCCCGTGACGGAAGTGCGCGGAACTTTTGACGGCGACACGCTGCTCGGTGCGAAAAACGCGGATCTCGACTCTAGTAAATAACGAGGAAAGGATTCATTTTGTTTCGGTTTCCGGCCCGGAAGTAATAGAGGCCCGGGGCGAGTTTTCCCGAAAGTTCGTCCGCATCGATGCAAAGGGACGTTCCCGTATAGGGATGGCGGCGGACGAGCTTTCCTGCCCGCGTGCGGATTTCGATAAAGTTCTTTTTTTCGGGAAGGTTCGCGAAGCAGAGAGGCGTTTCGCCGCGCCAGGGGTTCGGGTAGCTTCGCATGGGGAGCGTGTCTTCCGCGTTTGCCTTTTGGACGTTTTCGCGGAGGCGCGAAAGAATCAATACCGCCGAGTCCGCCTCGGCGATTTGCGGTAAAATTCCCGTCCACGAAAGCGTGTCCATCGAAAGGAAAACGGCTTTTTGATGCTTGCCGTAAAGCGCGACGGAAGCCTTTCCGCGAAAGTTCGAAAGGTTCGGGATGGAGTCCGTTGTGAGGCGTCGGTAGCTGATGGAGGGAGCCTGCAGGGAAAGTTCGTCTGTCGTCGCCTTTTGAATCCGCGGCGAAAACGGCCAGTCGGAAAAGTCGGCGGTGAAACGGACCGCGGTGTCGGCGCTTTCGGCCCGCGTCCCCGCAAAAAGGAGCCTTTGCGCAAAGTCGTCAAAGGCGGAATCCGGGTCGAGCTTTCGGGATTCGAGTTCCTTTGCGTAGATGGTTTCGAACGCGGAATCCGGGGTGGCGGAAAAGCGTTCCCACAGTCTTGTGTCGAATTTTTCGTTGAAGGCGTTTAGCGAGTAAAGTCCGAAGACCGCGATTCCGTAATCCGAAGGCATGGCGTAAAACGGGATTCCCGTCGAAGAGAAAAATGTCGCGAGCGAAATCCAGTAGTCGTTTGCCGTGGGCGAGGCTATTTCTTCGAGCGCCGTGGCGGAGGCTTCGAACCAGTAGGAATCGTAGAGGAGCATGTTGACGTAACTCGCCTGGACTGCGTGGTAAAATTCGTGGTAGGCGGTCGTATAAAGGGCCAGCGCAAAATCGTCTTCGGCGTAGTTTCTTTTTGTGTAGCTGTTTTGAATTGGAATGGACGATTTGACAAAGCTGCATTCCGGCGAAGCATGTGCGACAGGGCTTGTTTCGTCCGGGTAGAGAAAATCGTTGTCGATGATGATTTCCGTGACGCTCGGGTTTGAATTGTCGGGCGGAAAGGTGACTCCCATGCATGCCGTGCAAAATCCGCCGAGAAGTTCCGCGTTGTCCCGCATCAGGCTTATGTCGAGAACTTCAACCGGATAAAGCGCTTCGTCTCCCGTTTTTTGAAAGTGCCACGTGGGATTTGCGCCAAGAGGCTTTTGGGTGCCGTGCTTTTGGATGTGAAAGTTCCACGATTTTTCGAGGGCGCGGGCAAGCGTATCTATCCACGCGGCGGACGTTTTGTGCGGGCCTTCGAGGACGTAGTAAATTCGGAAATGTTCGGTTGTTTTTTCCTGAACCTTGGCCGAGTCGTAGTAGGATTCCGCTTCGCAGTCCGTCGTCGCAAATCCGAGGCTCCGCGCCGCGGCCCGGCCGTCCTTTTTGTCCGAGATACGGTTCCAGATTTGGGAAGATCCGCAGAACGGACTTGCCGAGACTTCCGCAAAAAGAAAGAGGCCCGCTCCGAGAAGATAAAAAAGGACGCTTTTCATGAACGCTCTTTTTGCGCCCTGTGAAGAACGCTCCGGGCCTTTGCTTCAAGCGCGGGATCTTCTTCGAGAGCCTTCTGGTGGTGAGGCTTTATACGGGCGTCTATGAGGAGGGGCGCTTCGCACGCCCAGTGCTTTTCGGTGAACCGGGCGCATGCCCCGGTGATGTCCTTTGCGGGATCGCTGCGCGTAAAGGTGACCCAGAGCCAGTTGTCGAGCGTCCGCGCGGCAAATTCCGAATCTTCCGTGATGGTTGCAAGCGGAAATTTTTCGCGGTTTTCCCAGTGGGAAAGCGCCGCGGCGAGAGCTTCCGAGTTTGCCGTGGAGGTTCCCTGGACCGTAAAAACGCCCGGGAAGACGAATCTGGGATTCGAGAATCCTTCGGGGAGCGCGAGCGTCGAAAAGGCGCCTTCCGCGGAACGTCCGAGTTCCCGAATCTTTTTGCCGGCCGCGGCGACGATTACCTTGGAACCGTGGTTGAGCTTTCTTCCGGAATAGTCGAGCGTATCGATTGTCGTTTCGGTCTGAAAGTGAATGTCCCGTTCGAACCGGACGCGTTCAAGGACGTGCATAAAAAAGTCCGCAATGTTCCGGGTGCAAAGCGCATCGGAATCTTCCCTTGCCGCGATAAAGAGATACTTGGAAAGCGAGACCTGGTTAAATCCCAGAAGCGCGTTCGCCTCTTTTAAAATTTCCATCGGTTCCCGCTCGGAAACATAGGGCTCGTAGCGTTCGTGCCCGATGGCGAGAAGCAGCGGATGAACGCCCGCGGCATCGACCGCGTTCATTTCGCAAATGCCGCTTACGGATTTCGGAACGATGGGCCTTACCAGTTCGCCGATAAATTCCCCGAAGACGGAATCTTCCTGCGGCGGCCTTCCGACTGTCGTAAACGGAAAGATGGCATCCTTTTTGCAAAAGACCTTTTGGATGCGCAGATACGGGAAGGAATGCCTTGCCGAGTAGTATCCGATGTGGTCGCCGAAGGGGCCTTCGGGCTTGAGGCCGTTTGCGACTTCACCCAGAATGCAAAAGTCCGCGTCGGACGAAACGGTCCACCCGTTTAAGCTTTTGTAGCGGAACGGGCTTCCGTTGAGAAGGCCCGCGAAGAGGAGCTCGGAGAGCTCCGCGGGCATCGGCATGATGGCGGCGAGCGTGTGGGCCGGCGGACCTCCGAGCCAGACGGAAACCTTGAGCGGGACGTTTTTTTGGATGGCCGCTTCGTGGTGATGCGCAATGTCGCGCTCGATCTGGTAATGCAGACCGCATTCCGCGTTTTGGACGTAATCGTTTCCGGAAATCTGGATGCGATACATTCCCAGATTGGACTTGAGAATGTTCCGCTCGCCGGGAGCCGTGGAAAAGACCTGCGGGAGCGTTAAAAAGGCGCCTCCGTCTTCGGCGTGCAAACGGATTTGCGGAAGTTCGCCGAGCGTGGTTGTCCGCTCGAGAACCTCGGCTGAAAGGCTCTTGTGCGGCAGTGCGGAAAGCCCTATCCCCGGAAGCGAGGGCCAAAGGCGCGGATTTTTTAAGACCGAAACGGGATTTCCGTGAAAGGCGATGGCCGTTTCCACGTGCTTCCACGTATCGCGAAAAAGAAAGCGGATGCGTTCCTTTGTGCCGAAAATGTTGGACGCGGCGCGAAACGGGGAACCTGCGACGCGTTCAAAAAGAAGCGCGGACATCTGTTCCCTCGTCGCAATTTCCGAAATTTTCGCCATCAGCAAATCGGGAGAAACTTCTTCCCGAATGCGCAAAAGCATCCCGTGCCTTTCTAAATCAAGGAGGGCCGCTTCAAGGGAACGGTACGACATAAATTTTGGGGATTAGCCCGCCGAGAGGTTTTCGGAAGAATAGGCACGGAAGGACTCCGTCTTTCGGCGGGATTCAAAGGAATCCTTTGCGCGGAGGAGAGCCGCCCGGGAAGAAAGCGCATATTTGAAAGAGGCCTGTTCGAGGGCTTCCGAAAGATCGGAAGATTCCCCGGTAAAGTCAATCTCGTCCGAAAATTCGACGGAGTTTCCGACGGGAGATTCCTCGTGACGCGCCTTGAACGACGTGAAGGGACCCTGCGAAAGTTCCGCATTCCACGAAGAGCCTTCGACGGAAGCGATGACGCACTTCCATTGGACGTTCCAGAAACCGCAAACGAGCCGGTAGGAAACCGGAGTGCCTACCCGGACGTCGCCGTCAATCCGGAAGTAGATCGAGGGCGATTCGCCGACTTCGATTTGAAGCGGAAAAACGCGAAGAAGCTTTTGCGCTTCGCTTGCCTGAATGCGGAATCCGGATGTTTGAAATAGACTGCCCATCGGCTATAAAGATAATAAAATTGCGCGGCGCCAGGCAAAAATAAAAAGCGCAAAATAGAGAATCCAGAGAAGAACGTCCCAGGCCGAAAATGGACTTCCCCAGAGCAGGTGTTTTTTTCTCGGAACAAAACCGACGGCAAGCCCGAGGACAAGGCCGTAGAAGTGGGCGAGGATGTCGGAATGTTCCCCGATTCCGAGGAACGTCGCAAGCAAAAAGGCGGCCCCCAGAGGCGCAAAGCGCCGGAGCGTCGTACTCGAACTTTTTGGCAAAAGGCGAAATTCGACCGTGCACAGCGCGCCGAGCGCGCAAAAGACGAACGTGGAAAATCCGAGGGAGCGAAAGTCCGATTGGACGGTTGCCGCCACAAGGAAATTGGCGATGGCCGATGCGACGGCAAGCGGAAACGCGATGCGGGAAAGCGGCATCCGGAAGGCGAGCAGGTTCAGAATGATGTAGCCCGAGACTAAGTTCGACACCAGATGATGCGCGTCCCCGTGGAGCGTAAGGGCCGTAACGGGACGCCACCAGTCTCCGGAAAGAATCTTTTCCGCGTCGGAAATTCCCGTGTGATAAAATCGGCTCCCGTAGCGCGAAAACTGGAGAAGCGTAAACGCGACGGGAACAAGCAAAACGAGGAGCGGCGAAAGCTCGAACCGGATGGCGAGCGGCGGGTTTTCCTTCTGTTCCGGATTTTCCTTTTTGTAGAGGGCTATCTGCTCTTCGGCCCTTTCGGCGTCCGATGTTTGCACTTCGAGCAGGTAGGGCCCGCGGTCGTCACGGCGGATTCGGTGCGAAATGGACTGGCTCGCGAGCACCAGGCTGTGGTCGCAAATTTGTGCATAGGCCCCGATCGAGACGGTTTTTTCGCGAGCCTCTTCGCTTTCGATTTGGCTTATCAGAAGCCGCTTGAAGCCAACCTCCCTGCGCATGGTTCAGCGGTCAAGGGAAAAGTTCAGGTCGCGGCGGTAGGGTTCAAAGCCCGCTTCCCGGATAAACGCTTCCGCTTCGGCAATGCTTTTTATGCCCTGGGACTTGAGAACGTTTTCTTCGAGGACGATGCTGTTGATGTCGTCCGCGCCCGCGTAAAGCCCGAGTTCCCCGATTTGCTTTCCCATTCCGAGGACGGAAACTTCGATGTGCCGGATGTTGTCGAGGTATATCCGCGAGAGGGCGAGAACTTTCAGATATTCCGAAGGCGTCACGTGCCGAATGGGGAACCGATCGGTTTGCGGCTGGAATGTCCAGGCGACAAAGCTCTTGAGTCCGCCCGTTTCGTCCTGCAGGGAACGCACCAGTTCCAGATGCCGGACGATATCCTCCGGCGTTTCGACGGATCCGATGACGATGTTCGCGCTGCCGGGAAGTCCGTTTTTTTGGCACACGGCAAGAGCGTTTTTCCATTCGGCCGAACTGAGCTTTTTGGGACTGAGCTTTTGACGAATCCGGTCCGAAAGGATTTCGGCGCCCGCTCCGGGAACGGAAGAAAGTCCCGCTTCCTTAAAAAGCCGAACCAGTTCTTCGAGCGTTAACTTGTGCGCACTTGCAATATGTACAAGTTCTACCGGCGAAAATCCGCGGACGCTCATTCCGAGTTCGCGGGTGAGCATCTTCAGAATGTCCGTGTAGTAGGAAAGCGGAAGCGATTCGTTGACGCCGCCCTGTAAAAAGATCTGGTCCGCACCGAGCCGTTTCGCTTCGAGGGCCTTGTTCCGGATCTTCTCCGGTTTAAGCGTGTAGGCTCCGGCTTCTTCCGCTTTTCTCGAAAAGGCGCAAAAGTCGCATCCGATGGCGCAAACATTCGTATAGTTGACAATGCGATAGACTGTGTAGCCGACCTTCTTTCCGGGAAGTTTTTTAAGCCGAATCGCATGGGCCGTCCGGACGACGTCAGTCCAGTCCGCATCGGAAAGGATGCCTTCCGCTTCTGCGGGCGAAAGGCGATTTCCGTCGAGCGCTTTTTGAAGGGCCTGATGCATTTTACATGTTGCGGACGGGGAAGAGCCCGAGCAGGTCCAGAACGTCTTCGAGAACGATTTGCGTGCACTTTACAAGGAAAAGCCTGGACTTTTCTTCCGGGCTTCCCAGAACGCGGTCCTCGTGAATAAACTTGTGTGCCGCTCCGGCGATGTCGAGCGCGTATTGCGCGAGAATGCACGGTTCGTCCGATTCGACGGCCTGTCGAATGCTCGAAGCCTTTTGGCCGAGAACCTTGATGAGTTCGTATGCGGTGTCATCCTTGAGCTGTGAGAAATCGACGTCCGATATGTTCACCTCGTAGCCCGCCTTGCGCATGATGCTGCAAAGTCGGACATGGGCGTTTTGAACATAGGGGCCCGTCGCCCCTTCAAAGCTCAGCGCGGAATCCCAGTCGAACTTGACATCCATTAGACGGTGGTTTTTCAGGTCGTTGAACGTGAGCGCGCTGATGCCTATCTGTTCCGCTATCTGTTCCTTGTTTTCCAGGTCCGGATTTTTCTGGTTGATGTAGTCGAGTATCTTCTTTGTGGCCGCCTCGATGACGTCGCGGAGAAGCTTCGCCTTTCCCGTGCGGGTCTTTCCCTTTTCCCACTTGCCGTCGATGAGGTTGAGAATGACGCCGAACGGAATGTGGACGAGCGTGTCGTACCATTCCCGGCCCATTTTTTTGAGAACGAGCTTTACCTGCTTAAAGTGCAGCGCCTGTCCGAGATCCACCACGTAGAGGCACTTGTCGAAGTTGTATTCCTTTTTGCGGTAGAGGGCCGCGGCGAGGTCGCGGGTCGCGTAGAGCGTGCTGCCGTCGCTCTTGCGGATGAGGCACGGGTTGAGCTTGTATTCGTCGAGCTTCACCACGTCGCGTTCTTCGCTTCGTTCGAGAAGTCCCTTTTCCTCGAGTTCCGCAATGACCGCGGGCATCTTGTCCTCGTAAAAGGATTCGCCCGTGTAATGGTCGAAATCGACGCCCATCATCTTGTAGATGCGCATCAGTTCCTTGAGGGTCGCCGCGCGGAACGCAAGCCAGAGTCTGTGGTATTCGGCGTTTCCCTTTTCGAGTTCCGAGAAGGCCTTGCGCGCTTCGTCCTCGAGAGACGGTTCCGCTTCGGCGGCTTTCGAGAAGCTCGCGTAGAGAACGTTGAGTTCCTTGACCGTCAGGGAGTTAAGCGTCGCATCGTCCGACGGGCGATTTTCCCGCAAATACATGACGATGAGCTTTCCGAAGGCCGTTCCCCAGTCGCCGAGATGGTTGATGCGTTCGACCTTGTAGCCGCTCGCCTTGTAGATGCGCGAAAGGCTGTTGCCTATCATCGTGGAACGCAAATGGTGAAACGCAAGTTCCTTTCCGATGTTCGGGGAGCTGTAGTCAATGCAGACCGTTTTTCCGTTCGGCGCCGCGTGCCCAAAGGCCAGGCCCTTTTCGGAAATTTCCACGAGAATGGACTTGGCAAGAAAGTCCCGGTCGATGAAAAAGTTCAAGTATCCGGCGACCGCTTCGACCTTGGAAACTCCCTCCGGCAGCTGAACCTTTCCGGCGAGATCCTCGGCGATGAGCTTCGGAGCCTTGCGCCAAGTCTTTGCAAGCGTAAAACAGGGAAGGGAAAAATTTCCGTGGGCGGTATCGGAGGGTATAGTCAGCAGCTTCTTGGCCGTCTCTTCGTCAAAGGCTCCCGTTGCGGCAATCGCCTTTGCGATTTCAACATCAAATGAGTTCATTCTTCGCCTTTGTCTTTTTCGTCTTTGTCTGGATAAAGTCCTTTTCTTCGAGCTTCGTGATGACCGCGTCGCCGTAAAGACGGTCGATGGCGAGCTCTTCGCGCTTGCCTTCCTCGAAAAGGTGCACCATTAGGTCAAAACCTGCGTCAAATACGGCCCAGCGCATGTTGATGCCCGGCTTGTATTCGGTACGGGAAGAAATTCCGAGCGCCTTGAATTCCTTGGAAAGCGCATCGAGAATGGCCTGCATCTGGGCTTCGCTTTCACATGTGGCAAGAATCATAAAGTCCGAGGTGTCGGTGACGCCCTGGAGGTTCAAAAGCGTGAGGTCGAGGGCGCGAAGATTGAAAAGTACCGTTCCCGCGGCCTTGACGGCTTCGGTGTAGGACGGCTTTTTGGCGGTCGCTTTTTTGACCGTAGCCTTTTTCTCTGCGACCTTTTTTTCTGCGGTTTTCTTTTCCGCCGTTTTTTTGGCTGTGGCCTTTTTGACCGTCGTCTTCTTTACGGCTGTCGTTTTTGAAGACTTGGCCTTTTCGGTCGCCCCGGATTTTTTCGTGGCGGCGGTCTTTTTCGTCTTGGCCGTAGCGGCCGCTTGCTTTTTTACAGTTGTCATGGTCGTGTTCCTGCCTGAATTATTTTTTCAAAGTCCTTGCCCACATAGACGGTCGCGTCAAAGAGGACGCGCTTGTTCTCTAGCGGAATGACGTTTTTCGTGTGAAGGGCCTTGGCGAGAGCCTCGGCACCGGCCCAGTGCGGATTTCGAAGCGCGACAATCGTCTCTTCGTAATTCCAGAGCTTCTCGTTGCTCATTTCGAGGACGTCAAATCCCTGCGAACGCAAATAGTCTCCCATTTTTCCGGCCGCGCCGGGAATCCCGCTCGAATTCAAAACCTGGATGTCTCCGGGGGTCGCGCGGACTTCCTGGATAACGGGCTTCTCTTCCTCGCAGGAACTCAAAATTCCGGCGAGGCAAAACAGGAGCAAAAATTTGGGCGCAAGGGAAAATGTCACGCTGCAAATATAGCGATTTATCGCGGCCTGTTTAAGGAATCGACCTTGACCACCGTCGGTTTCCAGGACTTTGCCTCTTCGGGCGTGAGGGAAACATACGAGACGATGATGACGAGATCGCCTTTCTGGACCATTCGCGCCGCGGCGCCGTTCAGGCATATCGTGCCGGAATTCCGTTCGCCTTCGATGACGTAGGTGTCGAAACGCGCTCCGTTGTTGATGTCGAGAATGCCGACTTTCTCGTAGGGGAGAATTCCGGCAGCGTCCATCAGGGCCCTGTCGAGCGTGATGGATCCCTCATAGTTCAGGTTTGCATCGGTGACTGTTGCCCGATGAATTTTGCACTTGAGAAGTTCGATTTGCATTTTTTAGAAGCGGACTTGCAGGAGGCCGGCGACTCCGCGGTCGAGGCTCGGGCCTATTCCCAGACTGAAACGGTTCGCGTCCGGGTTGTTGTTCCACTGTGTTCCGAAGAACGCATCGGCAAAGGACCAGACGTGTGCGCCGAGAACGGGGATAAGCCAATAGACCCACGTGTTGTCGTACTCGTCGCTGTTGACCGCAAAATAGGTAAGCCCTGCAACTCCGACGACCCAGAGGGCGTCCATCCAGACGGCCTTGACGGATTCGCCGTGCTTCCACTGGTAGAAGGAAGGAATGGCGAGGGAGATGTAGGCGTAATTCTGTTCACCGGCCTGGTTGCGGTAGGTCCGGTCGATGTCGGAGTCCTCAAGGCCCTTGGAACGTTCGGAAAGCCAGCTTTCTTCCGAGACGCCGAGACGTGTCCACGGCTCCTGCAGATATTCCGAGGGGCGGACGCCGAGTTCGGTCAGCTGGGTGAGCTTGTCGCGGCTCATGCCGCTTTCCTTCGCCTGTTGAAATTCCCATTGGGTGAGACCGACGGATTCGTAGTCAAAACCTGCCCATTCGTCGGAGGTCGCGCTTGTGGAAGCGGTTACGTCCGAAGTGGCCTCGGGCGCGTTGGGATCGTCCGCGCTGTAGTAGTTGGCGCCGTCCGTATCTTCCGACGGTGCGTAGTAGGAGTTGCCGCTCTCTGAACCGTATGTTTCAAAATCGTCTTGCGCAAACGTAGCCGTTGCGACAAACAGGAGAGCGCAAAGAATTTTGAAAGTCTTTTTCATGGATCCTCGGCAATGCTTAGTGCCGGGGGAGGGAATCGAACCCTCACAGAGTTGCCTCTACTGGATTTTGAGTCCAGCGCGTCTACCAATTTCACCACCCCGGCAGGGGGTAGCATAAATATAGAACTGTTTCCGGGAAACGTTCCCTGTTTTTTTGAAGATTATTGTTTTTTTACGGGATTAAATTCCAGATGTTGCCCGGCGAGCGTGGAATTTCCGTATTCGACGGCCTGTTCGCGGCTTTCGAAGTAGCCGATTTTAACGAGGTAGAGCGTCCTGTCCTCGGTTTTCAGCTCTTCAATTCGCGCATCGATCTTTTTGGCCCGGAGCGAACCTTCGAGCAGCTCCGCATTGGAATAAATACTGAACGCGCCGACCTGGAGCGACCAGTCCGCGGACGCCTTTGCGCTTGACGAAACGGCTCCGGAGGAAAGAGAGGCCGAGGAAACCGCTAGAGACGAGCTTGAACCGGCACTGGAGGAACTGGAAACTTCAAATGCGGAGGATGCCGCTTCCGCGGAAAGAACCGTCCCGTTTGAAGAAGAAACCGCCTGCTCGCTCGAAGAGGACGTCGCCTCCGGGGAGGAACTTGAAATGCATGTCGCGGACGAATCCGCTTCGGACTTTTTCCGCTCGATTTCCTTGCAAAGGCTCTGGACCGAATCCATGGGGCTGTTTTGATAAAGGCTTTTGCAAACCTGGAAAAGCACCGCGTATTGTTTGCCGTTTGCGCGGTCAAGCGCCGCCTTGAGGCTTTTGAACGAAAGGTCCGGTCGTTTCAGGTAAAGTTCGAACTGGGCGCGCGTCATGTAGAGGTCCGAGGAAACGGAAAGCGTATCGGGCGTTTTGGAAATCAGGCTGTCGAGCCTTTTTCTTGCAAGCGAAAAGTCCTTGGAGGTTCCCATCTGGGAGCGGGCGAGAACGCCCCACAGCGCGCATTCCGAGCGCTTGGACGCTTCGAGCGAGGGACAGGTCGCTTCGAACGCTTCGGCCGCTCCCTTCCAGTTTCCGGAAACATAGGCCTTTTGGGCTTCTTCGACCGTTTGGGCGTTTGCTTCGCAAGTGAAAACGGCCGCTAAAAAGAGGATTGAAAAAATCGGACTTGAAAATCGCATTGTTTCTCCTTATTCCGCGACAGGCGTCCCGCGGAGCGTCCATCCGCGCACTTCGTCGATTTTGCATTTGACGTAATCGCCGGGCCTTAACGTGTTGGAATTCAAAATGACCTTTTTGAAGCTTCCCGTCTTGCCTACAAGCTCGTTCGGGTCTCTCGAGGACGGCCCTTCAATCAGGACTTCTTCCGTCCGGCCAATCATCTGCTTGTTGCGTTCGAGCGTAATCGCGTTTTGAAGCTCGACGAGGCGCTCCAACCGCTTTTGCTTTTGTTCTTCGGTGAGAATTTCCGTTTCGCGGGCGCTTTCCGTGCCTTCGCGCGGACTGTAAATGAACATGAAGGCCGCGTCGAATTGGGCTTCCCGGACGGCGGAGAGGGTCGCTTCGAAATCCTCGTCCGTTTCGCCGACAAATCCCGCGATGATGTCGGTCGTAAGTCCGTAAAACGGATCTTTTCCGCGAAATTTTTCAAGAATCCGCATAAATTCATCGACCGTGTAGCGGCGGTGCATTTTCTTTAAAATCGGATCGCTGCCGCTTTGGAGCGGAATGTGTGCATGCGGGCACACCTTGGGCTCGTTCTGCAGCACGTCAATGAGCTTTTCGGTGTAGAATCTCGGATGCGGACTCATAAAACGGATACGGCGGACGCCCTTGACGCTCGCAATTTTCAAAAGCAAATCGGCAAAGTCCATGCCTTTTTGACGGTAGGCGTTGACCGTCTGACCGAGCAGGCAAATTTCAGAAACGCCGCGGTCCGTCGCACATTCGATTTCGCGGATGACGTCGTCCGCGTCGCGGTACTTTTCCCGTCCGCGGACATACGGTACAATGCAATAGCTGCAGCGGAAGTTGCATCCCCGCTGAATCGTGACGTAGGCGGAAAACGGATGGGAAAGCTTGGCGTATTCGCCGAGGTAATTTTCCTCCGCGTCAAAGCCCGTGACGATGCGCCTTGAAAGTGTCCGGCGGTTTACCGCGAGCGGATGCGGAAAGAGAATTTCCGGGATTTTATTGTAGCGGTCCGGGCCGATGACGTAGTCGATGCAATCGACCTGTTCGATGAGCCGCGTGCCCAAATGCTCGGCCATGCAGCCCGTGACGATGAACTTTATCCACGGACGGCGCTTCTTGTAGAACTTCATCTTGGAAATGCGTGCCTTGGCGCTTTCCTCCGCCTTTTCGCGGACGGAACACGTGTTGAACAAAAAGAGGTCCGCTTCCTCGGGGTCTTCGGTCGGAACGCAGCCGTTTTTTTCGAGCATCGACGCGATGAGCGCGGAATCGTACTCGTTCATCTGGCAACCGTAGGTATCAATCAGGTAGCGGGTCGGCATGGCGTTTTAAAACCGCAAATTCTTGAGGTCCGAAAAGTGTGGAATGGAATAGGTCGGTTCTACGGGGTAAAAGCTTTCCCGCCTGCCGAAACCGTTCTCGATAAAGACGCTGTCTATCCCTGCGTTTTTCGCGCCGAGAATGTCCGGGGCGTCGTCGCCGACCATCACGGCTTCCTCCTTGGGCGTTTTTGTCTCTTCGAGAATTTTGAGAAAGGGCTCCGCGGAGGGCTTTCGTTCCGTGCCCGTATCGCCGAAGGCAAAGGCGTCAAAACAGGATTCAAGCCCAAAGTGTTTTAAAAGCGCGATGCCCGGAATGTGCGGCTTGTTTGTGGCAAGGGCCTTTTTGGCGGGGAACGTCTTTAAAAAATCGACAACGCCCGGGTAGGGAAGGGTGGCGTTTTGGCAGTGATCCGCGTAGAATTCGCTGTAGCACTTGTGCACTTCCGCAAGCGGGGCGTCCCGTCCTTCGAGCGACCGTTCGATGAGTTTCAGGGAACCGTTTCCGATGTAGCTCCGGATTTTTTCCGTCGAAAGCGGCGAAAGTCCAAAGGCTTCGAGCGCATGGTTCACGGCAACGCTCAAATCGCCGAGCGTGTTGAAAAGCGTTCCGTCCATGTCGAAAATATACAGCGATTTTTTTTTCATCGCGTCAAATTTAACAATTCCGCTGTCCGCGATTTGTTATCTTGGACTTTATGGAAGGAAAATTCATTCTTTGCTACCACGACTTTTCGGTCCGGAATTTTCGGGACGCTCAAAGGCATGTCCGTCAAATTTCGGATGTGGCCGCACGCCCGATTACGGTGGCGGTCATTCCAGCCGTGGAAGGATTTTCGGAATCCGAGATTGTGAAGTTTCGAAACGCGCTCTCGGAACTTTTGGAAAGCGGGTGCGAACTTCTTTTGCACGGGGCGAGGCATTTTGCCCAAACGTCAAACCGCAGCCTTTCGGGACGTCTTGCGCTTCGCCTGACGGGAAACGAGGCGGAGTTCGCGGGCCTTGACGAATGGGACTCCTTTGCACTTTTGGAAACCGCCTGTCGGGAGTGGGAACGCCTCGGTTTTGAACCTCTTTCCGGATTTGTTCCGCCCGCATGGTATGGAAATCCTTTTCTTTTGAAACAGGCGCATTCCCGGTTCGAATTTTTCGAGGGTCGGTGCGCCATCAAAAAGCGGTCGTCGGGTCGCGTGATTTCGCCCGCGTTGAGCTTTGCGGGGCTTCCCGAAGTTTCGCTCGGAGGCGTCCGGGCCTTTTCGAAGCTCGTTTTGCGCGTGCCGCTTGCCGCGCCGCGCCTCGTGTTTCATCCCGTCGATTTCGAAACTTTGGGCGAGCATAAAATTTCGGAACTCGTGCGCTTTGCGAGCCTTCACCGAAAACAGATTTTTTATCGGGAACTTTGATTTTTTTGAAAAAAAACGACCCGGCTAAAAAGCCGGGCCGTTTTGCTTTGAAAGGAGATTCTAGGCTTTCGCGCTGCGGTTCTTCTTTATCTTGTCAACTTTGGACTTTGCCTTGTGGAAAAGGGCGTTCGGAAGCCAGAAGAACGTCGGGACGAGATACATGGTGAGAATTCCCGAGATGGCGAGACCGCCGACGCTTGCAATACCCATCGGCTGGGTCGACGTCGCAATGTCGCCGCCGATGCCGAACGCTAGCGGGAGCTGTGCAATGATTGAGGCCGCGGAAGCGAGGAGAATCGCCTGGTATTTGTCCTTGCCCGCCGCGAGAATTGCGGAGCGACGTCCCATGCCGCCCGAACGCAAATACTGGTTTGCCGAATCGAGCAGCAGAATGGCGTTGTTCACCACGACGCCGATAAGCATGACGATGGCCATAAAGGCAATCATCGACAGCGCCTTGTTGGTCACGACCAGGGCGAGAACGACGCCGATGGCGCCCATCGGGATGGTCGTGAGGATGACGAACGGCTGGGCGAACGATTCGAGCAGCGCCACGAGCAGAATGTAGGTGAGGAGGATTGCCATGATGATGGCGACGACGAATTCGCTGACCATGTCGTTTTGCATGTCCGCGTTTCCGCCGAACGTGAGTTCCACGTCTTCGGGAATGCCTTCCCACGACTTCGAGGCCTTCGTGATTTCGCCCATAATCTGGCCCGAAGTGTATCCGGGGAGAAGGTTCATCGAAATCTGGACCGTGCGCTTTTTGTATTTCCGGAGAATCATTGTCGGGGCCTGCGTGTTTTCGACGTTGAAGAGAGCCGTCATCGGAACGTATCCCTTCGACGTGAGAATCGGCAGGTCGAGAATGTCCTGGCGGGTATCGCGGTCGCTTTCGCGGAGGCGGAGGTAGATGCTGTATTCTTCGCCGTCTTCCGTGTATTGGCTAGTCTCGTAGCCGCTCACGTAAATGTAGGCGGCCGTTGCTGCGGACTGCACCGCCATGCCGTAATCGGCGAGAGCCGCGCGGTTCGGGACAAACGCGATTTCGGGCTTTCCGGCTTCGTGCGAAGACTTGACTTCCGTTACGCCGTCCATCCGGGAAATGTATTCCTTCGCAATTTCGGAAGCCTTGACGACCGAGTCGCCGTTGAGTCCGCGGAGTTCAAAGACGACGTCTCCGGATTGTCCGCCGCCCATATCGGTCGTGCTCGAACTCTTGATACTGATGTAGGCGTCCGGAATGTCGGAGAGGACAATGCGCAGCGAGTCGATGATGGATTCGGTATCGCGCTTCCGGCCTTCGGTTTTCATGTTCTTGAGCGTAATCCGCATGGATGATTCGTTGACGGAACTCATGCCGGATTCGCCGCCCACCGTTACGTAGTAACGCTTGAGTTCGGGAATGCCCTGGATGCGGCTCTCGATGACCTTTGTAATGCTGTCGGCCGTTTCGATGTTCGTTCCGGACGGAAGCTCGAGCGAAATCTTGATGATGCCTTCGTCGCTCTTCGGCATCAGTTCGACGGACATGAACTTGGTCACGAACAGGTAGGTGCCGAAGATGAGTCCGACGAGGACGAGCGCCTGGAAGATGACGCCCGGAATGGAAAGGGCGAACGAAAGCGTTTTCAGATAAACGTTGCGGGTCTTGTCCACCATTTTCGGGAAAATGCTGAACATCCTGTCGAAAATCGACGGCTTTTGCTCGATGATGTTTCCGTCCGCGTCCTTCTTCTTTCCCTTATACAGATAGGCTGCCATGAGCGGCGTGAGCGTAAAGGTGAGAAGCAGCGAGACGACCGTTGCAAAGACCATCGTAAGACCGTAGTTCCGGAAGAACGTCCCGGCAACGGACTTCATGAAGGCGATAGGCACAAACACGCAGATGTTGGTGAGCGTCGATGCCATGACCGCGACCATGATTTCGGTTGTTCCCTTAAAGGCCGCTTCCTTCGGCTCGAGGCCCTGGGAAAGCTTGGTCGAGATGTTTTCGAGAACGACGATGGAGTTTGTGACAAGAAGGCCGACCGCGCTCGATAGCGCCATCAGCGTCATGACGTTGATGGAGAATCCGGCAAAGTACATGAACGTGAACGCGCCGATGACGGAAATAGGCATCGTGATGGCCGCGATGAACATGGAACTGAACTTGCCGAGGAAGAGAAGCAGAATAATGGCCGTGAGGACAATGGCAATTTCGATGTTCGAAATTACGTTGTCGAGGGATTCCTGGACCTTTTCCGCCTGGTTATAGACCAGGTTCAGATGATAGCCTTCCGGAAGCGTTGCGTTGATCTTTTCCACTTTGCGGAGCACGGCGTTCGCTACGGCGACGACGCTCGCGTCGGTTCTCTTCTTGATGTCGAATCCGATGGAGTTCTCGCCGTTGTAGCGGGAGTAGGACGTAATGTCTTCGATGGTATCCTTGACGTCGGCGATGTCCGAAAGGCGGATGACGCCGCTTGATGTCGGAATTTCCATTTGGCGGATTTCGTCGAGGCTCGTGAACTTGCCCTTGGTGCGGGAACTCGTGTTTTTTCGAATGCCGCGGATGTCGCCGGCCGGGTAGTTGAGGTTTGCCGCCTGCAGAAGCTGCATCACGGTTGTCGGATCGACATTGCGCGAAAGCATGTCTTCCTTGCGAAGATCCACGACAATCTGACGGGTCGTTCCGCCGAAGAGGTCAACGCTTGCAACGCCTTCGCTCGAAGTCAGAATGGGCTTGATTTCGTCGTCCGCCTTTTGGCGAAGTTCCGTCGAGGAAATAGGCCCGGTGAACGCGTAGCTCATAATGGCGCTGCTGTTAATATCGACCTTTGAAATAATGGGGCTTTCCACGGCGTCCGGGAAGTCCGCCTGCGCCTGTGAAATCTTGTCGCGAACGTCGGAAGCCGCCACATCGACATCCGTCCCCATTTCGAAAACGATGATGAAGATGGCATAGTGCTCCATGCCGTAGGCGCTCACGTAGTCGATACCGTCAATCAGCTCCACTTTGTCTTCGATGGGCTTGATGACCGTGGATTCCAGTTCTTCGGGGCTTGCTCCCGTATATTGGACCACCGCGGTGACGACCGGAACTTCGAAGTTCGGAAGCATGTTGACCGGCATCATGCTGTAGGTATAGATACCGAAGACAACAACGGTCAGGATAACCATTAGCATGGTTATCGGTTTGTAGATACTTGCCTTGATCATGAAAAATTCTCCAGGTGTGATTAGTCGAGGATCATGACCTTGTCACCGTCGTTCATCTTGGAAACGCCTTCGGTGATGACCTTGTCGCCGAGTTCGATACCCGAAACGACCTGGGTCGTCGTGTTGCCGACGACGCCGAGACGGATGATTTTCCGCTTGGCGTTGCCGTCCTTATCGACTATCCACGCAAAGTTCACGCCGTCCTTATAGACGACGGCATCGTTCGGAATGGTGACGCCTTCGACCGTTCGCGTGTGAATGCTCGCTGTGACGAACATTCCCGGGAGAAGCTTGCGGCCCTTGTTCGGGAAGGTGATTTCGACGGGGAAGAACCGCGTCTTGGAATCGGCTGCGAGCGGGACCATGGTGACTTTTCCTTTCAGGGTTTCGCCGTTCAGGGTGACGGTCGCTTCGGCTCCCTTCTTAAAGAGTCCGATGTCCTGCGTCGTCACGTTGAGCTTGAGAATCACCTGGTTCAGGTTCGCAATGGTGAAGAGCTCCGATCCGACGCTCGGAACTTCGCCCACCTTGTAGCGGACGTCCGTCACGGTCCCTGCCGCGGGAGCGAGAACGAGGGTTGCGCGGCGCGCCTGTTCGAGCTGCATCTTGGCGACGTCGAGCGACGTCTGGGACTGATCGATGTCCTGTTGGGAAATGCCGCCCTTGGCCTGGACTTCCTTCATGCGGGCTAGGGACTTTTCAAGAAGCTTGACCTGCGCCTCGGCCTGTTGATAGCTCGAGTTGTCACCCGTGAACGTAAATTCGGCGAGAACCTGGTCCTTTTGAACGTTTGCACCGACCTGCACGTTGATTTTGGCGATCGGGTCCGACATCTTCGCGATGGCGCTTGCCTGCTGCGAACCTTCAATCGTTCCGTTGAACTCGCGCATGTCCGCCATTTTTTCGCTTCCGACGGTGACTATCCGGACGGGCTTTCCCTTTTGGGCCTGGATATTTTCCATCGTCACGGTCTGCTTGACTTCCTTTTCCGTGTTGCATCCGGCGAGAAAGATTGCCAGTGCTGCAAATGCGATAATCTTTGTGGTTTTCAGTTGCTTCATAGAATCCTCTCTTAATATTCTCCGGTGGCTTTGAGCAGTGCGTTGTAGGCCTTGTTCCAGTCGATGATGGCGGACAGGTAGGACAGCTTCGCGTTCTTGAGGCTCATGCTCGCGTCAAGGTAGTTGAGTTGTGTTTCGCGGCCGACCTTGTAGGCCGCTTCGGTCATGTCCAGGTTCTTTTGGGCGAGATCGACGTGGCGGGCCTGAATATCGATTTGCCTGTTCGCGTCGTCAAGCGTGTTTTGTGCGGATTCAATCTGGAGCTTGATGCCGCGTTCCGTATTTTCCTTTTGAATTTGCGTCTTGCGGAGGTCCGTTTTCGCCTGGACGACCGCTTCGCGGGTCTTCATGCCGTTAAAAAGGTTCATGGAAAAGTTCAAATACACCTTTTTGGAAATGTTGTCGTCCCAGTCCGGGGCGTCCCATTTGAAAAAGTCGTTTTGGCCGTTCTGGTAGGTGATGGAGCCTCCGAGAACGAGGGTCGGCTTGTAGTCGCCTTTTTCGATGTCGATGTTCTGTTCGTACATCTTGGCGCTTTCGTCGAGTTGGGCGAGCTCCTTGCGGCGCTGGCGAACGTTTGCCATGGCGGTATCCGGCATGGCGAAGTTTCCCTGTTTGGGGTCGCGAAGGTCTCCCTTGAATTCGGCCGAGGCGTCCCAGGGGAGGCCCATGGAGTTTAGAAGCGAGTTCCGCGCAACGACGCGGTCCTTTTTGGTCTTTTCGAGGGAAGTCTGCAGCTCGTCCATCGAAATTTGGGCGCGGATCTGGTCGAGTTCGGTTGCAAGGCCGCTCTTGACTGCCTGATCGACGTAGTCGAGGTGGTCTTGCAGCTGGTCGATGCTCTCCTGCAAAATGACGAGGGCCGAGTCGAGGTAGAGAAGCTGGTCAAAGGCGTTTTCGACGTCGTAGCGGACGTCCTGCTTGGCCGTTTCGAGGGTCAGTTCGCTTACCCGGCGGTAGGATTTTGCAATTTCGGTTCCGGTACTGACCTTTCCCTGGGCGTAAAGAACCTGGGTGGCCGTGATGCCGACCTGCGTTCCCCAGCGGTAGCCGGACATGGCGCTTAGGCCGTAGGAGAGATTGTCGAGGACTCCGGCGAGCATTTTTTCGTTCTGGTTTGCCGTGTCGTCGAGCATTTTGCTGATGGCGCTCGACTTCTTGACGTCATCCACGCCGAAGCTCCGGGAGTATGTCGCACTGAAATCGACGGTGGGGAGAGCGTTTCCGTAGGCTGCGGAAACCTGGGATTCGGCGGATTTGAGGCTTTCTTCCGCGGTTTTGATGTCCGGAGCGTTTTCGAGTGCTATCCGGACCGCGTCTTCCCGGGTGTAGGAAGAGGCTGCCCAGGCGGGGAGGGTTCCTACCGTAACCGCCAGGATCAGTCGTTTAAGGGTTGGATTCATCGGTTTTTCTGCCTTTTCTCTGTTAAATTTTATTTTCGCGGTGCCAAATTAGAAAAAAGAATATATAGGTGTAAAGTGGTTTACGGAATTTATTGACGAACTGCAAAAGTGGGCGGATGAACGATTTTAACCGGTTGTTGAATTTTTGTTTAGGGAACCTCTAAAAATTGCTTTGGTCAAGAAAATTGAATTTTTGGAGGTGACCATTTACAATTTCTCGGCGAAATTCACGTAAAGGGGAACCTTTGGAGGAAACCAAAAAAGGCGATGCGGAAATTCGCATCGCCCTTGAAGTTTTTGTGAGCCGGATCACTCGTGCTCGTGTCTTCTCATGTCGCGGGATTCCTCCCAATGGTCGGGATCAAAGTTCTTGTCGTGCGACAGGGCTTTTCCTCGGGAGCAAAGGAAAATTCCGAGGAGTAGGGCGTTTTCGATGGCGAGGACCAGGGCGGTCTTATAGTCGAGACCGAATCCGAGAGGCGCGCCCTTGAGGTTTTCGGGGCTTACCCAAAGAATATAGTCCGAGACGATGAACGCCATAAAGAGGCATGGGGTGAGCGCTATCCAGAATCGTTTTCTTTTGGCACGCAGATAGACGACCGTGATGCACAGGCTGCAGACCGCCATCAGCTGATTTGACCAGCTGAAATAGTTCCAGAGGATGTTAAACCCGTCGGGGTTGAGATTGCTCCAGAAAATAATCAGGGCGCAAATCGCGAAGATGGGTACCGTCAGCAGCAGACGGTTTTTGGCGCTCGTCTGATCGAGCCCGAAGAGCTCCGCAAGGGTGAGGCGAAGGCTCCGCAGGGAAGTGTCGCCGCTTGTGATGGCGAGGATGATGACCCCGATGACGACGATGACGGAAACGGCCGAGAACGGAATGACCGTTGTGACGAGTTCGCTCAGAATCTTGATACCGCTCGCGCCGACGAGAAGTTCGGGCATCTGCTTGTAGATGAACATGCCGCCCGCGGCCCAGATCATGCCGATGAGGCCTTCGACTATCATCATGCCGTAAAAGGTCTGGCGTCCGGAAAATTCCGTCTTTTCGGTGCGGGCGACAAGCGGGCTCTGTGTGCTGTGAAAGCCGCTGATGATGCCGCATGCGATGGTGACGAACAGCATGGGAATTATCGGCTGGTGGCTCGGATGTCTTGTAAAGTTGCTTGCAAGGTCCGAAAGGCAGATGTTGTCGAGCGTTCCGAGGAACGGGAAAATCCCGATGAGAATTGCGACGGAAGAGAGGATAAGGAGCGCTCCGAAAACGGGGTAGATGCGTCCGATGATTTTATTGATGGGAAAGAAGGTGCTTGCAAAGTAATAGGCAAAAATGACGGCCACCGCTACCCAGAAAAGGGTCGGTGAAACGGCGCTTCCGACGAGAACGGGCGTGTTGATAAGGGCCGCCGGCGTGTTTGTAAAAACGGCTCCGACGAGAACGAGTGCGACCGAGATGAGGAGCATCACCACCTTGGACGGGCCCTTGCCCAAAAATTTCCGGGCGAGCGTCGGAACGTTGACTCCGTTGTTCCGCATGCTGATCATACCGGAAAAGTAGTCGTGGACCGCGCCGCCGATGACGTTTCCGATAGGAAGCAGAATAAAGACTATCGCTCCGAACTTGATGCCGAGAATGACGCCGATGACGGGTCCGATGCCCGCAATGTTCAAAAGCTGGATGAGGGCGTTTTTCCAGTGGGGAAGGACCAGCCGATCGACTCCGTCCGGATTTTCGAGGGCGGGCGTTTTCCGGTTGTCGGGCCCGAATTCCCTTTCGACGAATTTTCCGTAGGTGAAGTAGCCGCCGACGAGGATGGCGATGCCGATGAGGAAAGTAATCATATTGTTTACCTGTCCGATTTTGGCATCCCGAAAAGACACGCTTTTCGAAACGCGTCCCAAATTTAGATAAGATTTGCCGGCCGAAAGGTCCTATTCCTCAAATGTTCCCTCGAACACGAATTCCGCGGGGCCCGTCATCATCACGTGGGAATTGTCCGCTCTCCATTCGAGGTGGAGCGTTCCGCCCAAAAGTTCGAGGTCGATTTCCCGGTCCGTTTTTCCGCACAGGACGCATGCGACGAGCGTTGCGCAGGAGCCCGTTCCGCAGGCGAGCGTTTCACCGGTGCCGCGTTCCCAGACCCGCATTTTTGCGTGCCTTTTGGAAAGGACCTCGACAAATTCGATGTTCGCCTTCCGCGGAAAGACGGGGCTTGTTTCGTAGGCGGGTCCTTTGGTGTGGACCGGTGCCGTTTTGACGCTTTCGACGAAGGTGACGGCGTGGGGATTTCCCATCGAGACGCATGTGAAGTCCCGGCCGTCGAGCGAAATGCGGTTCGTTTCGCCGCAAACCGGAATTTGTTTCGGGTCGAGGATAGGTTCTCCCATGTCGATTGTCGCGGAAAGAAAGTTCTCGCCTTTTTTGTGGATGACGACGTGCTTGATTCCTGCGCCCGTTTCGAGGTCGAATTCGTCCCGGGACTTTTTGAAGAACCGCTCCCAGGCGTAGCGCGCCACGCAGCGGCTCGCGTTTCCGCACATTTCCGATTCGCTTCCGTCCGGGTTGAACATCCGCATGCGAACGTCCGCCGTTTCGGATTTGCAGATGAGAACCAGTCCGTCCGAGCCCACCCCAAAATGCCTGTCGGAAATTTTCCTTGAAAGCGCGGCCGGATCTTTTACGATGTTTTCGCGGTTGTCCACGTAGATGTAGTCGTTTCCGGCTCCCTGCATTTTTGTAAAGGAAATCATAAGGCTCCTTTTTCCGTTTGAACGGCGCTTTCGATGATGGCGCTTGCGAGGACGGCTTCGTCGCGGTAAAGCGTCACGACCTGCCCCGGCGTAATGGACATTTGCGGTTCCTCGAACGAGACGTAAAGAGTTTCCCCTTCGATTTTAAAACGGGCCGGTACGAGGTTTTTTCCGTGGCGGATTTTGGCAAGCGCAAAGCCTTCCGTTTCGGATTCTTCGAGAAGCAGTCGGTTGATGTCCCGCGCGGTCAGTGCCTTGGCAAAAAGTTCGTCCTTCGTTCCGAGAATCACCTGATTTTTGTGCGGGTCGAGCCTCACGACAAAAAGCGGTTCCTTGAGCCCGCCGATGCCGAGCCCCTTGCGCTGTCCGATTGTGTAATAGACAATTCCGTTGTGCGTTCCGAGAACGTTTCCGCTTGTATCGACAAAGTCTCCGGGCCTGATGTCGTCCTTGTCGAAGAGAACGGAGTAGTCTTCGCATTCGATAAAGTCCTGGCTTTCGGGCTTTTTGGCAAGGTCCTCAAAACCGGATTCCGCGGCCAGGGCCTTGACTTCGCGCTTGGTGAGCTCTCCGAGCGGAAAGACGACGCGGGAAAGCTGGGCGGGCGAAAGGCGCGAGAGAAAATACGTTTGGTCCTTGGATAGATCGAGCGCCCGGCGGAGAAGTTTTCCGTTTTCGGAAACCCGCGCATAGTGGCCCGTGGCAAAGACGTCAAAATCGAGAAGCTTGTGGGCGCAGTCGATCAAAAATCCGAATTTCATTTTTTGATTGCATTTGACGCAAGGATTCGGGGTGCGTCCCGCCTTGTATTCGGCGCGGAAATAGTCCAGAACATTCTTTTTGTATTGTTCCGCGAGCGGAATCACTTCGTAGTCGATGCCGAGACGCTTTGCGACGCGTTCCGTTTCGGCGAGTTCCCGGACTTCCCCGGGGCCGAAGCAGCCGCTTTGTCCGCGGTCGGGAATCGGAATGGAGCCGTCCCAGAGGCTCATCGTTATACCCACGACTTCGTGTCCTTGCTTTTTCAGGAGATAGGCGGCCATCGTCGAATCGACTCCGCCGGAAAGTCCGACTGCGATTTTCATGCCTCCAAATATAGGAAATGCAAAACAAAATTCAAAAACTTGCTACTTTTCCGAATATGGATATTGCGAACTGGAGAACGAGAATCGACGAACTCGAAAATGTGATTATCGAGCTGTTGAACAAGCGCGCGGAATACGCGGTCGAAATCGGAAAAATCAAGAAGGAATGCGGAATGCCCGTTTTGGACGCTTCGCGCGAAAAGGAAATTCTCGAACGGGTCGCGTCCAAGGCGAAGGCCCAGAACGGCCCGCTTTCCCCGGAAGCGATGAAGCGCATTTTCCAGGCCATCATGACGGAAACCCGGCAGGTGGAAAAATGAAGTTTTCCTTTAAGCGCATCACCTTTGTCGGGTTCGGGCTTTTGGCGAGTTCCGTGGCCGCCGCCTTTAAGCAGGCTTCTTCCGATGTCATTATTCGGGCGGTCAGCTCCCCGAAGACCCTTTTGCGGGCGAAGGAACTCAAACTGGCTGACGAAACGTTCGGCTATGACGACCTCGAATCTTGGGTGGAAGGTTCGGACGTGATTTTATTGTGCACGCCTATTTTCGGCATCCTTTCGATGCTCGAAAAGCTTTCGCACTACGAGCCTTCCCGTCCGATTCTCGTTTCGGACATAGGCAGCACCAAGGGCGAAATTTGCAAGGCCGGTGCGCGGCTCAAGGCTCCGTTCCGCTTTGTCGGCGGGCATCCGATGGCGGGGTCGGAAAAGCATTCCCTCGAATACAACGACCCGTCCCTTTTCGATAACGCCTATTGGTTCGTCTGTCCGCCGCCCGGGACTTCTGAAGAATCCTACCGGGAACTTTCCGAAATCATCGAATTTGTCGGTGCGACGCAGGTCGTCTTTCCGCCGGAACATCACGACCAGACGGTCGCCTGGGTAAGTCACATGCCGCAAATGGCAAGTTCGAGCCTCGCCGCGAACATTCCTTCGAGGCTTTGCGACAACGGCTATCAGCATTTTGCGGGCCGCGCGTTTCGCGATATGACGCGAATCGCCGCTTCGAGCTGGGCCATGTGGAAGGATATTGCCGAAACCAACAAGACGGAAATTCTCCGCGCCCTGGACGAATACATCGAAGGGCTTTCGAAAACGCGCGAAGCGATTGAAAAAATCCCTGCGGACGAAGAAACTCTCCACCGGATTTTTACGCGCGGAAACGAGGGCCGGGCCTCCCTTTTTGCACCGGGAAAAAATGTCGGGAACAGCTTTTTCCAGCTGACCGTGCAGCTTAAGGACGAACCGGGCGCGCTCATTTCGGTGCTCGAACCTCTTGCCCGCGCCGGTATAAACGTCCGTGACGTTGAACTGATGAAGGTTCGCGAAAACGTGGCGGGAACGCTCCTTATCGCGTTCAAGACGGAACTCCAGGCAAATGCCGCTCGGGAACTTTTACGAAAACTCGGATTTGAAGTGCTGGAACGCTGATGAATGAATTTGTGTTGAATCCGGACCGAGAACTTTCCGAGGACGTCCTCGCACTAGGCCTTCTCGTCAACGGGCGGACGACGCTCGACGATTTTACGATGACGGAGCGGACTCGCGCCTTTGCCGAAATTCTTTCCGAATTCGGTCTTGTCGTCGAGGAAAAGGGTTCCAACACGATTTTGTCCGGAACGGGATTTTCGTATCGGATTCCAACGCTTTTGCGAATTCCGGAAAGCGAAAACGCCATTTCGCTTTTGCTTGCGCTCGCGTCCCGGGACGAAGAAACGATTTACACGGCGACAGGTTCCACTGCGTCGGTCGCCTTTGCCAAAAAATTCCTGTCGGAAGTTTTCGGAGCGGTGCTTGAAAGCGAAGAGGGAAATGATTCCGAATGCACGATTCGGTTCCATTTTGAGCGCGTTTTGCCGCGTCTTCGCGAAACGAAGGAAGGCTGCGTTTTTTACCTGGCGAAGAATGCCGTCTTTTTGAACGCTCTCGTGTGCGGAAAAAATGTCGAGTGCGAGGAAAGGTCGCCGGTGCGCTCGGAATTTATTGAAATGCTCGCCTATTTCGGCGCAAACATCGACGTGCAGACGACGGGAATGCAGGAAATGAGCGAACTGGAACGCCGCATGGCGAAGGCCCGCGGCATCAGGACGGAGCGCCGCACCAAAACCTCCATTTCCGAAACCAGAATTTTGACGAGCCGCGATTACTTTGTACCGGGCGACCCGACGGAAGCGTGCGCGCTTGTCGCCCTTTCTGTCCTTTCTCCGGTGTTTCAGGGCAAAAAGATTACGGTAAAAAATGTCCTTGTTTCGGCGGACCGGGCCGGAGCCTTTTCCGCGCTAAAGCGGATGGGCGCCCATATTGACCAGGGAACGCGGCACGAGCGTTTTGGAAGCGCCTACGCGGACGTTACATCCGTCTATGAAAAAAGGCTCTCGTCGAGACGCCTCGCCGAAGATATTCTTTGCACGTGCCTCGAAGAATATCCGTTTCTTGCACTGGCAGCTTCGACGGCCGAGGGCGAGAGCATTCTCCGCATCCCGGACAGCCTTTCCGCAGAGCTTCTTCCGCGCTGTGAAAGAATCGCTCAAAACCTAAAACAGACCGGTGCGCAAATCGGCGTCTATGAAGAAGGTCTCGTCATCCGCGGACGCGAAGAACTCGATGCGGGAACCTTTGACGCCGCAAACGACCCGGTTCTTGGGCTGATGTTTACCGTGGCGTCCCTCTTTTCGCAGGGCGAAACCGTCATAGAAAACGCGGGAAACATCGACGGCGTCTTTCCGGGAATTGCAGATAAATTAAAAGAGATGGCAAGGTTATGACGTTTTCGAAAATCGGCATTGTCGGATTCAAAGGGAAAAGTCCCGAACTTTTGCGCGCGCTGCAAGTGATTTCCCGGTTTGCAAAGGCGCACCGCGAAGTATCTTTTTGCGCGGTCGATGTGCTGAAGGACATTCTTCCGAAGGGAATCCGCGTTGTAGGCGAACGGGCGCTTCGGAACTGCTCCCTTTTGATTGCCATCGGAGGCGACGGAACGTTTTTAAGCTCGGCGCGTCTTGCGCTGGGACTGAACATTCCCATTTTGGGCGTCAACGCGGGCCGTGTCGGATTTCTCACCGAAACGCCTGTTGAAAATCTCGAAGAGGCCCTGAACGCTCTTTTTACCGGAGACTTTACGACGCGAAACCGCATGATGATCGATGCAAAGGTCTATCACGGTAAAAAGGTCATCGCGGCGGAAACGGTTTTGAACGAAGTCCATGTCCGCGCCCATGCTCCCGACCGGATGGTGAATGTCAACGTGGAATACAACGGACGTCCGCTAACGGAATACTGGGCGGATTCGCTTTTGGTTTCGACGCCTACGGGAAGCACCGCTTACAATCTCGCCGCCGGAGGCCCCATCATCTACCCTTCGACGCAGGCCTTTGTGCTCACTCCTGTCGCCCCGAGCAGCCTTTCCGTGCGTCCGCTGATTATACCTTCTACGTCCGTCTGCAAAATCACGTCGGCGGTGGAAACTTCGCTTGACCTCGTGTTTGACGGCCGCATTACCTATGTCCTTGCGGCGGGGGATTCCGTCTCGATTTCGGCGAGCCGGGAAGTGACCACCTTTATCCGGATGAAGAATACGGGCTTTGTGAATGCGCTGCGCGGAAAGCTCGGTTGGACGGGAAAGCCGAAGCTCGCGCAAAAGTAATGTCCGGGAACGTTCCCGGTTCAGTCCAAAAAGTTTTCGATGACGTGCGTCGCCTGCGAAACGGCGGCCCGGATGCTTTCCAAATTTTCGCCGGGGAAAGGCTTTTCGTTTGAAATTTCAAGTGCCTTTTCCATGCCCGACCGCAAGTTCCGGGCAATTTTTTTGAGGCGTTCCGTCGCTTCGAAATTTCCGTTTGCCGCAAGAACTTCGCCCCGGAACCATTTTGCATAGAGCAGAATTTCAAGGGCAAAAAGATGCGGACGGTTTTCTGTCGAAAGCGAAGCGACCCGTCCGTAAATCAAATCGACCATTTCCGCAAGGGAAAAGTTCCGGTTAAAAAAGGCGAGGTTCGGACCCGGGCAAATGGAAGGCGGGGCGCTTTCGGAGGTTTCGAGTCCGAGGGCTATCAGCGCGGAATTTCCGAGCTTGTGGCAAATGCAAGTCTTTTCGAGAACCGGTTCGCGCAAACGTTCCTTTTCGGCATCCGAAACGGGCAGATTTTCGATTTGCTGCAGCTTTTTTTGCTGGTATTCGCGGCTCGCCGTACAAATTGCGCGTTCCGAAAACTCGGTGTTGTTTTGCAAAAATCCCTTGACGCAAGGCGCGCCCGGAATATTCTTCCGAATGTTTTCCTTGCGTTCGACCTCGGCTCCGCACGTTTTGAGATTGCTGAACGGAACGCCCAGCGGCGAAGCGCGGCTAATCAGAATTTCGTGAATCCCCGCCTTTGCAAGAAGCTTTCGCGTCGCATCATCGACAAGCGTCGCCTCGGGCACAAGCAAAAAGGGAGATCCGATGCCGCAGCCGTCCATCCCGTAGATTTTTCGCATTCGCTCCGCTTCGCCGAAGTTTCCGATGCCGCCCTGGACGGTAAATTTCGCCTCGAACGGAATCAGACGGGACGTTTCAAGACCGTGGTCCGCATAGTACTTTTCAACGGCCTTTCGAAATCCCGAGCGGAGTGTTTCCCTTTTTTCGCAAAATTCCGAAAGGATGGAAGGGAGAAGCTCTCCGTCCGACGGAAACAGGTGTCCGCCGCAGTTGAGGCCCGATTCGATGCGGTATTCGCTCACTTCAAGCCCTTTTCTCGATAGGAACTTTCCCTGGATTTGAGCCGAGCGAAAATCCGAAATCTTGAGGACTATCCGCTTGTCAAAGGAACCTTCGGCGTTGCGGTAAAAGCACGGGAACTTTTCCATTTCGGAAAAGAGCGCCTGGTTAATGCCTGCACTCAAAATGACGGCCGTATTTTTTGAAAGGTCGGATTCCGCATAGCCGCGGAGCGCTTCCTTGGCGTCGTCAAACCCGGGCCTGTCGAGCTTCACCATGATGTTGACATCAATTCTTCCGGGTTGCATCTGCCGCGAAAGGAAATTTTCCTCGCTTTCGCGGGCCGCGCCTTTGGGCATGGAAAGCATTTGTCGGTAGCGCTTTCGGAGCGGGTCTTCCGTCGGGAGCATTTGAAAATAACGGTCCTTGTCCGATGTCCCGTCAAAAGGCGCCGCAAGCGTCCGACGAAAGTTTTCGTTCGACAAAAAATGTACAAGGTTCAGATATTCCCGGATGCGGGAAGCCCGCACATGACTTTCGGAACTTGAACGGGTCGCGTAGGGAAGTCCAAACTTTTTGGCGTAAAAGAGTCCGATGCGTTCCAAAAGCCTGTCATCGACAAGCGAAATGGCGGAATCGATTCCGAGGTGCGAAACGCGAATCGGCGTGTCGGCGGTAAAACAGGTTCCCATGACGGGAATGTGAAAAAAATGCGGCATGCCCTTAAACTAGAAATTTCGGACCCACAGACCCGCTCCCCGTTTCCATTCGACGACGACGTTTCCGTCCCTGTCCGTGCGAAAAATCCGCGAGGAATCCCCGAGTACCAGGGAAAGCTTTTGCAGCGTACTTTTGGCCGGATGCCCGTAGCCGTTTTCTTTTCCGACCGAAATGACGGCGAGTTTCGGCGCGGTCCGCTCCAAAAAGGCGAGCGACGAACTGTTTTTGGAACCGTGATGGCCCACCTGCAGAATGTCCGCCGAAAGATCCCCGGACATTTCGAGCAGTCCTTCCTCACCGGCCCTTTCGAGGTCGCCTGTCAAAAGTGCACCGGACGCACCGTCCGAAACCTGCAAAACGACACTTGCGTCGTTTCCGCCGACCGTACCGAATTCCGCGGGCCACAGAATTTGGCAGTCCCGCTTGCCGCACTCGGGACGCTTTCCGCGAACGACCTTTTGGGCGACCGTTCCGTATTTTTCGGCGAGCTTCAGAACGCTGTCGCGGAGCCACGACCCGCCGGTATCCGGCCCGTAAAAAAATGTATCGATCCGAACCGAGCCGTCCCATTCGAGAAACCCTCCGGCGTGATCCCTGTGCCAGTGGCTCGCGAGCGCCCAGTCCAGGTGCCTAACCCCGCGAGCCTTGAGGCTGTCCCAAAATCCGACGGAATCGTTCCCGGCGTCATAGAGAAAGGCGCTCTCTTCGGACTGAAACAGGACGGAAAGCCCCTGTCCGACGTCCAGAAAATGGAGTCTCGCGAGCCCGAAATCGGCATTTTCCGCCGAGAGGCCCGACGGGGAACAGCCCGCAGCGAACGAGAGGCACAGTGCAACCAGAATTTCAAAAAACGTCCTTTTCATCGGTTTCTCCTATAAAAAAGCCACCCATAAAGACGTTCCTGAAAGGAAAAAGAGGAAAAATTTGAAAAAAAGTGCGATTTTTAGTAAATTTGATACGCCATGCAACTACCTAAATACAAAAAGAAAAAGCGCGTCAAGCTCAAGATTTGTCAGGAACCCGGCTGCGGCGTGGAGTTTTGGGGCCATCCGATTGCCAAGTATTGCGACAAGCACCGCGACATCAAGAACCGCCAAAAGCAGAAGAAGGACGTCGAGAACGTCGATGCGAAGAACATCGTCTTCCGCCACAATTACACCGACGTCATTGATCTCAAGTTCCGCTGCTGCCTCGACGGCTGCGAGAACCTGTTCGACATCAAGGTTTTCCCCAAGCAGTTCATCTATCCGCGTTTTTGCAACGAGCATCGCAACGACTTCAAGCGGGCGAATTTCATCCGTTTGATGCGTCACAAGGAACGGGAAGAATAAATCGGCGTTTAGCCCTTTGAAATTTTCCGAATCTTTGTTATATTTGTTTCGCTCCTTTATGGTGGGTGTAGCTCAGATTGGTTAGAGTCCCAGATTGTGATTCTGGTTGTCGTCGGTTCGAGTCCGATTACCCACCCTTGAAAACCCCCGCACTTGTGCGGGGGTTTCTCGGTTTTAGGGGGGGCCTCCCCAATTCATTTAAGCCTTTTGCTCTTCTGCAGACGATTATATTCAAAAACGCGTTCTGCGCCTTCTATGATTTCCTTGCGCTGTCTTTCGGGAATCTGAAGATCGCTGGCCTTGACTTTCGGGGATTCGAGAATGTCGTAAAAATGCGCGTCATCGTAGCTGTAGGCCGTTGGATAGAACATCTTGAGAATTTCGGTGACGGAAAATCCCATGCGCAAATCGACCAGCTCGCCTTCGTTATAAAGAAATTCCTGTCGCGGAAGCAAAGTGTCAATACGTAGTGTACCGTTCGTGTCCTTTTCTCCAAAGACATAGCGGTTGAACTTGAAATCTCTTGCCGGGTAGCAGGCTCCCTTTTTGTATGCGTTGTATTTGGGCTCCGGATGGAACTTGTAGGGCTTGTACGGCCAAGGATCACTGTAGTTCGGGGCCTTTATGTTGCACGGATTGTCCGTTGTAAAAACATGGGCACCCTTTACGTTTGCCTCGCACAGGGAGTCCTTGAAAATATAGGAAGATTCAAATTCGATTTCGCACAGGGTGTCTTTCCCGTTGACATGTTCCTTCATGGCGTGAATGGCGCCCATTGCGACGTAGGGCCTGTCATATTTGTAGATATGAATGGAATCGCGTCCGGAAAGCAGCCTTTTGTGAAATTCCTTTGGGTCTTTTCCCTGCATGCGAAGCAGGCTGTCGGCCTTGATAAAAAGCAAGTCGTTTTTGATGTCCGGTTTTTTTGTGCAGTAGGGAATTCCGTAGGAGTAAAGCCTTCCGTTTGTTAAAACGTAATCGGCCAGCTGATCCATTCCCGGCTGACTATAGAGACCGCCGACAACGTAGCCCATTGGATATTGTGCGGGTATAAAAAAGTCTCCCCAGGTGTTGAAAAAGGTTCCCGGTAAATAGACGTCCGAATAGAGGTCCCTTCGCGCCGTTATCATAACGATGTTTAAAGGTCTGGACTTGAACTCGAGTTCGTTCCCCGCCATATACTGTAAGCCCGAAGGATAGGTTTGCCATTTAAAGCAGGACGAGGAAAGATCCTTCCCGCAATTGGTGATAAACTGGTCGCCGTTGTGAAATTGCCCGAGGGAATCCCTGACGACATAGAGAATTTTGACGGAACAACGATTGTTTTCCAGGCGTTCCTGGTAGCCGATGAAGATCAGGGAAAAGTTTTGGTTTGAAATGTCCGACATATTTTCTTGAAAATGTTCCGTAAAGTCGTATGAATTTTCTTGAAAAACAAGAAAAGGCTTTGCAAAAAGGGCCGTTGCAAGGAAAAGACTAGTGAAGAGGATTGTTTTCATTGGACCTTTCCTTTATGGAATCCTAACTATTCACTGCTTTGTCAATACTTTCTTCGTCGAAAGTTAGCCAGCCTAAAGGTGGATCAGTTGAAAATTTTTCTTTAAAATTGTTGTAAAATGATGAATCTTGTTTTGCTTTTTCTATAATCTTTTGAGTGCATTTCCGTAAATCTTCTACAAAGTCCTCAGCCATTATAAGAAGTGCTTTATATGTCTTTCCGTTGTCGTTAACATCTACTATGTTTAGATGTTCACTTGTACAGCTTTTGCTATTTTTACGATGTCCCAAAAGAATTTTATACTCCTCGCCTTTCTTGTCTTTCTTGTCTTTCTTGCCTTTCATTGAAAATGAATGGACTACTCCACATCGCAAAACTTTCCATAGATTTTTTGAAATTTCACAGGATTTTTGTCCCGTTGTTTTTTCTTTTAGTTTGTTCTCTGCATCTTGATATAGAGAATTACTCGGCATTAGGTAGTTTTGAACAAATGTTTTAAACCTGTTGCCAAGCATTTTTTCTTGGGGATTTTCTCGCGTTGCTAACATTTCAATGAAAGTGCAGCAAGCTCCGAAAACCCATGGATCCCCGCGTTGAGCAAGAGAATCCAATTCATCTAGTCGGTCTTTTAGGTATCGGTCAATTGCGTTTAGGTCTTGTTTTTCAAAAATTTTGGAGACTTTCTTGTTTACTTTCATTTTTCCTTTGATACTCTTTACGCTTTGATAATCGTATCCTTGGCGAGGACGACGATGCCGGACGGGGTGACGTGGAAAATCTTGCGGTCGCGTTCGAGGTCGTAGCCGATTTCAAAGCCGGCGGGAATGTGTACGCCTTTTTCGATAATCGCCTTGCGGACCTTCGCGCCCGGGCCGATGGTCACGTCGGGGAAGAGTATGGATTCTTCGACTTGCGCGTCCTTTTGGATGGAAACGGCCGGGGAGAGGACGCTCTTGATGACGCGACCGCCGCCGATGACGCATCCCGCCGAAACGACGGAATCGATGGCGGCTCCCGGATGCTCGGAGTCTCCCGCGCTGAAGAAGCGGGCGGGAGGCTGGTTCCAGTTGTATGTGCGGATGGGCCAGTAGTTGTTGTAAAGGTCGAACGGGGGATTTTCCGAACAGATGTCCATGTTCGCTTCGAAGAACGCATCGAGGGTTCCGACGTCACGCCAGTAGCCTTTGGTCTCGGGGCGTTCGCCGCGTACGATGTTCGTGTTGAAGTCGTACACATAGACGGGATAGTTCGGGTAGAGGGCGGGGATGATGTCCTTTCCGAAATCCGTTGCGCCTTCGCTCGAATGCTTGAGAAGCTCGCGGACGAGGAACTTGCTCGTGAAAATGTAGTTTCCCATGCTCGCGAGGCACCAGCCCGGGCGTCCGGGCATCTGCTTCGGTTCCTTGGGCTTTTCCTCGAAACCTATCATCCGGTTGTCGGGATCGACCTCGATGATGCCGAACTCGCTCGCCTCTTCGACCGGAACGGGGATGGCCGCAATCGTGAGAAGCGCCGCCCGCGAAAGATGGAAGTCTATCATCTGGTTTACGTCCATCTTGTAAATGTGATCGCCGCCAAAAATGGCGACGATGTCCGGGCGTTCGTCCGTAATCAGGTTGATGTTCTGGAAAATGGCGTCGGCGGTTCCTTTGTACCAGTCTCCGCCGGTGCGCATCTGGGCGGGCACCAGATCGACATACTGGTCGAGGCTCGCGTTGAGGTTCCACGCCGCGGAAATGTGCTTGTTGAGGGAATCCGACTTGAACTGGGTCAGAACCTTGATCTTGAAGATGCCGGAATTGATGAAGTTGTTGAGTACAAAGTCGATGATGCGGTAGGTTCCGCCGAAGTGGACCGCGGGTTTTGCCCGGTCCCTTGTCAGTGGTTGCAGACGGCTACCCTGTCCGCCTGCCATGATCATGCAGAGAGTGTTCTTGTTGTGTTCGCGATAGGACCAGTTCATCGGAAATCCCTTATGTTTTTAACGTCTGTAATCTATGTAATTTTCACGGGAAAAGGCGAAAATCGGTCAAATTCTTTAAAAAATGTCCTTTTCACGGGCTTTGAAAATCCGTTTCGGGGACGGGAAATGTTTCGGCGCAAAAAAGATTGGCATTGTCCGGCAAATATTTTCTATTTTCTAGCCGTTCGAATTATTCGAAACGTAACGTAAAACAAAATAGGAGTTCCTATATGTCTCTTACTCTTAACGACATCAAGCACCCGAAGATTTCTACTTGGGTGAATGAAATGATCGCTATGTGCGAACCGGACGACGTGGTTGTCGTTGACGGTTCCCAGGAAGAATACGATCGCCTCATGCAGAAGTGCGTGGACGCAGGTCTTGCAACCAAGCTCGCAAAGAAAGAAAACTGCTACCTGTTCCGTTCCCTCCCGTCTGATGTTGCCCGCGTCGAATCCCGTACGTTCATCTCTTCCGTGAAGGAAGAAGATGCGGGTCCGACCAACCACTGGATCGACCCGTCCGAACTGAAGCAGACCATGCGCGAACTTTACAAGGGCTGTATGCATGGCCGCACGATGTATGTGATTCCGTTCTGCATGGGCCCGCTCGGTTCCGCCATTTCCAAGAACGGCATTGAAATCACCGACTCCGAATATGTCGTGCTCAACATGGACATCATGACCCGCGCCGGCAAGAAGGTTCTCGACATTTTCAATGCGGACATCAACGCCGAATTCGTTCCGTGCCTCCACTCCGTCGGAAAGCCTCTTCGCAAGTGCGAAAAGGACAACGGCGTTTGGCCGTGCGCTGACGTCGAATACAAGTACATCACCCAGTTCCCGGAAGAACACCTCGTGTGGTCCTACGGTTCGGGCTACGGTGGAAACGCCCTCCTCGGCAAGAAGTGCTTTGCCCTCCGCATCGCGACCGTTCTCGCTCGCGACGAAGGCTGGCTCGCCGAACACATGCTCATCCTCAAGCTCACGAACCCGAAGGGTGAAGTCAAGTATGTGACGGGCGCATTCCCGTCCGCTTGCGGCAAGACGAACCTCGCGATGCTCATCCCGACCATTCCGGGCTGGAAGGTTGAGACCATCGGCGACGATATCGCATGGATGAAGTTTGGCAAGGACGGTCGTCTTTATGCCATCAACCCGGAAGCCGGCTTCTTCGGCGTTGCTCCGGGCACTTCGGCGGAATCCAACAAGAACGCTCTTATTTCGGCCGAAAAGAACACCATCTACACGAACTGCGCTCTCACCGAAGACGGCGACGTGTGGTGGGAAGGCATCGGCTATCCGGCGAAGGGCAAGCTCATTGACTGGAAGGGCAAGTCCCGTGACGCTCTCCCGAAGGACAAGGCTCCGAAGGGCGAAGAAATGGCTCACCCGAACGCCCGCTTCACCGCTCCGGCCAAGCAGTGCCCGTGCATTGCGAAGGAATGGGAAGATCCGGCCGGCGTGCCTATCTCCGCTATCCTCTTCGGCGGTCGTCGTCCCTCGACGATTCCTCTGGTTCACCAGTCCCTCAACTGGAACCACGGCGTGTTCCTCGGCTCCATCGTCGGTTCCGAAATCACTGCCGCTTCCACGATTGACGCTTCCCAGGTCGGCAAGATTCGCCGCGACCCGTTTGCGATTCTCCCGTTCTGCGGTTACAACATGGGCGACTACTTCAAGCACTGGATCGACATCGGCAAGGCTACGACCGCCGACAAGCTCCCGAAGATCTTCTACGTGAACTGGTTCCGCAAGGACCCGAACAACGCAGAGCTCCCGGGCGGATTCATGTGGCCGGGCTACGGCGACAACAGCCGCGTCCTCGCCTGGATCTTCGACCGTTGCAACGGTGACGACTCCAACGTTGTCGAGACTCCGATCGGTTACATGCCGAAGACCCTCAACACCGACGGCCTCGCCGAATACTACAAGAAGACCCTCCCGGAAATCCTCAAGGTTGACGTGGAAGGCTGGAAGAAGGAACTCGTGGACGTGAAGGAAAATCACTATCCGAAGTTCGGCAAGCACCTCCCGAAGGAACTTTCCGAAATCATCGATATGATTCAGGATCGTCTGAACAAGGCTTAATTTCCTTGTTGGTTCAGCCGGTTTCGGCTGAAAAAAATTCCCCGCAGCGATGCGGGGAATTTTTTGTTTACTGCCCAGCCGTGACGCGGAAAAGCGTGTGCCCGCTGTCCATGAATTTTTTTTCGAATGCGGAGATTGGAACTTTGGGGGAAAATTCCTCTTCGAGGATTTTCGTGTAGCGGTGCATTTTTTCGTTTGCCGTTTCGAGCGCCGCGCGGAACTCGTCCGCGTAGATTTTCCAGTTGGTGCGAAGTTCTATCTCGGGTGAGAGCCGAAGAAGCGTCGGAAAGACCGGGTGGGCGTGAAAGCGGTAGCGGAGTTCGGACTGCTTGGGCCACGGGTTCGGGTAAAACAGCGCGTGAAAGCGGACGTCCCAGTTTTCTTGCAGGGCGAGCCTCCAAAAATCGACCAGTTCGGCGCGGACAAAAAGCACGTTCGACGGAACCCCGTCGGTTGCCGCGCTTTGAAGTTCGGCCTTTCCTAGCCGGATTTCGGACTTGTCGATTCCCAGGACGGGGTTTTCGGGATAGCGTTTGGCGAGCGAGAGCGTCGAAAGCCCGGTGCCGCAGCCGGAATCGAGGACGACCGGGGCGCGGAAAGGTTCGAGGAACCGGGCCGCTTTTTCAAAAGAGGCTTTTGTGTGGTCGGCAATCGGGCGCTTGTATTCCGCGGACAAATACCGCAAAACGAGCTTTTCGAGGTCGCGGTGGATGCCTTCCTGGTTGCTTTCGACTTCTTTGGAGTTTCCTTTCATGGGAACCTTCTTGCAAAAGTGCATCGCCTGCAGAACGGGTCGATTAATTTGTGCGAACGAAATCCGTCCGCAATTTTACGGCTCTTTTCGCCCTGAAAGATTTTGTCGAAGGAATCTTCGGGAAACTTTCCGAGCGGGATTTTCCCTGTGCAGTCGAGGCAGCAGGGGACAACCGTCCCGTTTACGAGAACGGCGCACTGGTCGATGATGCCGTGGCACGTGCCGCGCTCCGAAAGTTCGCCTTCGCCGGTGGGCCATGCAAAGCGGGAGTCCCTGTGCAGATACACCCTGCCCGCGACGGGAAAGCTCTTGTGCCTGGCCGAAAATTTCGGGAGGCGAATTTCCGTCCGGAAGCTTTCGGAAAGGGCGCGGAGAACGGTATCGTTCCAAGCTTCGGAGCGGGCGTCCGAGCGTTCGTTCCAAAGCCGAAAGTTCACATAGACCTGTGGCCGGACTTCGCAAAGCCTTTGCACAAAGCGAATCGTGCCGTCGAGGGCTTTTCGGGCCGCTTCTTCGGAAAGGTAGGCGTAGGCGTGGGTCGAAAAGTTGATTTGCCGGACGGAGGTTGTCTGCAAAAGCGTTTGGGCGTATTTTTCGATGAAGGTCCCGTTGGTCGTGAGATTCACCGGAAAACCGAAACGTTCGGCGGCGTCGAGAATTTGCGGAAACCGGGAATGCAGAAGCGGTTCGCCCAAAACGTGAAGAAAAATTTCATGGACGTTTCCGCGCAGGCGCTCGAGGATTTTTTCGAAAAGCTCGACGGGCATTTCTCCGCGGCTTTTGAGGGAACGGCTCGGGCAGAAGGGGCATGCAAGGTTGCAGTTTTCGGTGATTTCGATGTAGGCGTACTTCACGGCGTTAGCGCATTTTCCGCAATTCGAACTTCAGGAATATGACGGAGATGAGCGCGGATACGGTATCGGAGAGAGGCCCTGCATAAAAGACGCCCTGCAGTCCCAAAAAGAGCGGGAGCACGAGAAGGCTCGGGATGAGGACTATCAGCTGGCGGCACATGTTGAGGAACATCGCGCGTCCGGGCTTTCCCGTCCCCTGGAAAAAGTTTCCGCATACCATTCCGACGGCAATCATCGGAATCGCGAAGAGGAACGCCCGCATGGAACGCGCCGAAAGTTCGGTGAGCTGCGCATTGTCCGCGGTAAAGAATCCGACGAGCCATTCGGCCCGGAACTGCACAATGAGCCAGCTGATCATCATAAATCCCACGCCGAAAATCAGCAGAAGCTTGAGCGTTTTTTTGACGCGGCCGTAGGATTTTGCCCCGTAGTTGTAGCCGATGATGGGCTGTCCGCCCTGGATGAATCCCATAACGGGCATTATCAGGAGCATCGAAATGCTGTTGATGATGCCGAACGCGGAAACGGTCAGGTCGCCGCCATAGGAAGAGGCGTTTCCGTAGTGGACGAGGCTCCTGTTCAAAATGACGTTCATCAGGCTGTTGCAAATTTGCATGACGCTCGGCGGAAGCCCCATGATGTAGATGCGCCGGACGTAGGGAAGTCTGGGACGCATCTCGCTTAAGGAAATGCGGATTGGCGTTGATTTTTTGAAGAAGAACTGCATGACGAAAATGGTCGTGATGCATTGGGAGAGGATGGTCGCCCAGGCGGCGCCTTCAATTCCCCAGTGGAACTTCATAATAAAGAGCCAGTCGAAAAACGTGTTGAGTCCCGCGCCTATCATGTTGCGGAACATGGCCGTTTTGGGATGTCCGAGCGAACGGATAAAATGGTTCATTCCGGGCGTCACCGTCTGGAAAACGGCTCCGAGAAGAATGATTCGCATATAGGACTCCGCATACGGCAAGGTCTCGTCGCTTGCCCCGAACGACCGGAGAAGCGGCTCCATAAAGATTTCGCCGAGAACAAAGGAAATCAGCGCCATGATGATGAGCAGCGCAAAGGAATTGTTCAGAATGAGCGAGGCCTGTCCGTATTTCTTTTCACCGAGCCGGATGGCAAAGAGCGTGTTTCCGCCGACGCCCACGATCATCGAAAGCGCCATAATGAAAATGCTGATGGGGAAGCACAGCGTAATTCCCGCGATGCCGAGGTAGCCCACGCCCGCCGCGACAAAATAGCGATCAACGATATTGTAGAGCGATTCGACGATCATGCTCACAATGGCGGGGACGGAAAAGGCGAGAAGGAGGCGCGGGATGCTGGCGGTCCCGATGGAATTCAGCTTGGAGGATGCAACGGAATTTGTCACGTTGATGGAATGTCTCCGATGACCTGGTTTCTTCCGTGATCCTTGGCGTAGTACAGGTTTTGGTCGGCGGCGGTAATCATCGCGTCGATGGTGGGAATGTCCTTCCCTTTGAAGCTTGCAACGCCGAGGGAGATGGTCACGGGAATTTTCTTGTCTTCAAATGTAAAACGGTAACTTTCGACGGCTTTTCGCAGGCGTTCCGCGCTTTTCAGCGCATCGGCCTTGGACATTTCCGAGAGCAGAAAGACGAATTCCTCGCCGCCGTAGCGCGCAAAGAGGTCGCTTTCGCGCTTGTTGCGGGTAAAGATTTGGGCGATTCCGCGAAGAATCATGTCGCCCGTCTGATGCCCCCACGTGTCGTTCACTTTTTTAAAATGATCGACGTCGCACATAATCGCGTGGACGTAAAGGTTCTTTCGCCGTGCACAGGCGAGTTCGCCGAGCGCGCGTTCCATAAAGGAACGCCTGTTGGGTATCTTGGTGAGCGGATCCGTCGTGGCGGCTTCGAAAAGTTCCTTGTCGAAGGCTTCTTCGCTCGGGTCCTTGAAATCGACCTTCAGAACCATTTTCCCGATTTGCAGCCGGTTTTCGGAATCAACCGTCTTGGCGCGGTTCGAAACGAGCGTCCCATCGACAAATGTTCCGTTCGTGGAGTCGAGATCGCGGATGGTGACGCGCTTGCCGTCCCACGAAAGTTCGCAGTGCCGCCGCGAGATCATTTCGTCTTCGAGGCGAATGTCGGCTTCGGTTCCGCGGCCGATGACGGTTTTTCCCTGGGACAGCGGAACCTGTCGGAAAAGTTCTCGCGGGTAGAGAACGATGAGATGCGGTCTCGGTTCCGCGGTGAGCATTGGACGCGTGTGCGTGCTTGCCGCAATCGTCTTTTCGAGATTTGCTTCGTCGTTCGGGTTCATTTCAAAGTAAAATTTACAAAATATTTGGAGGACCGTCCTTGGCCTTTTGGCCGAAAGGTCCGTTTGCACAGCGCCTTTTTTTGTATTTTATCCCATATGATTCCGCCATGTCAAAGTCCGCAAATAATTTCCCTGCCCAAAGTGCTCGACGATCGCGGAAATTTAAGCTTTATCGAGTCGGAACGGCATGTTCCCTTCAAGGTTCGCCGTTGCTACTGGATTTACGACGTACCGGGCGGCGAAATCCGCGGAAGCCATGCTTTTAAAAAGCAGCACGAGTTTATCGTTGCACTTTCCGGAAGTTTTGACGTGCTGATTCACGACGGCCGGGAGGAAACGCGCTTTTCGCTCAGGCGCTCCTATTCGGGTTTGTACATTCCCCCGATGCATTTTCGCACGCTTGACAATTTTTCGACGAATTCCGTGGCGCTTGTCCTCAGCTCGGAGCCTTATGACCCGGACGACTACATTTGGGATTTTGAAGGGTTTCGGAAGGAGGCCCGGTGCAAAATTTGATAGGCGGATGTCGGTATCTCGAATTCGGACGGACGCACGAGCGGTCCGGTGCCTTGACCGCACTGGAAAGCTTTAAGGACATTCCGTTTGAAATCAACAGGATCTTTTACCTTTACGACATCCCGGGCGGCGAAAATCGCGGCGGACACGCGCACAGGCTTTGCCATCAGCTGTTGATTGCCGCATCGGGAGCCTTTGACGTAAAGATTGACGACGGAACGCATTCAAAAAAAATTCGGCTGGACAGGCCCTATTACGGGGTTTATGTTCCGCCGGGAGTCTGGGCCGAGGAATTGAGCTTTTCTTCGGGGTCGATATGCCTTGTGCTCGCGTCGCACGAATACGATGAAGCGGACTACATCCGCGACTATTCCGAGTTTGTCGCCTTTTCTGCGGCCCGGGGAAATGCAAGATGATTCCCTATCTCGATCTTTCGCGCGTGACGGCCTCCTTTGAGCCGGAGCTTTCCAAAATGGTGAACGATGCCGTTCGAAGCGGCTGGTATATTCGCGGCGCGGAATGTGCGAATTTCGAAAGAGCCTTTGCGGAGTATTGCGGTTCGGACTTTTGCGTCGGGGTGGCAAACGGTCTCGAAGCGCTGACCCTGATTTTTCGGGCGTATGTCGAATTGAAGCGCCTTTCTCCCGGCGACCGTGTGATTGTTCCCGCGAACACGTATATCGCATCCGCCCTTGCCGTAAGCGAAGCGGGCCTCGCCCCCGTTTTTACGGATCCGGATCCGCGTACAAACAACCTTTCCGTCGAGGGCGTCGAACGGGCCATGTCCGCGGACGTCAAGGCTTTTTTGGCCGTGGACCTGTACGGCCGGGCCGTCCCCGGCGCGGAACTTTTGAACTTTGCAAGGGAACATCGGCTGATTTTTGTCGAGGATGCGGCCCAGGGGCACGGTGCCGTTTCCTGTGGAAAGCGAGCCGGCTCGTTCGGGGATGCGGCGGGGTTCAGTTTTTATCCCGGCAAAAATTTGGGAGCCCTGGGCGACGGCGGCGCGGTGACGACATCGGATGCGGAACTTGCGAAGATGGTTCGTACGCTTTCGAATTACGGAAGCGAAACAAAATACGTCAATCTGTATAAGGGAATGAATTCACGGCTCGACGAAATCCAGGCCGCGGTCCTTTCCCTCAAATTAAAACGTCTGGATGCGGACAACGCAAGGCGCGCCCAAATTGCCGGGCGTTATCTGAATGAAATTCGCAATCCGGAAATTCTTTTGCCGCAGCCCGGAAATCCCGGCGAGAACGTGTGGCACATTTTTCCCGTCCGCGCAAAAACGCGGGATGCGCTGCAAAAATATTTGGCGAAGTGCGAAGTGGGAACGCTTGTCCACTACCCGGTTCCGCCGCATTTGCAGCAGGCGTATTCGGAATTTTCGCACCTGAAGTTTCCGGTCGCCGAGGAAATTGCGAAAACGGAACTCAGCATTCCGCTGTATCCGCAAATGACGGAAGACGAAGTCTCCCGCGTTATCGAGGTTCTCAATGCATATCGTCCTTAGGGTTTTTCGCAAGGCCAGTGCGCTATACCGCCGCGCCTTTTACCGCTTCCTTTCGGACGCGAAGGTTCTTGGCCGCCCGCTCAAAGCCGCCCCGGTTCTTGCTCGCGGACAGGGAACCGTTTTCTTCGAAAAAGAGGTTCACGTCGGACTCGAATGCGATACGGATTTTTGGACGTCCTATGTTTTTTTGAACCCGCGGACGCCCGACGCCCGGATTGAAGTCGGTGAAAATTCCTGGCTCGGGAACCACTTTGTCGCCATTTCGGAAGGCCCGGGAATTTCCATCGGAAAAAATGTCCTTATCGGGACGCACGTCGAAATTTACGATTCGGATTTTCATGCGGTGGCGTCCCTCGATAGGTTCCACAGTACGGCAAAGCGCCTTCCCGTTCGCATTGCGGACCGCGTCTGGATTGGAAACAACGTGACGATTCTCAAGGGAACGGAAATCGGCGAAAATTCCGTGGTTGCGGCGGGTGCCGTCGTCTCGGGAAAGTTCCCTACGAACGTTCTTTTGGGAGGCGTCCCGGCGAGGGTCATTCGAAAAATTGAATTTTCGGAAGGGGAAAAACCGTGAGCGAAATTTCCATCCGACGCTATCTTCCGGAAGATGCCTTGCGCTGGAATGCCTTTGTGAAAGGCGCGCGCAACGGACACTTCCTTTTTGACCGCGGTTATATGGACTATCACGCGGACCGTTTTCCGGACTGCTCGTTTGTTTTTTTGAAGGGAGATTCGCCGTGTGCCGTTCTCCCGGGGACGCTTTCCGCGGACGGCGTCTTCAGTTCGCATGCGGGCCTGACGTTTGGCGGATTTGTGATTTCCGAAACGCTCGGCGTGCTTTCGGTAAAAACCTTTTTTGAACTTCTCGACGAAGAGCTGCGAAAACTTTCCGCGAAAACGGTCGTTTATAAGCCTTTGCCCTGGATTTATGCGTCAAGGCCTTCCGAGGAAGATTTGTATTGGCTGTTTCGGAAGAACGCCCGGTTAAAGGCCCGGCAGATAGCTTCGACCCTTGTTCCGCAAACGATGCATCCCGCGTACAATAAAATGCGCTACTTGCGTGCGGGCGAAAAAAACGGCCTCGTCTTTTCGGAATCCCGCAATTTTGAAAGGTTCTGGGATTTGCTGGACAATTGCCTTGTGGAAGGGCATTCGGCGCATCCTGTCCATTCCAAGTCCGAGCTGAAGCTTCTTTCGGGGCGTTTTCCCGAAAACATTCGGCTTTTTACGGTGGAAAAGGACGGGGAACTTCTTTCGGGAAGCGTTGTCTATCTTTCGCGCGAAGTCGCGCACACACAGTATTTGGCCAGTTCCGCTGCGGGACGTTCCATGCATGCGATGGACTTTTTGATGTTGAACCTCATCGGAAAATTTCCGGACAGGCGCTTTTTTGATTGGGGAACTTCTTGCGAGGATGGCGGAAAGGTTTTGAACGAGGGCCTTGCACACCAGAAGGAAACCTATGCGGGCCGCGGCGTCGTCTATGATGTTTACGAGTATGACCTATGAGTAAAAAAGGTTTTTTGAAGGAGTCCGCCCTTTCGGGAATTGCGACGTTCGTTCGCATTGTCGCCTCGTTTGTGACGAACAAGTTTTTGGCTTCCATCGCAGGGCCCGTGGGGTTTGCCGTCATCGGGCAGTTGCAAAATCTGATAAACGTCGGACATGGAGCGTCTTCGCTCGCTCTCCAAAACGGCTGGGTAAGCCTCACCGCAAAGTTTCGTGACAGGGAAAAGGAATTGGGCCCGGTTTGGCGAGGCGGCTTTCGGCTGAGCGTCTATGCGTCGATTGCTTCCGCGATATTTTTTGTCCTCTTCGCCTTTATCGCGCCTCTTGAAAAGTGGTTTCCCGGCGTCCCGGTCCGCTATATGCAGGCGGCACTTCTCTTTGCCGTTCCCGGCTCCATCGCCATGACAGTTTCGATGATTTGTTCCTCGGTGATGAACGGGCTCTCGGACTATCGCCGTTGGGCCTTTATTACAATGGGAACTTCCGCATTGAACTGCCTTTGGGTCATTTTGATGATTTGTACAAAGTCCCTTTCCGTTTTCGGGGCCGTGGCGACGCAATCGGTCGTTTCCTGTTTTTATGCGGTCTTTCTCGCCTGGAAGGGTGGCTTTCAATACAAGAGGTTTTCCGCGCACTTAAAGCCCAATTTTAAGATTTGGCGCGGCTATGCGCTGATGGGGCTCGTTCCGATGTTGGCGGTGCCCGTCCTCGCCTTTTGGGTGCGCTCCTTTTTGGGACGTTCGTTCGGCTGGGACATTGCGGGTTATTGGCAGGGCGCGACACGGATTTCGGACTTTTTTAACGTCGGATTTTCTTCGGTTCTCGGGGTGGTGCTTTTGCCGAGGCTTGCGGCGTGCACCTCTTCGGAAGTGTTCCGCTTGAAGCTTTCGCGCCTTTTTGCCTGCGTTCTTTCCCTCGCCTTTGTGGCGACGCTTTTGATGGTTCTTCTTCGCGAGCAGGTCGTTGTCATCGCCCTTTCCAAGGACTTTTTGCCGCTTGCGGAGCTCATTCCCTTGCAATTTGCGGGAGACTTTTTCAAGGCGGGCTGCTGGTGCCTGGGAATGGCCCTTATCGCGCGGAAGGAAACGGTCGCGTTCCTTTCGGTGGAAGTCGGGTCGGAAGTCCTTTTTGCCGTTTTGACCGTGGCGGGAAGCGCCTTTGTCGGCTATCATGCGCCCTTTATGGCCTATGCGGTTGAAAATGCGATTTGTCTCGCGGTCCTGTTTGTGCTTCTTCGGAGGCTTTCATGGAAAAACCTCTAGTTTCCGTACTCCTCGCAAGCTACAACCACGAAAAGTATGTGGAAGCCGCGGTGCGCTCTATCATGGCGCAGGAAGGCGTTCCGTTTGAACTTCTGGTCATCGACGACGGCAGCACGGATTCAAGCCCGAAAATTTTGGAAAGGCTTTCCAACGAGTTGCACTTTGAATACGCGCATCGCGCAAACCGGGGCCTCGTGCCGACCCTGAACGAACTTCTTTCCAAGGCTCGGGGCAAATATTTTTGTACGTTCGCTTCCGACGACGTGATGGCTCCGGGAAGGCTTTGCGCGCAAAGCAAGTTTTTGGAGGAACATCCGGAGTGTGCCGCCTGTGCGGGGTGGAGCCTTGGACTTCGCGCGGACGGAAGCCTCGAAGAACACCCGGATTCCCGCTACTCAAAAGTCAAAAGCGCCTCGTTCGAGGACATTCTGCTTGGAAACGTGGAACTTCACGGCGAATCCGAAATGATTGTCCGCGAAAAATTTGCCAAACTTGGAAACTATGACGAGTCCTTTCGGTTTGAGGATTTCCCGGCGTGGCTCGGGCTTTCCGACCGCTTCGGGAACATTCCCGTCTTGCCGGTCGTTTGCGCCTATTACCGCGAACTTCCGACTTCAATGCACCGCAATCTGAACTTCATTTATTCGCAAATACTTTCCGTCGTGGAACGCTATGCGGAGAGGCCCGTGGGAAAGATTGCAAAAAATCGCTGGAAGACCCGCTGGTTTTCGTCCCTCGCCTATGCGCAAAAAAAGGAAGCTTTTCGGCTCTTGCCGAAACTCGCAAATGCAAGCCTTTTCTTTTGGACGCATTTCCCGAAACTCTTCATTCCCCGAAAATTTTTAAAGTACTAGAGATGCGGCAAAAGAAAATTTTATTTGTTCTCTGGTCCGGAAATTTGGGTGGGTCCGAAAAACACGTTTTGGACCTGATACGGCTTCTTCCGCGCGAAGAGTTTTTGCCTTCGGTGTGCTTTCTCACCGAAGCGCTTGAAATGGCGCCGATTCTCGCCGAAAAAAAAGTTCCGTTTTTTGAAGTCGGCATGCGCTCGGGCATAGATGTTTTGAGGCTTTCCCGGTTAAAGCCCTTTTTGCGGCAAGGAAATTTTGACCTCATCCACGAGCACGGCGGAAACAAGTTTGCCGTTTACGCCTACAAACTTTACAGCCCGAAGAGCCGCACCGTTTTCACCATTCACAACGGGGAACTTCCTTCGGATTACAAAAAGCCGCGCCTTTTCCTTGAACTGAAAAAAATCAGGAATTTTGATCGGGTTCTCTCCGTCTCGGAGCGCATTTCCGAAGCCTGGCGAACATGCTCGCATCGTGAAATCCGGACCGTTGAACTCGGGGTCGAACTCGAACGTTTTTCGGGCGTAAAGGCTTATTCGGCGGATGGCGCGCTGGTCTCCGTTTCGAGGCTCATTCCGTCAAAGCGCGTGCCGCTTCTCGTTCGGCTGTGTGCACCGTGGCTCAAGCGGACCGGGCGAAAGCTCCGGATTGCGGGCGAGGGCCCCGACCGCGCAAACGTGGAACGCGAAATTCAAAACCTGGACCTGGAATCGCAAGTGGAACTTTTCGGATTTCAACCGGACATTTCCGAATTTTTGAAAGGTTCCTCGGCTTTCGTCTTTGCGTCGGAATTTGAAAGCGGACCTCTTGTCGTCCGCGAGGCAATGGCGTGCGGACTTCCCGTCATATCGACCTTTCTTCCGTCGCTCAAGGGAATTGTCCAAAACGGCGAAACGGGCTTTCTCGTCGAAGAAAACGATTTTTCCCAAATGCAAAAAAGTTTTGAAACCGCCCTGGACGCTCTTACGGCAAACGCCCTTTCCGGAGAAAAATTTTCGGAGACTTCGCGCAAAACGGCGGCCCGCTTTGACGAAAAGGAGACAGTTCGGAAGCTCGTTCAAATATATCGGGAGAAAGTCGGATGATTTCGGTCTGCATGACGACCTTCAACGGCGAGGCGTTCCTTTCGGAACAGATTGAAAGCATTCTTTCGCAGCTTTCGGAAGAAGACGAGCTGATTGTTTCCGATGACGGTTCCACGGACGGAACGCTCCGCATCCTCAAAAGTTTTGCCGATGCCCGAATCCGTCTTTTGGAGCCTTCTTTTCAAAGGCTCGGTCCCGTTTACAACCTGGAACGCGCCCTGAAAGCCGCCCGCGGCGAATTCCTGTTTCTTTCGGACCAGGACGATGTTTGGCTTCCGACGAAAAAGGCGGAGATGCTTTTTGCCCTCGAAACGTCCGACCTGGTTCTGTCCGATGCGTTCGTTTATGCGCAAACGGCAAACGGCAAGTGGGAAGAAGGCGTCCGGATGTTTTATGTGCGCCCGCCGCGGCACGGCGTCCTTTCGAACTGGCTAAAAAACAGCTTTACGGGCTGCTGCATGGCGTTTCGGCGCGAGCTTCTTTCCTATGCGCTGCCTTTTCCGAAAAGCCTCCCGATGCACGATCAGTGGCTTGGCATTTGCGCCGAAAAGAGCTTTAGGGTCTCCTTTTTGGAAAAGCCTCTTGTCAAATACCGCCGCCACGGTAAAAATGCGACGGATTTTCTTACGGGAAAAAAAGCCCGCAAAATGCAACGGGTTCTATGGCGCTTTAGGCTCGGCGTCGCCATTTTGCAAAGGCTTTCCCGCTAGCGTCCCCCAGGCGACCTGCACAAAGGCTCCGGCCCGCACAAGTTCCGCCTGGGCCGCTTCGTAGTCCTTGAGAATGTTGTTGAAAAGGAAGACGTCGCGCTTCTGCTTTTTTTCGAGGATGTCCTGCTTGAACTTGGCGACGCGGGCGAGCCTCTCGCAGGAGACGGCAAGGGCATCGACGTAGGCGGGAACGGCGTTTAAAAATTCCGCTTCTTCGGGGGCGGAATTTCCGCGGTTCTTTTCGATAAAGGACTTTTGGGAAAGCGCCTGGCTTTTGACATCCCCCATAAACCGCTGAATCCGGTTGTAATCGACCTGCGGCCAGATGAGGTTAAACGGCGGGAGCTTTTTCCAGCTGAACTTGAACATGGACTCGTGCGCGGCGTTTTTCGCCTTCAAAAGTTCCTTCAGGTTTTCGAAAACGGCGTCCGAGAGTCTTTTTTGCATTTTTTACCTACGTTTGCTTTTTGAAAATATACATTTATGGACATCATCCCCACCCTAGGAGAACTATTTCGTTATGGATTTAAAGAAAATGAAACTTCTGTTGGCTGTTTCGATTGCGCTCAACGTGGCGCTGGTCGTTATCATGCTTATCATCAAGAGCGACTACAAGGAACAGGCGCAGGTCTCGTACAAGGCCGCGACAACGGCCTATACCGATCAGGTGTCGAAGGTCGTGAATGCGCAAAACGCCTACATTACGACGGGAAACCGCCTGTGGCAAATTATTTTCGAGACGACTTCGAAGAAGCTTTCCAAGGCGGACTTTGACGCCCGGGTTGCGGAAATCGATGTGGACAAGTCCCTACACGCCCAGACTTCGGGCGACGTGACGACGCTCTCCTGCGGTGCGGACTGCCTGGTTCTCTTTACCTTCCGCGGCGGCAAGTTCGTTTCCGTTGATTACAAGGCTCTTTCGTCGATGTCCCCGTCGGCGACCTTCTCCGTCTCGAAGCCCGAGCCTTTCCAGTTTGAAACCAAGTGAGGATCCCATGAAGCTCAAGTATATTCTGATTGCATCCCTTGTCCTGAACATCGCCATCCTTGCTCTTCTCTTTATGCAAAAGGGTGCCTACGTCTCCCAGGCGGAGGAAGCCTACCTGAAAAAGACGGAAGCCTACTACAAGCAGGCGGTGAACATCGTCGAAGGCCAAAACTCCGTCATCGAGAACAATGCGATTCTGTGGAACATCGCCTGCACGGCCAACCAGACCGCCAAGACGTCGAAGGATTTCGCGACCATCGAAAAACGGCTCGGAACGCCCACGTTTACGGCAAAGCTCTCCGGCACTCCGGACGGAAACGGCACGCTGCGCACGCTTTCGTGGAACAGCGACTACTACATTGTCGCGAGCTTTGACCGCCAAAAGAAACTGCAGTCCATTGACGTCGGCGCGCTTCTCGGCAAGGCCGAACCCCTGATGCCGGAAACCGAAGAGGACGAGGAGACGGAATCGGAAAAATAGTACTTCTTTCTGTGACCGCGCTCACCTAGCTAAGGTTTCTTTTTTTTATTACTTTTAATCCTGTATTTCAATCCATAAGGAGTCATCATGAAAAAATCCCTCATCGCACTCACCCTCGCAGCAGCCTTCTCGCTCACTGCCTGCTACGGCAGCTACAGCCTGACGAACAAGCTCCACCAGTGGAACGGTTCGCTTGGCAACAAGTGGCTCAATTCCTGCGTTCACTTCATCCTCTGGGTGATTCCGGTGTATGAAGTCTGCATCGGTCTCGTTGACGGCCTCGTTCTGAACACCGTCGAATTCTGGACCGGTTCGAACCCGATCGCTTCGAACGACACCTATTTCGAAAAGGACGCTCAGGGCAACCAGGTCTCCGCTATCAAGAACGAAGACGGTTCTCTCGCCGTTCAGATCATTGACGCTCAGGGCCACAAGGCCGACCTGAAGCTCGAACGCGACGCCGACGTGATCCGCGCTCTCGATGCGAATGGCCAGGTTGTTGCCCAGTACGACGTCAAGTAATTCTTGTCGAAGTTTGAAGAAGCCCCGGTTTTCGGGGCTTTTTCGGTTTTAAAGGTTCGGCAGACGACCGGGCGTTTTTTTGGAGGGCGAAAAAAAGTAGATTGGGGGCTATGGACGAAATGCACATCAAATGCCCGCATTGTGGAAACGAAATGGACGTCGAACTTCACGGAAAAAAGAGCTCGCTCGTCATATGCGTATGCGGGCGCTGCGGAGCCCCGCTGATGAGTACTCTCGACGGAGAGTCTTTTGAACTGGATCGGGACGAGTTTCAGACCTTGCGGAAAAAGCTTTTGAAAATCGGCGATGCGCTGCGGAACCATGCGCGGTCTTTTGAAGAGGCTCTGCCGGAAACGGTTCGGGAAGAGCCTCCCGCCGAGGAAAAGTCCCGAGGGAAAATCACCCAGGAAGACATCGACAATCTGAAAATTGACCTGGAAACGTGCAAGAGCGTTTCCGAGTTCCTTGAACGCCTGTGAACGAACCGCGCATCCCGTCCCAAATCGAATACCCGGACCTTCCCGTCGTCAAGAAGCGTGAAGAGTTTCTGGAACTTTTGAAACATCGCCAGGTGATTATCGTCAAGGCGGATACGGGCTCCGGAAAATCCACGCAGGTGCCGAAGTTTCTTCTCGAAAGCGGGCTTGCGGAAACCGGACGCATTGGGGTGACGGAACCGAGACGGCTCGCCGCGATGTCGATTGCGGACCGTCTCCGCGAAGAACTGAAGGACGAGACGCTCGTTTCGACGCGAATCCGCTTTTTGGAAGAGGGCCCGAAGGATGCTCCCCTCAAGGTGATGACGGACGGCATTCTGTTGCAGGAATTTCGCCGGGACCGTCTCTTTCGGCAGTATTCCGCAATCCTCGTCGATGAGGCCCATGAACGCTCGCTGAATATCGACATTCTTCTCGGCATTTTTAAACAGGTGCTTTCGGAGCGTCCGGAGTTTCGCCTCGTCATTGCGAGCGCGACCCTTGACGCGAAACTCTTTGAAAAGTTTTACGAAAATTCCGCGGTTCTCGAAGCGGAAGGCCGAATGTTTCCGGTGCAGGTCATCTATGCGGATCCGGCGGAAAACGCCTCCAAAAGCAAAGGGGATTCAGGCCTTGTGGATGAGGCCCGCGACGCGATCCTCGCCCTCGAGGAATCGGAGCGCGACAACCTGCTCTGCTTTTTGCCGACGGAGCGCGACATTCAGGATTTGGGCGAGGAGCTTCTTCGGACGCTAGACGACAAAAAGTTCGACGTGCTTCCGCTGTTCGGGCGGATGGGGCCTCAGGAACAAAAAAAGGTTTTTCGGAATACGGGAAAGACCCGCATTGTCCTTGCAACGAACATTGCCGAGACGTCGCTCACCATTCCGGGCATTGCCTATGTGGTCGATACGGGGATGGCGCGGGTCTCGCGCTACAATCCGCAGACGCGCATCCAGGGACTTCCCGTCGAAAAGATTTCCCGTGCGAGCGCCCGTCAGCGACAGGGACGTGCGGGCCGCGTCAAACCGGGCGTCTGTGTGCGCCTTTACACCGAAGAGGATTTTGAAGGCCGCGAGGAATTTACCGAACCCGAAATTCGACGGTCGAACCTTTCGAACGTGGTGTTGCAATTGCGGAGCCTCGGACTTTCCGTCGAGGATTTTCCGTTTATACAGCCGCCGCCCCGCTCCGCTTTTCGCGGAGCCTACAAGGCTTTGTTTGAACTGGGGGCGCTTTCGAGCGTGGAACGGGGTGCGCGCGTCACGCCTTTCGGGGCCGAGATGGCGCACCTTCCGATGGACGTCGCGCTTTCCTGTGTGCTGCTTCGGGCGCGAAATTCTGGAGTCCTGCAGGCCGCCATCATTGTGACGTCTGCGCTTTCCATCCAGGATCCGAGGCTTTATCCGTCGGACGAGGCGGAAAGGGAAAAGGCCCGTCGGATGCACAGGTCGCTCGGCGGTCACAAAAGCGACTTTCTCACGTTTCTTGCGGAATGGAACGCTTTTTGCCGGGAGTGGAAAGGCTCTTCGTGGAACGTCCTCCGCAAATATTGCGAAAAGCACTACATGCACTTTTTGCGGTGCCGCGAATGGATAGATCTTTACGAACAGTTTTCGCGCATTTTAAAAGTCAAGTTCGATTCGTACGAGTGTCCGTTCGGTTCGTTTCACCGCGACAATTTGCACATTGCGCTTCTTGCCGGATTTTTGGGCGGAGTGGCCCGCCGCGACAAGGACAACGGCTGCTACCGTCTGGTGGGAGGCCGCGACGCGTATATTTTTCCCGGAAGCGACCTGTCCGGAAAGTTTCCCGAGTTCGTCCTGTCCGCGGAAGTCCGCGAAACGAGCCGTGTCTTTTTGACAAAGGCCGCGGAAATTCTTCCGGAGTGGATAGTTCGCGTCGCAAAGGACTTTTGCACATATCGCTGGTTCGAACCGAAGTGGAACGCGGAGCGGGGCTTTGTGGAAGCGGTGGAAGAGGTTTCGTTCCGCGGAATGGTGCTTTCCCGTTCGCACCGGGTCGATTACGGCCGCGTGAATCCGGAAGACGCCGCGCGGATCTTTTTTCTCGAAGCGATCGTCGAGGGCGATCTTCCGCGGCCTTTCCCGTTTATGCAGCACAACGAAAAGGTGCTGGAGGCTCTCCGTGCAAGCGAAGTCCGGCTTCGCCGCTGGGGAATCGCTCCTTCGGACGATTTGCAGGTCGATTATCTGGTAAGCCGCGCACCGGGCGTCCATTCGCTCAAAACGCTCCGGGACTTTATCGAAAAAAATACGGACCGGGCGCTTCGCTACGAGGAAGCGGACTGGTTCCGCGCTTCCGAAACGGGCATGGAACACTTCGAGGCGTTCCGCAATAGTCCGGTCTTTGCCATCGCCTATCAAAAAAGACTCGCCCGGGAAGCCGAAGAAAAAAAGGCTGCTTCGCACGGCGGCGTTGTGGAATTTCAAAAGATTCTTGACAGGCAAATTCGAAGCGAGCTGGCCTTTGACGCTAGTAAAACCTGGGACGGGCTTTCGCTCGAAATTCCGGCGGATTTTCTCCCGGCGCTTTCCCCGTCGATTCTTGCCCGCGAACTCGAAAAATGGCGGGGCTGGATGCTCGAATCCTTTATTCGGGAGCTTCCCAAGGGCGACCGCAAAAAGTTCGAAGGGCGAAAAGGGGAGCTGGATGACCGCTTTGTGGATTTTCTGGAAAGGAATCCGCAAAAGTCCCCGCTCGTTTCGCTGTATGAATCCTTTTTGAGCCTTGGCCCGGGCGACGGCGTCCTGCCGAACCTGAATCCGCAAAACGAGCATCATCTGCGACTGCACATTTCCGTTCACGTTCCGAACGCGACCGAAAAGTTTCCGTTGGAACTCTCTCCGGAATGGGGCGCGTGCCGCTTTTTTGAAGAAATCCGTCCCCTGGTGCAAAAGGCGTCGCTTTCGCTTCCCGTGATGGGCGTGTCCTTTGCGTGGTCGCCGTCGTCTCCGCATCCGATGCAGACCGTCGAGGCGGATTTTTGGCAACGGTTCTACCGCCGCACGCGCCATGCGGATATGGAAAATGCGGAACTCGTTTCCCTTTTCGAGTCGCGCTTTGCCTTTCTGAATCGGAAGGATGCTTCGGGCTATGCGCTTCGCTCGCTCCTTTCGATGAACGAAGAGGAAAAGAGGCGCTTTACGGCCGAGTATCTGGACCGTGCGCTTTCGAGGTTTGCCGGACTCGAATTTGCCCGTTCGCACCGGGTCCGTGCCTTTTCGGATATTTCTTCGGCAAGAACTTCCGGCGAAACGAGCCTTCGGGAAGGACTCTGCCGGATGGTTTTCGAAGCGTCCTATCTCGGGGTTTCGGACTTTGTCCTCGCCTGGGAAAAATTTCGCGAGGCGTTTACGGAACTTCGCCGCGGCGGAAAAATTTCGGAATCCTTGCGAAGACTTTCGCACTTTCTTTCCGAAGAAGGGAACCTTTACGCCCGCTTGCGGAAAATTTCCGAATTTCTCGTTCCCGAAAGAAAGCTCCCCGATTGGGAGGAAACGCTTGCGCTTCCGACGAACAAGGAACTCCGCGAAAAATTTTCGCCTTATTTTGCCGGAAGGTTCCTCAAGGATTTGGAACTGAAAAATGCGAGGGAATCCCTTTTGCGTTCCGAAAAGGCCGAAGGCGAACCGAATGTCTTTGATGCAAAGATTTCGCTCTGCTCCCTGCTCGAAAAATTTGAACTTTTGCGCTACAGGCGCTCCGCCCTTTCGAGCGTCCCGGAAGAGAAAGTCGAAAAGGATGCGCTCCTCAAGCTTCGGAATCGGTTCCGGAATCGCTGAATGCAAAATTTGCTAATTTAATGGCGATGCGTTTTTGGCCTCTTTTCATTCTTTTTACGTTCTGTCTTTTCGCCTGCAAGGATCTGGGCGAGGCTTCCGATCCGACGCTTGCCCGCGTCGAAAATTCGGAACTCAGGCGCTCCGAACTTCTCGCCGGCGGACAGTGGGACTCGCTTTCGATGGAAGAGCGGACGGAACGCGTCGAAAACTGGATTTCGAGGGAATCGGTCTATGAACAGGCTCTTGCCGAAGGCGTCGCGGACTCTCCCGAGGTCAAGGCCCTTGTGGAGGATGCCAAAAAGAAGATTGTCCTCGGCGCGTATTTCGCCCGCGTGACGGACACGCTCAAGACTACGGATGCGGAAGTCTCCGCCTATTACGCCGAACATCCCGAACGGTTTCTTCGGACGGAAAACGTCTATGACATTGCGGTCGTCACATACGAAAGCGGAACGACCGCCTGGAAGTATTACGCCCCGATGACCAAAAAGACGATTACGGAAAAGCCCGCAAAAAGCTGGCTTCTCCGCAATGTGGAAGCTTTTGACTCGGTGACGGCGCTTCCGACGGATTGTCCGCGGGTCGATTTGAAAACGCTCGAAGTCGGAAAAATTACGCGGCCCGCCTCTTGCGGAAAATCTCTCAAAAGCCTTATCGTCCTTTCGAGGCTCGATTCCGGCGCGGTACTTCCCTTTGCGGACGTGGCGGAACAGGCCCAAATGCTTGCCGCCAGCGCAAAGCGCAAGGCGTTCATCGAATCGTTCCGAAATTCCATTAAAAAGAAACAGGCGATTTTCATCTATCCGGAAGAAATCGCAAAGCCTTCGTCGCCATCCTTATGAAAAAGTCAAGACTCGCCTTTCTCGCCCTCTTTTTTTCGACGTCCCTTTTTGCCGCCCCGGAACTGTTTGAATCCATCGCGGCCGTCGTTGACGGAAAGCCCATTATGCGCTCCGAGGTGATGGAGAACCTCTACCAGTTCCAAAACTCCGCGGAAGCTTCCAAAATGTCCGAAAAGGAGCAGATAGCCTTTGTCCTCGACAAGCTGATTGACGACAAGGTGCTGCTTTCCCGCGTCGATAGGGATTCCATCCAGGTGACGGACGACGAGGTTGAAATGCGCGTGACGCAGCACCTGCAAAATCTCGCGGCCCGCCAGAACATCAGCATGGAAATTCTCGAAAGGGCCGTTCGCGCACAACTCGGAATGAGCATGTCGCAATACCGCGAAAATCTCGGCAAGCAGATTCGCGAGCAGATGACTATCGGACGCATCCGTCAGCGCTATGCGGGCGGGATCAAGCCTACGCGCAAGGAAGTGGCGGACTTTTACGAGCATTACAGGGACTCGATTCCGAGGCAATACAACTGCATGCGGCTTTCGCATCTTTCGCTCAAAATCGAACCGGATTCCGCCGTGGTGGATTCCGTTCGGCGCGCCGCGGAAATGCTTATCGATTCGCTCGATCACGGCATCATATGGGAAATTCTCGCAAAGAACCATTCGCAGGATTCCACGGCCAAGCGCGGCGGTGACATCGGATACGTTCAGAAAGGGCTTCTCGAACCGGCCTATGAGCGGGCCATCAAGACTGTCGGAAACGGCGAATATACCCCGGCTCCCGTCCGGACCGAACGCGGCTGGACCATTATCCGGGTCATCGGGCGCAAGGAGGACGGCGTTCGCACTGCGATGATTCTTCTCGAAACGATTCCGACATCGGCGGATTCTCTCCGCGTTCAAAAGTTTGCGGATTCGCTTCGGACGGCGCTTTCCTCGGATTCTCTTTTTTACGCGGCCGCCAAAAAGTTCAGCACCGACAAGGAGTCGAACTTTAACGGCGGAAATCTCGGATGGCTCGAAAAGTCGGACGTCGATACGCTGTTCTGGGGACCGCTTTCGGAGCTTTCCGTGGGCGAAACGTCCGAGCCTTTTCTCGTCGGAAACGAATACCATCTGCTGCGCCTTTCGGACCTGAAGCAGGTTCGGGACTATACGCTCGAAGACGACTACATGAAAATCGAAATGTTCGCCACGAACCACATGGAAGATCAAAAACTGCGGGAATTTGTCAAGAAGTGGCGCGACGAAGTGCACATCGAAATCCGTATGAAGGAATGATTTCGGATGATCCAGTTCCTGCATGTGACCAAAACCTACGAGGACAACTGGAAAGCGCTTTCCGACGTGACGCTTCGCATCGGGCAGGGCGAATTTGTCTTTTTGACGGGGCACAGCGGGGCCGGAAAATCGACGCTTCTCAAGCTCATTTACATGGACGAACGGCCGGATCCGTTTCACGGCGGAGAGGTCATGGTGCAGTTTTCGAAGGACATCGTCTATGATTCGAAAACGGCGACGGACGCCAAGGTGCAGGAACTTCGCCGTCGCATCGGAATCGTCTTTCAGGACTTTAAGCTTTTGCCCGACAGGAACGTTTTTGAAAACGTCGCATTGGCGCTCCGCATAACGGGAACCCCTCCCAAGCTTTTGAACAGCAAGGTTTTTGATGCGCTCTCGCTCGTCGGGATTTCGCAAAAGAGGCTTGCGATGCCCTACACGCTCTCGGGCGGTGAACAGCAGCGCGTCGCCATTGCCCGTGCGATGGTCCACAATCCGTATCTGATTCTCGCCGACGAACCGACCGGCAACCTGGACCCGGAAAACGCGGCGGAAGTCTTTAACATTTTCAAGGAAATCAACGCTCGCGGAACGACCGTTTTGATGGCGACCCACAACCCCGATTTTTACCTGAACAGCCCGTTCCGCCGACTGACACTTTCGCACGGCGTTTTACAGAACCGGGACATCCTCTAGTAAAGATCGATTTCGACGGGAACTTTTTCGCGGATTTTTTCGGCGACTTTCGAAAAGAAACTTTTTTCTATTGGATGAACGTCGGGAATGGCCGTGTGGCGTACAACTCCGTAGAGTTGCACCCCGAGCAAATTTTGAGGATTTGACGCGTAAATTTTTTGAAGCCTGTTTACGTATAAGTTAATTTCCTCTTCGCCGGGAAATTCCTCGCCGATTTTGCAGAGCATCGTCTGGATGCGCATCGGGAATTTTTTGATTGCCGATTCGATGTTCGCCTGGATTTTTTCGAGCGGAACCCGGGAGCGGCTGATTTTTTGATACCAGGCGTCACTTCCCGCGTCGAGCTTTGCCCAGATTTCGCCTTTTTTTTCGGTGAGAAGCGCAAGGCCCTTTTGGACGCTTGGCCTGTCGAGCAATGTGGAGTTGGTGATGAGCGTGAGCTGTAGCGGGTAGATGGCGTATTTTTCCTGCATTTTGCGGAGCATTCGGCAAACGTCCGGAAACTCCTTCGCCATGGTACTTTCGCCGTCGCCGGAAAGGCAAAGATCCTTGATTTCGCGCTTTTCTTCTTCAACGTTCCGGAACATGGAAAAATCCGCGAGACCGTTTTTTTCGTAGGCGGAAATGATTGTCTCAATTTCCGCTTCGATGCGCGAAACGTTGAGCATTTCCTTTTTGCCGGGGACGCTCCGATCGACCTGGCAGTAGGCGCAGTCAAAATTGCAATGCTTGTCGAGGTTGAGGTTTATACCGATGGAAAGACCGCCCGCGCGACGGCTGATGACCGGGTAAACCCAGAGGTTTTGCTTCCAGAGGCGCGAATGGTCGCTCCATGCTTTTTCCAGTGCTTCTTCACTCATAGAAACTCGCTTGTTGCCTTCAATGTTAGCTAAATTTTGGAGGATGAAAAATTTTGGCGTGGAATATCTTCATTCTTTGTCGCCGCTCGGGATGACGGGCGATTTGAAAAATATGGAACGGATGCTCGAAGCGTTTGGGCATCCGGAAAAAAAGTTCAGGACGATTCACGTTGTAGGCACGGACGGAAAGGGTTCCACCTCGTTTTACCTTTCGAACATTCTTGCTGCGCACGGCGTTTTGACCGGGCTTTATACAAGTCCGCACCTGGTAAACGTGCGGGAGCGAATTCGCGTTGACGGAAAGCCCGTTTTCGAAGAGGATTTTGACCGGCTTCTCGAAAAGGTTCGGGACGCATCCGAAAAAGAAAATATCCGGGTTTCCTTTTTCGAAGCGGTTACGCTCGCCTGCTTTTTGCATTTCGCCGAAAAAAAGGTCGGTTGCGCCGTCGTCGAGGCGGGCCTCGGCGGAAGGCTTGATTCCACGCGGACTGCTTGCGGCGAACTCGCCGTTCTCACGAGCATCGGGCTCGAACATACGGAACTTTTGGGCAAGACGGAAAAGGACATTTTGCGTGAAAAGCTCGGCATTCTCTCGCCACATTCCCAAATTTTTATCGGGAACGTTTCCCGGGAACTTATTCGCTTTGCCGGTGAATTTGTACGCAATATTCCCGCACGGATGATTCACCCCAAAACGATGGAAAATTTGGAAGTTGCCAATTCCGGGCATCATTACGTTGAAAACGCGACGCTTTCGTTTGTTGCCGCCCGGGAATTTTTGAAAGACCGCTTTGACGAATCGCTTGCCCGGAAGGCTCTTAAAGGCTCGCTCTGGATTGGCCGCATGCAAAGGCTCGTCGATGCAAACGGAAAATTTCGCTTTCTTTTGGACGGCGCGCACAATCCCCATGCGATGAAAAGGCTTGCGGAAACTCTTGCCGGGGACTATCCCGGGAAAAAATTCCATTGCGTTTTTGGCGCGCTCAAGGACAAGAACATCCAGGAAATGATCGCCCTGTTAAAGCCTTTTGTCTCCGTCTGGCATGTGACGAAAACGCCCTATACGCGGTTCCGTGATATCGAAAATGTCGCGTCCGAACTGGAAACTCTCGGCTGCCGCGTCGGATGTTCCGCCCCGCTTTCAAGAAATTTTCTCGCCGATGTGGAAAAGGAAGCGGGGACGCCCGTTCTTGTGACGGGTTCGCTCTACATGATAGGCCTTGCCATCTATCTTTTAAAAGACGAATTTGAAAGCCTCAAATTCTTTCGCGGACTTGAAATGTCCGAAAGCGAAACGCATTAAGAGCCTTTCATCTCTCAGGAGAATTTATGCATCTGATTGTCGGTCTCGGAAATCCCGGTACGCAATACGAAAAAACGCATCACAATGCGGGTTTTATGGCGGTAGAAAGGCTCGAAGATGCTTCGAAGACCTGGAAGTCGGAACACAAGGCCCTGACGCAAAAAGTTTCTATTGCGGGCGAGGATGTTCTTTTGGTAAAGCCGCAAACCTACATGAACCTCTCCGGGGAAGCCGTCCAGGCTCTGATGACCTGGTACAAGGTTTCGCCCGAGCATTTGCTCGTCTTTTCGGACGACATCAATCTGGACGTCGGACGCATTCGGGTGCGCTCTTCCGGAAGCCACGGCGGACAGAACGGGCTGCGGAACATCATCGAACATATCGGCGACAGGTTTCCGCGCGTCCGGTTCGGCGTGGGGAAGTGCCCCGCGGGCTGGGATCTTGCAAACTGGGTTCTCGCCAGGTTTTCGCCCGAGGACCGGGCCGCTTTTGACGGTGCCATCGGGAAGGTTCCCGCCCTTGTCGAGTGTTACTTCAAGCAGGGAATTGCGAAGTGCATGGAACGCTATAACGGCAAGTGACGGCCGAGAATTTCGCCGATGAGCGCGAATGTTTCGGCTCGCTTAATTTGTACGTTAAAGCGCGTTCCGGGTGCAAAGTCCCCTTCGATGGCGACCGGGCGGAAGGAGTCGTCCCGGGCAATGGTCGTCCCCGGTCGCGAGCCTTTTTTTTCGACGACAACGCTCTTTTGGCTTCCCACAAAGGCCCGGTTGTTTTCGAACGCAATTTTTTGAAAAAGTTCCGACAGTTCCGCAGAACGCGCATAGCGTTCTTCTTTTGAAATCGTGTTCGGAATTTTTGCGGCGGGCGTCCCTTCGCGCGGAACGAACCGCGTAATGTTGCAAATGGACGGCCGCGCCTTTCGGACAAGTTCAAGGCTTTTTTCAAAGTCCTCGCGGGTCTCTTCCGGGTAGGCGACGATAATGTCCGTTCCCAGGTTCAGGTCGGGAAAATGCGTTTTGAAAGCCTCGGCGATTTTAAAAAAGTCGAGGACGCTGTGCCGTCGGTTCATCGCACGCAAAACGCGGTCGCTTCCGCTTTGCACCGGAATATGAAGAAATTTGTAGATGCGGGAGTCGCAAAACGTTTCAACCAGGGCGTCGAGGTAGGAAAGCACGTGCCGCGGGTTTCCCATTCCCACGCGAATTTTGTAATCGCCGGGAACCTTTGCGAGAATCGTCTGTAAAAGGACGGCGAGGTTCGTGTGGAGGTCAAATCCGTAGCAGCTTGTGTCCTGTCCGGTCAAAAAGATTTCGCGGTTCCCGGCTTCGACCTTGCGACGGACGCGGCGAACGACAAGCTCGGGCGGAATGCTTTTGAGAACGCCCTTGACGAGGTGCGTCGAACAGTAGTTGCAGCGGTCGAGACAGCCCTCTTCGATGTTCACGAGCCCGATGCCCGCGTGGGACGAAAGGTCACCTCTAAAAATTGCTTTGGTAAAGAAAATTTGAGTGAGACCAAGCGAAGGCAGGAATGAAAAGTGGCGAATACTCCCGGTATTTGCCATTTTGAATGACGAACCAGCGCGAAGAGTCGCAACCAAATTTTTGAAAATTGAATTTTTAGAGGTGACCGAAAGAACCTGTTCCGCTTCCGCGACCGGAACATCCCTGTCCGCCGGCGGAAAAATTTTCAAGTGCGCCAAAAATTCCCGAAAAGCGCTTTCGTTCTTGTGGGCGTCCTTCGGTCCAAATACAAAGTCCGGGTAGAGCCTTTGGAGTTCGCGCCTGAGGTCTTCGGTGGCGCAGCCCGTCACCCACACGGGAACCTCCGGAAATGCCGCGCGGATTTGCCTTGAAAGCTTGACGGCTCCCGAAATTCCCTTGACCGTGCACGCGTTTAAGACCAGGGCGCATGGCGTCTCGGAGGGCATTTCGAACGAAACGTCAAAACCTTCCCGGGCAAAACGTTCGCCAATCTCCTCGCCGTCCCCGAAATTGGCCGCACAGCCTTCGCTTAAAATTGCTACTCGGCGTTTTGAATGCATTGGAGGACGGTTCCGGGATAGTAGGCGAGGAGAATTTCGTCAAAGCGCTGACCGGCCTTTGCCCTTTCGCGCGTTCCCATTTGACACATTCCGATTCCGTGCCCAAAACCGGAACCGTCAATCACCCAGACCTTTCCGTTCTTTTCTATGTCGAACTTGGACGAGGATAGAATCTTGGAACCTTCCTTGAAAAGCCAGCGCGTGCGGTCTCCGCGGACGGTAAAAATTCCCTTGTCCGTCAAAACTTCGAGTTCGTTTACGCGGCCTCCCGGAAACTTCGACTTGATTTCTATTTGCTGGATGCCGCCAAAGTTCGACTTTCCTTCGGCGCGGGCTTCCTTGAAGTTGCGCTTGAACATCGTCACAAGTTCTTTTTCGCTATAGACTTTTTTCCATGCGGAGTGCGGTCCCGTGCACCAGGCCGAATCCGCGTTCTTCATATCGTTCTGGCTTCTTAGGTAGGGAACCGGGGAAAGTCCCCAGGTTTCGACGCCCTCCGTGTAGCCGCCGCACGTGGAATGGTAATACGCCTCGATGAGCTTTTCGTCGTAGGTTAAAACGATTCCTTTAGTCGAATCGATGGCCGCATTCGTGAGCGGGGATTCGCCCGAGCTTCCGTTATACACTTGGTCCTGGACCGTCGCATAGACGTCAAAGCCTTGCGAGACCCTGGAATTGAAGTGGCGGTAGGCATAGGTTCTTGCGGCGACGGCCTGCACCTTGAGAGCCTCGAACATGCTTTCGTCGAGCTTTCCAATCTCGTGCGGGACGACGCCCTTCAGATAGTCTTCGATCGGGAGAACGTTGACGACCGTTAAATTCTTGCCGTTGTTTACGACGAGAATTTTTCCGCGGTATTCCTTGCCGCCGACCGAAAGTTTCGAAGAGTCGCCCGGAAGAATCCAGACGGAGTCCGCCGTGAGAGTCCCATACTGGACCTGCTCCTTTTTGGGCGAAAGTTTCAGGGTTCCCGACCGGAAGTCCCTTGAAGAATCTTTTTCGTGGAGGCTCACCGCGTAGCGCTCTCCGGAAACTTCCGCCTTGGAAACTCCGACGAGAATTCCCACGCGAAAGTCCCTTTGCTGCTCTTCGGAAAGTTCCATTGCGGGGTAGGCCTTTGGAGTCTCGGATTTGGGGAGGGCTTCCGCGCTCGCCGGGGCAATCGGCGTAAACGCCTCTTCGAGGACCGTCGAATCCTTTGCCGCGGAATCCGGAAGGACTTCGAAAGTAACGGAATCGCTTGCGGGTGCTTTCTCTTGGACGCTTGCGCTTTCCTGGGCAGGCGAAGCGTTTTCCGCCGCCTTCGGTTCGTCAATCGGGTCGGTCACAAGCGGCGGCAGCGGCGCACAGCTTGTAAGTCCGATGGCGAGAAGGAGCAGCGGAAATCTTTTCATCGTCTTTTTCCCGTTTTTTGGGATTCGATCTTTTTCTTCTCTTTTTTTACCATGTCGCGGAGACGCGAACGGTTGAGTTCACGGTCTGCCGTCGAGATGACATCCACAAAGAGTTTTCCGTCGAGATGATCCGTTTCGTGCTGAAAGCAGCGGCAGAGAAGGCCTTCGATGTTGTGTTCCTCGACCGTCTCTCCGTTTTCGTTCGTGTAGCGAATCCAGATTTTACCGGGCCGGTTGACGTTGCAGAACACGTCCGGAACGGAAAGGCATCCCTCGTCATAGGGAACGTCCTTGGAGTCGGCTTCCGCGCCCCAGGTCGGGTTAAAGATGATTCGCGGCGCGGGAGGTTCTTCCTCGTCGGGCCTTGCCGGGTCAATGACGACGAGGCGCATGCTCTTTCCCACTTGCGGAGCGGCAAGTCCGACTCCGCCCGCCTCATACATCGTTTCGAGCATATCGTGCGCGAGCGTCAAAAGTTCGGGCGTAATCGCTTCGACGGGCGCGCACTTTTCGCGGAGCGCGGGATTCCCGTAAATCTTAATATCCAGAATGGCCATTATTTTGCCGCTTTCTTTTCTTCCGCATTCAGGACGCGGAGAATGGCGGCCTGTTCAAAATCGATCTTGGTATCGGTTCCGGTCCTGACGGTGACGACCGTCCCTTCGATGTTTGCAACGGTGCCGATGATTCCGGCGGAAGTCAGCACCTGGTCGCCTTTCTTCAGGGCCTTGCGCATCGCGTCGAGCTTCTTCATTTCCTTTTGTTTCGGCATAATGAAGAAGAGGTACATGACGACGAACATCAAAATGAACGGGAGAAGTCCCATGAACATGGAACCGCCTTGTTGCTGCGTGGCAGGCGCGGCGTCCTGGGCAAAGGCGGAGGCGGCAAGAACGAGGGCGAAAAGGGCGGAAATTTTCATATAAATCCTTTGGTATAAATGAATGCCCCCAATTTAGAAAAAATTGGGGGCATTGAAATGAACCGTCCTCAAAACGAGGATTTTTAAGGTCTCTTACTGGTTGAGGCGCTCTTCCGAGGCTTCGCGAAGCTTTTTCGCTTCCTTGGTGCCCCAGAGCTTATCGACAAAGTCTATCGAGAGGAACTTTTCGTGGTAGGTTTCGACCCAGCACCAGTGAATTTCCTCGCCGTCCTCGGTCTTGACTTTCCAGTGATCCGGGGCGTAGAACTTGTATGTCACGGGCTGCGGCGTGTTCCAGGAATTTGTCTCTTCCGGAATTTCAGTGAGTGTCCAGACCTTTCCGTTTGTGCGCTGCCAAATGAACAGGTTGATGACGACGATGACGGCAAGGAAGACGATGCTCCACTTGAAATTCTTTTTCGTCAAAAGGAAGATGACGAGAAGGAGCAGGAGGAGCGACAGCGCCGCAAAGTTGTAGTGCGTAGAATAGAAGACCTTGAAAATTTCGACCATATTATACCATCCTGAACGTCATGACGTTCCCTTCAATCTGGACCGAAAGGCGCATGTGAGACTCTGGAAGCTTGACGCCAAAAGCGTGGAAGGTTCCCATCATCGAAAGGCTCGCGTGGCTCTCGATGGTGCGGACGTTGATGAGACCCTTTTTGCCGAACGTGAGCCTGAAAGTTTTTTTCCTAGCGTCATACTCGGGCGACATCGTGGCGTTCTTTTCCGTATTGAGGGCCATGATGCAGCGCTTGTCGAGAATCATCGTTCCGCGCGGGTCGATGGAAATCATCGGAAGCCCTGCGGAATTGCGGCACGCGTAGGTTTCGAAATCGCCCGTTTTGCGGGCTCCCTTCTTTTGAAGAATAAACTTGTCGCCTTCCTTGGACAGGACGACTTCTCCCGAGACGACGGGAATTCCGACGCTCTTCATCGCGCCGCGGAGAAAAAGGAGGTACGTATCGTTCGAGGGAAGCATCCGGAACGAGGTCGTCTTGATTTTTGCAGTCGGGACGATTGCAATCCGCGAACCGGCCTTGTCGATAAAGACATCGGCGTAGGGAAAGTTTTTCAGCTTGAACTTTTCGGCGAGTTCCTTGGAAAAGCGGACGAATCCGCGAATATCCATTCTGACCTTGTACGTTTCCATATAAAAGCGTCCTTGAGGTTAAAATTCCTGACGGAAACAATCTAACAAAATAACGGATTGCGGACAAGATAACGCCGTTAGGGAACCTCTAAAAATTGTTTTGGAGGGGAAAATGCAACCAAATTTTTGAAAATGAATTTTTAGAGGTGGCCGTTAGTTTGTGCACGATTTTTCGATAAGGGAATCCAGAACGTCGAGAAGGGAAGCTCCGCTTCGACGGACGACCTCAAAACGGTCGGGGCGGGCTTCGAGCAGTTCCCGCGATAGAGGCTCGCGCCGCGGATCGTCAAGGACGACCGTCGCCTTTTTTAGACCGGCGTCTTCCAGCGAAAACTCCATCCGGGTCTTGGTGCGTCCGAGGAACTTCGGAAAGAAAATCCGGTAGCGGTTCGAAAGCCTTGCCGTGTAGCTCTCCGCCGGATCTACAAGAATCGCCGTCGCATTCGGAACATTTTTGTGAAAATTGTAGGCGGCAATGGCTCCGACGCCGTGCCCGAGAAGAACCTTCGGCTCGCCGCCCGAGCAGGCAATCATCCGGCCGATGTCTTCCGCGTAAAACTTTTCGCCCGGCGTGCCTTCGCTTCCGGCCGAACCGCGGTAGTTGAACGCGACCATGCGAACGGACGAAATTTTGGAGGCGTTCCGCAAAAACGTCGAAGCGTCCTCGCCCGCATCCGCAAAATACAGCACGGTGTTCGGAAGGGAGTCGTTCAGAATCCAGCCTTCGAGCTTCTTTCCGTCGGGAGCTTCGCACAGGACGGCGTTCTCCGCAAGGGCCTTTGCGCTCGCCTCGTCGGACGGGGCCCGCGGAAACGCGTAGCGGCGTTCCGAAACGGCCATATAAAAGAGCATGCAGAGGTAAATCAGTGCAAAAATCGCAACCAGGCGGAGGGATTTCGAAAAAAATCGCTTGACGTGTTCCATTGCCCCCTAAAATAAAAAGAATCCCGTCCTTTGTGCAGAACGGGATCCAGATGGGATTGGGTGTTCCTCAAAAATAGGCAAAAATATGACGAACCGTATCCCCTCAAAATTCGAAAATGTTCCCGAAGTGTTCTTTTTTGAAAAATTTCGCCTTTTTGGAAGAAACTTTACAAAAGGGAAGTGTTCCCGGGAAAAAAGTAAAATGTATCTTTATCACGTATGAACGTCTTTGCCTATTACAATTACAGAAAGTATTTGCAGGATTATTACGAGTATCGCAAGTCGGTGCAGCGGTATTTTTCCTATCGCGCCTTTGCAAAGCGTGCGGGCTATACGTCGAGCGGCTTTTACCTCGACCTCGTGAAGGGACGAAAGTCTCTCACCCCGCAAATGGTTCCGAAGTTTATCCATGCGCTGGGACTTTCCGAAAAGGAAGGTCGCTACTTTAGCCTGATGGTCGATTTTACCCATGCGGAGACTCCGGAATCCAAGCAGACCATCTTTGAGCAGATGTCCGCGCTTCTCCCGAAGACGACCAAGGCGCTTTCCCGCAAGCAAATCGAGTATTACAGGGAATGGTATTACGTCGCGGTCCGCGAGGCGCTTTCTGTTCTGAACGTCTCCGACAACTACCAGGACCTGGCGCTCTTCCTCAATCCGCGGATTACGGTTCCGCAGGCAAAGCAGTCGATAAAGCTTTTGTCCGAACTGGGCCTTATCGAAAAGGAAAACGGCTATTGGCGGTCCGTCAACAAGACGATTACGAGCGGCCGCGAAATTCCGCCGTTCATTGTACACGACTTTCAAAAAAAGATGATGGACCTCGGCAAGGCGTCCGTTGACTATTTTAGTACGGAACGTCGCAACGTCTCCTGCACGACGATGAGCGTTTCGCCGCTAGGCCTCGAACGCATCATCCACAAAATTGACACTTTCCGGAAGGAAATTGTCGATATTGTCCGCTCGGATGAACACGAGACGATGATCTGTGAACTGAACGTCCAGTTCTTTCCGCTGTCCAAGGAGCTTGAAAAGCTTCCGGCCGTGGGGGAAGGTTCGGGCATAAGTTCCGCCGACGAAGGAGAACACGATGAAGAAGTTTAATCGCCTTTTGACACTTTGGCTCCTTTGCCTTCTTGCCTGCTCCTGCTCGGAAACAAAGGTTTCGGGAACAGCGACCGATACGGAAAACACCATTGCCGGAACGGTGCTGCTTTCGGACAGCTCGCTTGCGAGCGGCGTCCTCGTGCGGCAGGTCGCCGCAAGGTTCGGGTATCCCGTTGCCTATCTTGAAACCTCGACAGACGCTTCCGGAAACTTCGCCTTTGACAGCTCCGTTGCGGATACGGTAAACGTCGAGTTCCGGTATGAGGCGGCGTCCGAGGATTCCATGCAGGTGGAACTGCTTCGGAACGTGGCCGTAAACGCCGGCGTACCCCTCCGCGTCAGGCTTCAAAAGCCGGCGGTTCTCCGCGGAAATCTCGAATACTCCGGCGATTCCGCTCTCTGGATGGGTTCGCACTTTATTGTGCTTCTCGATTCCACGACGTTCCAGGCGGATCTTTTTGCTCCGGACTCGTTTGCGCTTTTTGTCCCCGAGGGAGACTTCCTTCTCACGGTCACTCCGGCGGATTCGGGAGCCGTTTCAAAGCTCCGGACCTTTGGGTATGCGGACTCGGTCATTACGCGCAAGCTGCCCGTTCTGCTTAACTCGGGCGATACGCTCGACATCGGAAGCCTCCGCTGGAACCTCTCCGAAAAGGAGCCTATCCAGGGGAACGTTCTTTCGGGCGTTGTCGTAAACGAAAAGGGAAGGCCGGTCGTCGGCGCGTCCGTTCACGTCGTCACGGATCTCTACGGGCTTTCGGTCCTCTCCGGTGACGGCTTTGTCGCCCAGGCTTTCTCCGATTCGAACGGCGTCTTCCGCGTTCCGGCTCCCGCGGCAAGCGTTATTCAGGACAGCGTCCGCGTGGAATTCCGCGGAACGGATTCGCTCGGAAACCCGCTCTCGGGCGTCTCCGCCTTTGTCAAAAAGGACGCTCTCCTCGGCACGGGCGATACGGTTTTGGTCGATACGGTGAAGCTTCTTTTGGCTTCGAACTTCCGCGGACGGGTCTTCCTCGTTTCGAACAACGCCCAGACGTCCAAGGCCGATACGCTCTGCTGGGCCTACAGCATCCGCGTGGGATTCTTCGGAACGAGCGCCTACAGGACGGTAAGCTCCTGCGAGGCCGTTCTCATGGACAACCTGCCGCCGGATACACAGGACTTCGTCTTCTACCCGGGCGATGAACTCGTGGTGAAGAACCTCAAGTCGGGCGCTTCCGCGCCCGAGGACTACGTCAAGTTTGTGCACGTGAGCCTTCCTCCCGGGGACACTCTCAAGGAACAGGGCTTCACCTACACGCCTCCGGCGGCTTCAAATTGAGGACTTTGGAGGAAAAATCGCCCTTTTTCGGGGTGATTTTCCCGTGATTTATTGACCGAATGGCTTTTTTCTAGTATATTTTGCGCTACCTTGAGAATAGAGATTTCAAAAATCGCGTCGTGTGACGCCACGCTTTCGGCAAGCTTCAGAAAGGAAGCCTCGGATGCGGCTGTTTTTGAAGAACTCCGCGTAAAGGAGCCCCTGAACGTTTCGCTTTCGGTTGTTGCCGAAGGGTCGAACCGCTGGCTTCTCACGGGAACTCTTTCCGGGGTACAGGTTTTAGAATGTTCCCGCACGCTCGAACCTTTCGACAGTCCTTTCGAGACGCCGATCGGTTTTTGGGTGGAACTCATCCCGGGCCTTGCGGAACAGGAACTGGACGATTCGGACGACGAGACCTTCGGGTTCCGCGTACCGGCGAACCAGGACCATGTGGATGTGACCGAATGCGTGCGGCAACTGGTGATTCTCCAGGAACCCCTCCATCCGGTTAAGGACGATCCGGACAAGGACTTTGTTTGGGAAGCTGGCGAAGCGTCAGGGACTCCCGGTGAAGATCCTCGTTGGGAAAAATTGAAAGCGCTCAAGGACAAGATGAGACGTCCGAACGGATGAATCAACACCTGAGCCGAACGATTAGGAGTTCAAAATGGCAGTACCAAAAAGAAAAACCTCGAATGCCCGTCGTGACAAGCGTCGTACGCACTGGAAGCTCGAAGCTCCGGCGCTCGCAACTTGCGATCATTGCGGTTCTGCAAAGCGTCCGCACCGCGTGTGCCCGGTTTGCGGCTATTACAACGGCGTTGAAGTCGTCCACATCCAGGAAGCCTAATTTCCAACAATTCGAAAGGAGTCCCCTCCATGATCAGCATTGCTCTTGATGCCTTTGGCGGCGACCTCGCACCGGACGTTGTGGTCCAGGGCGCGATCAATGCCGTGAACAGTTCCGATGGAAAGTTTTGCGTTGTGCTTTGCGGCCCCGAGGCCGAGGTCAAGGCGAAGCTAAAACAGTTCGGCTATGAAGGAAAGCTGATCCAGGTTGTCGATGCCCCCGAACTGGTGGCGATGGACGAACATCCGACGGAAGTGCTCCGCAAAAAGCAGCACTCCGGCCTCGTGATGTGCGTCGCCCTCCAAAAGAAGGGCCTTGTGCAGGCGAGCGTCTCGGCCGGAAACTCCGGCGCGATGATGGCTTCCTGCCTGATGATCCTCGGCCGCACGAGCGAGAACTTCGCCCGTCCGCCTATCGGATGCATCATTCCGACCGCGAAGGGACACAGCGTTCTCGTCGATGCGGGTGCAAACGTCGATGAAAAGCCCGTCGTTCTCAAGGACTTCGCCCTCGCCGGCTCCGTCTTTGCGGAAAGTCATCTCGGAATCGCAAATCCGAAGGTCGGCCTTTTGAACATGGGCGAAGAGGAAAAGAAGGGCCCGGCAGCAGTCCAGGAAACCTATCAGCTCCTCAAGTCCGCACCGGTCAACTTTATCGGCAACATCGAAGGCCGCGACGTCGTGCTCGGCAATGCGGACGTGATTGTCTGCTCCGGCTTTGTCGGAAACGTCCTTCTCAAGATGTACGAAGGCTTTTACGAACTGCACACCAAGACGTTCGGCGTCATTGACACGCCGGCCGGTCAGGCGTTCAACGAAGCTTGGGACTACCGCAACACGGGCGGAGCCCTTCTCCTCGGACTTAAAGGCACGGGCATCATCGCTCACGGCCGCTCCGACGAAAAGGCCATCGAACAGGCCCTGAAGGTCGCCTATACGTTTGCGGCCAACAAGGTCCCCGAAAAAATCGGTCAGAAGCTCGCCGGTATCGAAGCGCAATGATCCTTTCGCTTTCCCCGCTCCGAGGCCCCTTGGCGGGCCAAAAGAATCGGGGAAGGAATACGGCTCTTGTTGAACCATTGTTTAGAATCTTGTCCGAAGCGGTCTGTTTTCGGACATTTTTTATTCCCTTTCCCTCTAGATAAAATCTATTTTGGAGAAAACGATGTCTAAAACCATTTTTGTATTTCCCGGTCAAGGTGCCCAGTATGTGGGCATGGGCAAGGCTCTCGCCGAATCCTTTGAACCCGCAAGGCTTTTGCTCGAAAAGGCGGACGATACGCTCGGATTTTCGCTTTCGAAGGTGATGTTCGAAGGCCCCGAGGCGGACCTGAAGATGACGTCCAATACGCAGCCCGCCCTGTTTGCTTCCTCCATGATGGTTCTCGAAGTTCTGAAGGCGGAAGGAATCGGTTTTGACATGGTCGCCGGACATTCGCTCGGCGAATATTCCGCCATTTGTGCCGCGGGGGGCTTCTCCTTTGAGGACGGCCTAAAGCTCGTGCGCGTCCGCGGAACCCTGATGGCCAAGGCGGGCGAGGAAAATCCGGGCGCGATGGCGGCCGTCATCGGTGCGAGCGAAGAAAAGGTTCTGGAACTCTGCGCTGCCGTGAAAAGCGTCGGACTGGTGGTTCCGGCGAACTTCAACTGCCCGGGACAGATTGTCGTTTCGGGCGAGGCGCCTGCCGTTGCATGTCTTGTCGAAAACTGTGCGGCCGAAGGCGTCAAGGCTGTTTCGCTCGCGGTTTCGGGCGCGTTCCACAGCCCGCTCATGCAAGGCGCCCAGGCGGGTCTTGCCGAGGCCATCGAAAATGTCGAATTCCGCGACCTGCAAAAGCCTCTGATTGCAAACGTCACCGCGTCGGCCGTGACGTCGGCGAAGGAAATCCGCGAACTGCTCGTGCGGCAGCTTGTAAGCCCGGTCCGCTGGAGTCAGTCCATGACGTATGCCATCAAGGATTGCGGCGTGACGTCGGGCGTCGAAGTGGGCGTCGGGCACGTGCTTTCGGGCCTTGAACGCAAAATTGACCGCTCGGTCAAGTTCACCGCCGTGGAATCGGTAGAAGCCGTCAAGGCCCTGAAAGGAGCATTATGATTGATTTGAAAGGCAAGGTTGCCGTCGTGACGGGAGCCTCCCGCGGTATCGGGTATGAAATTGCGAGAACGCTCGCTTTCCAGGGCGCGAAAATCGCGTTTATCTCCACGAAGGAACGCGAGGAGCTCGCTTCGCGGATGTCCGCGGAAACGGGCGTCGAAATCAAAAGCTATGCGTGCGACGTTTCGGATTCGGAGCGGGTCGCGGAGACGTTCAAGGCGATTCTCGAAGCGTTCGGCCAGATAGACATTCTGGTGAACAATGCGGGAATTACGCGGGACGGGCTGATGATGCGAATGAAGGACGCGGACTTTGACGACGTGATTCGGACGAACCTCCGCTCGGCATTCCTTTGCACGCGCGCCGTGGCGCGCCACATGATGGGACGCCGCTTTGGCCGCATTGTGAACATGGCGAGCATCAATGGCATCCGCGCCCAGGCCGGTCAGTCGAACTATGCCGCGTCCAAGGCGGGGATCATCGGGCTTACCAAGACGAACGCCATGGAATTTGCCGCCCGCGGCATTACCGTGAACGCCGTCGCCCCCGGATTCATCGATACGGACATGACGGCGAAGCTCTCCCCGGAGATGCTCGAAAAGTTCAAAAACGCCATTCCGGCGCAAAGAATCGGAAATCCGAAGGATGTCGCGAACGCGGTGGCCTTCCTCGTTTCCGACGAAGCCGCCTACATTACGGGCCAGGTCATCGGAGTCGATGGCGGTCTCGGAGCGTGACTTGATATTTTTCAAAAAGTTTCTAAATTTTCACAAAACCTCAAACGGAGTAAAAAATGACTGAAGAAGAACTTCTCAAGAAAATCACGGCTGTTGTCGTCGAAAAGCTCGGTGTGAAGCCGGAAGACGTGACCCCGGACGCTTCCTTCGTGAACGATCTCGGCGCCGATTCCCTCGACCGCGTTGAACTGGTGATGGCCCTCGAAGACGAATTCGACATCGAAATTCTCGACGAAGACGCCGAAAAGTTCATCAAGGTTTCGGACGTTCTTTCCTACATCCAGAACAAGCTCAACAAGTAATTTCCGGATTTTTCAAAAGCAGCTCTTTCGTTGGCTGTCCTTCTTTGAAGGCGGTGCGACGAAAGGGCTGTTTTTTTTGTGCTGCGCTTTTTCCCGCGGCCGGGGATTTCCGTAAAACGGAAAAGGCCAATAATTGTTAAAATTGAAAGGACATTTGAAAGGAGACGTCAATGTCCGATAAACCGATGACAAATTGCCGGGCCATCAAGGCTCTTGGCGAAGTGAAGCTGTATGCGAACTCCCGTTCGCTTGACGCGGTCAATTATGCAATTGCCGTTTTGGAAAAACTGGAAGAGGCGGGAATCAAAAATCCGCTCGAATCCCTTACCGCTTCGAAGGATAAATAACCATGGAAAATCTGGATACGCTTGCACAGTCCGTGTCTTCCGCAGCGGACACAGCTCTTTCGGCTCTTTCCTCTGCCGCTATGACCGTCGTGGATTCCACGGCAAACGTGGCCGCCGCTTCGGGCTGGATTTTTCAGCACGGGACTTTTTGGGCGCTCGTTCCGCCGATTGTGGCGATTGCGCTTGCCCTGATTACAAAAGAAGTCTATTCCTCGCTTTTTATCGGCGTTCTGATTGGCGCGCTCTTTATTAGCCAGGGAAGTTTTTCCGGGTTTATGGATGCGACGTTCAAGGACGGACTTGTGGCGCATGTCGCGGATCCGTGGAATGTCGGCATTCTCTTTTTCCTTGTGATTCTGGGCGCGATGGTGACGCTGATGAATCGGGCCGGAGGTTCTGCCGCTTTCGGAAACTGGGCGCGGACGCACATCAAGACGAAGGTCGGTGCGCAGGTGGCGACCATCTTTCTCGGCATTTTGATTTTTATTGACGACTATTTTAACTGTCTGACGGTGGGAAGCGTGATGCGGCCCGTGACGGACCGGTTTAACGTGAGCCGTGAAAAGCTCGCCTACCTAATTGATTCGACGGCGGCGCCCGTGTGCATTATTGCGCCTATCAGTTCCTGGGCTGCGGCCGTTTCGGGATTTGTTGAGGGCGAGGACGGACTCGGACTTTTCATCAAGGCGATTCCGTTCAACTTTTATGCGCTCTTTACCATTCTTTCGCTCTTTGTCGTCGCCATTGCCAAGGTAAACTTCGGGCCGATGAAAAAGTACGAAACCGCGGAAAAAATCATTGACGCGAAGATGGAAGAACTGAACGTCCAGGAAGGGAAGGGAAAGATTCTCGATTTGGTTGTCCCGATTGTCCTTTTGATTTTCCTTTGCACGGTCGGAATGATTTATACGGGCGGATTTTTTGCCTCGGGTGAAGAGGCGAGGGGCTTTGTGGATTCGTTTGCAAACAGCAACGCTTCGATTGGGCTTGTTCTCGGATCCTTTGCCGCGCTGGTCCTTACGCTTGTCTTTTACCTGTCGCGCCGCGTCCTCGGCTTTAACAAGTGCATGGCCTGCGTTCCGGATGGATTTAAGGCGATGGTCCCTGCCATTTTGATTCTCGCTCTCGCCTGGACGCTTAAGGGTGTGACGGACACGCTCGGTGCGAAGGAATTCGTGTCGGGAATCGTCAGCGGGGGAGCCTCGTCCTTTATGAACCTGATGCCCGCAATTATTTTTGTGATTGCGGCCTTCCTTGCCTTTGCAACGGGAACTTCGTGGGGAACGTTCGGCATTCTCATTCCGATTGTCGTCGCGGCCTTTGGCGGTGTCGATTATAGTCTCATGATCATTTCCATTTCGGCGTGCATGGCGGGCGCGGTTTGCGGCGACCACAGTTCACCCATTTCGGATACGACCATCATGGCGAGTGCCGGTGCGGAGTGCAACCATGTGAACCATGTGAATACGCAGCTCCCCTACGTGTTCTTTGTGGCGGGCGTTTCGTTCGTGACCTACATTATTGCGGGATTTTCCCGCAGCGCGTGCCTCTCGCTTATTCTCGGAACCGCCATGACCGTGGGCGGGCTTCTTTTGTTGAAGTTCAAGAACCGCTGACGGAATTCCGGGACTTTCTCTCGAAGCGGATCTGCGCAAGGACGATCGCTGCAAAAATGAGAATGCAGCCGACCGCCTCTTTCGCAGAAAGCCTCTCTCCCAAAACAATACAGCCGGCGAGAACGGCAAACACGGATTCAAGGCTCATCAGAAGCGAAGCGACGGTGGGCCTTATCTTGTTTTGGGCAATGATTTGCAGGGTAAATGCAACGCCGCTCGAAAGGATTCCCGCATAAAGGAGCGGAAACCAGGCTCCCGCATGGGAATAGACTTCGAGAGCGCTTTTAATTCCCTGGAGGGAAGCGCCCATGTCGGCAAAGAACATCGGAAACGCGCTGAGGATCCCCACGACTAGAAACTGGATGCAGGAAAGCCGGACGTTATCGACGATTCCGACGAACTTATCGACGACGAGAATTTGTACGGCAAAGGCGATGGCGCAAAGGAGCGTGACGCTGTCGCAAAATTCAAACGAAAAGTTTTCCTTGATGCACAAAAGATAAAGCCCGACAAGGGCAATCGCAACGCAAATCCATATTTTTACCGAGCATTTTTTTCCGAGAAAAATTCCAAGAATCGGGACGATGAAAAGGTAGCATGCCGTGAGAAATCCGGCTTTTCCGGCCGAGGTTCCGAGCGCAATGCCGAGCTGCTGCAGGTTGTTTCCGAAGGCGAGTGCCGTTCCGCAAAGGATTCCGGAAGTCCAAAGCGTCTTTTTCTCCTTTTTGCTTTTGGGACGTTTGGGACTGAATCCGAGCCTGTCCAGGACCTTGACAAGTCCAAAAAGAAAGCCCGTGGCGATAAAGCTCCGGAGGCATGTGAAGACGAAAGGCCCTGCGGAGTTCCCTTCGACCTGGGCAACGAAAGTGGTGCCCCAGAGGAAAGCCGTCAAAACGAGCAGAAAACTGTAACCGAGATTTGCCATGGGCCAAGTATAGAAATTTGCCGGCCGCATTTTCAAAGGTTCTCCAGTGGAGGGTGGAGGGTGAAGTGTGAAGAGTTGAGAGTGGAGTGTGAAGAGTGGAGGGTGGAGGGTGGAGTGTGAAGAGTGGAGGGTGGAGGGTGGAGTGTGAAGAGTGGAGGGTGGAGGGTGGAGTGTGAAGAGTGGAGGGTGGAGGGTGGAGTGTGAAGAGTGGAGGGTGGAGGGTGGAGTGTGAAGAGTGGAGGGTGGAGGGTGAAGTGTGAAGAGTTGAGAGTGGAGGGTGGAGTGTGAAGAGTGGAGAGTGGAGGGTGGAGTGTGAAGAGTTGAGAGTGGAGTGTGAAGGGTGAATGTCATCCTGGAGGGAGCCTCTGCGACCGATAGGAT